>JBEICQ010000107.1:0-7337 GCA_040383885.1 Flavobacteriales bacterium | reverse complement strand
CTGCAAATGCAAAAAGTGATGATTTTTTCATGGTGTTTTTTTTGCAATGATAAAAGAAATATTTGAAAAGAGAAATTTTATCACATGAAAATCATATGCATTTATATCAATGAACTTATCAAGCATTTAAAGTATCAAAAGGGGCTTCCCTCGGCAAGGTGTAGTCGGTCAGAGGATAGCGATTCCTGATGAAGGATGGAGTCCGGATGGGAGGGCCGGGATTTCAATTCCATCTTGATGTTACATTCACAATTGCAAAAGTTAAATGAATCCGGTTACTTTGCATGGTATTCAACATTATTGTGAAGATTTTTCAGGGATTGCAGGCCCTGCAGCCCATACCTGCCCCGGTAGTTACCACCGGCACCTTCGACGGGGTGCACCTGGGTCATCTGCAAATATTACGAAGGCTCAACCAGCTTGCTTCTCAATATGGAGGAGAAAGTGTAATGCTTACCTTTTATCCGCATCCCAGAATGGTGCTTTACCCTGATGACCAGGACCTGAGGTTGCTCAACTCTCAGGAAGAAAAAACAGAAAAACTCCGGGAAGCAGGTTTGCAAAATCTTATTGTAATTCCATTCACCAGGGAGTTCTCGAGACTCTCTTCATTGGAATTTGTCCGAAACATCCTTGTGAATACCCTCGGCATGAAAAAACTGGTGATTGGCCATGACCACCATTTCGGCAGAAACCGCGAAGGAGGATTCAGCGAACTGATTGAATACAGTCCCGTCTATGGTTTCGAAGTAGAGGAAGTACCCGCACTGGAATTGGAAGAGATTCCGGTTAGCTCATCCAAAATACGAAATGCAATCACCACCGGTAATATCACGCTGGCTAATACCTACCTCGGATATAAATACATGCTTACCGGTACAGTCATCAAAGGAGAAGGCCGTGGTCGCAGGCTCGGATTTCCAACTGCCAATATCCACCCTTCTTTTCCTTATAAACTGATTCCCGGTAATGGTGTTTACGCTGCCCGACTTTCTTTCGACGGCACAAATTTTCCTGCAGTTGTAAACATCGGTACCAAGCCCACATTCAACGGTCGTTCAGTGGCTATTGAAGCACATATCCCGGGATTTTCAGGGGATTTGTACGGCAAAGATCTTACCTTGTTTTTTGAAAATAAAATAAGGAATGAAGAGAAGTTCCCTTCTGCTGATGCCCTGAAATTGCAAATTGCAGCAGATGTTTCAACTTCACTGAAAATGCTTGAAACAGACTAAAGTGGGCCGATTCCTCTTTTGTTCGATCGTATTTTTTACATTCTCTGTTCAAGCAGGAACATGGAAAGTATCTGCAGACAGTGCAAAAGTATCCTGCCGCAGATGCGCACTCAGCGATATTCCGGGATGGGTATTGAAATCAAAAAAAATCCGTGAACTCAATCTAGCGTCAAACCGACTGAATACCATCCCGTCTGAGATCGCAGGCATGGAGTCGCTCCGGATTTTGAAATTGAGAAACAATCAAATCCAAAGTCTTCCGGCAAGCATGGCTGCTCTTAGCAACCTGCAGGAACTTTGGTTGGGTAAAAACCAATTAGGATACCTGCCCGTAGAGTTAACCAAGTTGCCAAAACTCAATAAACTTGATTTGTGGCATAACCATTTAACCGCTTTTGACACGGCCTGGGCAAAAGCGCCCTCCCTTCAGTGGATTGATTTGAGATTAAACATGATTGATACACCACTCCAGGTAAAACTCAAACAACTCTTTAAAGGAAGGAAAATCTATTTTTCAAAAAACTGTAATTGCGGGGGATGAATACAGTGGTAAATAAGAAGATCGAGACCCAGTCATGGGGGCTCATTCCTTATGCAGAAGCATGGGAAAGACAGGAAGCCATTTTCTCTGAAATTGTCTCAATAAAATTATCAAACAGAACTTCCGAACATCCTGTTGCAACACCCAATTACCTCATCCTGTGTGAGCACCCTCCGGTTTATACTATGGGCAAGAGTGGAAAATCAACGAATGCCCTTTTTAATGAATCTGATCTGGAAACATTGGGAGCCGATTTTTATCAGACCAACAGAGGTGGAGATATTACCTTTCATGGTCCCGGACAAATTGTAGGCTATCCGCTTCTGGATCTTGAAAATTTTTTTACCGATATTCATCTTTATCTGAGAAGGATGGAAGAAGCGGTGATAAGGGTACTCTATGATTATGGAATTCCCGCGGGTCGTTATCCGGGTTACACCGGGGTGTGGCTCGATCCGGATAAACCCGGCAGGGAAAGAAAGATTTGTGCCATGGGTGTTCGTTGTTCACGATGGGTTACCATGCATGGTTGGGCACTCAATGTAAACAACAGCCTGAACTATTTTTCTCATATTGTACCCTGCGGAATAGGTGACAAACAAGTGACCTCTATGCAAAAAGAGTTGGGATTCAATCTTGATATCAATGAAATTGCCGGGAAACTAACTGAGTATTTTATCACTCAGATAAACCTGCCGGTGGATTAAAACTTTCCACCAATGGCATTCTTCTTCCATATCCAAAAGCTTTCGGGCTGATGCGAAGCACAGGAGCCATCTGGTATCTTTTAAACTCACTTGCTTGTACCATGCGAACGATTTTTTTAACCAGTGCAGAATCAATACCAGCACTTATTATTTGAGAGATGGGCAAGCGCCGCTCTATGTGCTTCTCAAGAATCTCATCTAATACTTCATAGGATGGCAATGAGTCGCTGTCTTTCTGCCCCGGGCGAAGTTCTGCAGAAGGTTCCTTGATAAGGATGGATTCAGGAACCAAGGGAGATAAGGCATTCATATGTCGTGCCAAAGCATATACCCTGGTTTTGTAAACATCTCCTAAAACCGACAGCGCACCGCACATGTCTCCATACAGTGTGCCGTATCCAACTGCTGCCTCACTCTTGTTGGTGGTATTCAGTAAAATATATCCGTGTTTGTTTGCAATTCCCATCAGTAAAATACCCCTTGCCCTGGATTGTAAATTTTCTTCAGCAAGCCCAAATGTGGTATTCACAAATTGGCCGGAAAGGGTTTGCTCAAGTGCTGAAACTACCTGATGAATAGGAAGCGTTTCACTCTTGCACCCCAGGGTATCTATCAGCTTTTTGGAATCTTCTACCGAGTGGCTGCTCGAAAAAGCGGAAGGCATCATTACGGCAAGTACATTTTCTGCTCCAAGTGCTTTGCAAGCCAGAACCAGTGTTACGGCAGAATCTATTCCTCCACTGAGGCCCAGAACAGCTTTTGTAAAACCCATTTTGGAAAAGAATTCCCGGATCCCAAAAACCAAAGCATCATATATTTTTTCTGTTTCACCTGAAGGAGAAATCAATTCGGATACCGGATTGTCTGTATCATGAATGATCAGAGATTCGCAAAACAAGGGTGCTTCTTTTATGATCTCTCCGTTGGCATCACAAACCATGCTGTTGCCATCAAAGAGGAGATCGGCATGGGCACCGGATTGGTTAACATAGATGAATGAGAGACCATAATTCTCAGCGTTCTTCTTCAACATGAATTTGCGTGCCTCCGATTGCAGGTAACTGAATGGTGAGGAGGATATGTTGATAATCAGGTCAGGATTTTCTGCTTTCAATATCTGCAGAGGAGAAGTTCCATAGAGCCTTCTCTTGTCAGGAAAAGCTGTTCCCGGTAAAAAAGAAAATTCCCACAGATCCTCGCAGATGGTGATTCCTAATTTCTTTCCGGCATGAACCAAACAGGTGGAATGAACTCCCGGTTGAAAATATCTTGATTCATCAAAAACATCATAGTTAGGCAGAAATCTTTTGTAAACAGTATGAATAATTTTCCCCTCGGAGAGCACCAGGGCTGCATTATAGAGTGGCTTTCCTGCAGAAGAAGGATTCTCAACCGGCGATCCAACTATTGCTGTGATACCCTTGCAAGCATGTGAAATGGAGTGGATGCTCTTTTTACATGCTTCGATGAAATCAGGGTATTCAAGTAAATCCTGAGGAGGATATCCACAAACTGATAATTCAGGAAAAACAACTAAATCTGCTCCTTTGGAGGCAGCTTCATGAATGAAGGCAATGTGCTTTGTTGTGTTGTAGTCAAAATTACCTATGTGAAGATTGACCTGCGCAAGCGCAATTCGCATAAGAGCAATTAAAAAATAAGACCGACGCTGAATGCAACGGCATTGGACTTTAACACGGTTTTTAACTTTTCTGTGTTCAAGGTTCTCACCGTTGACAATTGCTCAGGGGTGGTTTTGAGTAAATTGGTAAATGGACTCAGGTAGTTGACCGAGAAGAAGAGAGCCGTTGGACCAATGAGTTTGTATTCCATACCTGCACCCACATTCAGACTTGCACGAAAAAGATTGAAATCAGGTCTTACATCCACATCCGGTCTTGGTGCTTCTGTTTTCTCAGTTGAAATCACACCGGTTGATGAAGTCACTGTTTTAATCAATGTGCCGGCATCCTGGGCAATGGCTTTTCCTCTGACTCCGATTTGAACACCAAAATTCGCAAAGTAAGTCATAGGGCCAATCTCCGGCGTTTTCATCTTGAGGCAAAGGGGCACTTCAAAATAATTAACCTTGTAGGCTCTTTCTTTCAACATGTAGCGGAATTGCGTAGTGTTGTTGGGTGCAATTAACTCAGCGGGAGTGTAAAACATGGTGGAATCATTTGAGTCCATTTTGCCCCCATACCAATTCACCTCAAAGCCTGTGGCAAGGGCAAAAAATTTGAGAAATTTAAATTCAGTGACCAATCCGTAGCCAAACCGCATTTTAGCGCCTGAACGGATGAAAACCTTTGCGTCTTCCGGACTTGTCCAACCTATGTTTGGAATGGCTTTTAAACCAATGCGTATTCCTTGGGCAAAGGTGATCCCAGAATACAAGAAAAATACAATTGAAAGTGGAATTAACTTTTTCATAGTTTTGAATCCTCAAAAGCAAAAGTAATATTTTTCAGATGGCTTTATATCTTAGGACGGCATTTTGTATATGCTTAGTGATTTTATGCCTCTCCTGTGAGCAAAAAAACCATTTCAGAGAAGCACCTTCTTCCAAAAAAAAGATAGATATCCACTTGTCAAGACTCGACAAGGATCTGCAATTGATGATATCTGTCACCGATTCCTCTAAATTGGAATCCATCAGGCGAAAACATCCGGTGATTTTTGAAATTTACAACACTTCGATTCTTAATATCGGTAGCTCCCATTCGCCGATGTATATCTATCGATTACTCGATTTTTTGCATGACAAGAACATAAGTGCTGTTTTTGCGTGCAGCGACTCAGTATTTAACAAATCACAAATGGCTTCACTCGAGCATCACCTGAGTGCTTCTTTTTCGCTCTATCATGCCTACTTTCCGGATAAGCCCATTCCTTCCATTACCACTTTTGTTTCAGGTTTTAATTATGGGATTGTCAGCAGTGACAGCTCGCTTGGTATAGGACTGGATATGTTTCTGGGAAAAAACAACAGGTTCTACCGCTACCTTGAATATCCAAAATATAAAACCAATCAGATGAATCCTGAAAACATTCCGGTTTATGCAATGATGGCATGGCTTGAACATGAATTCTTTGAAGATTTTGAACCTGCAAATTTTATTGATGAAATGATGCATCAGGGGCGACTGTACTACCTTGCAGAGCACATGCTTCCGGAGGTTTCTGATTCGGTACTTTTTTCCTTCACCGGTTCACAGATGGCTTGGTGTACCGAACATCAAAAAGAAGTTTGGCTTACCTGGATCGAAAAAAAAATGCTTTTCAACAGCAATCGTCCGGAGTTTATGCGCAACTTTGCCGAAGGGCCATTTACCCCGGGTTTCCCCAGAGAGGCGCCGCCCAATCTCGGTTCTTACATGGGTTATCAAATTGTATGTACTTACATGAAAAAACATGATCAAACAAGTTTGTCGGTGTTGATGCAGATGAATCCCGACAAGCTTTTCAAAGCAGCCGGATACAAACCCTCGTGACCATTTATGAAAAAATCAACTATACAATTTGAGGTCTCTCTCGATGAACAGCACCTTCCTGAGGAGATTTCCTGGTCGGCAAGTGACGCAGGCATGGACGGATGGCAACCAGCCAAAGCAATCATGTTAAGCGTGTGGGATCCGGCTCAGTCATCTACACTTAAAATCGATTTATGGACCAAGGATATGTTGGTGCAGGATATGAAGATTTTCATGCATCAAACGCTGTTATCCATGGCTTCCATGCTTGAAAAATCCGCAAATGAATCCGCTATGGCAGGGGATATGCGCGATTTTTGTGATTACTTTGCAACCAAAATGAACCTTACTCAGGATGGAGACACAGGAAGGAACAGTTGAAACAACCATGAATGACGGCATTGCCGTGATCACTTTTTATCACCCCAGAAGCAATTCGCTTCCCGGTGTTTTGCTCAACAATCTTGCGAAGCAAATTACAGAAGCAGGTAAAAATCCTGAAGCCTTAGCCATTATGCTCTGCAGCAAAGGAGATAAGGCATTTTGTGCAGGTGCCTCTTTTGACGAATTGGTATCCATAGCAGACAGAGCTCAGGGCAAGGAGTTTTTTTCGGGTTTTGCCAGAGTCATTAACGCCATGCGAAAAGCCCCGAAATTTGTCCTCGCAAGGGTGCACTCAAAAGCAGTTGGAGGTGGAGTAGGAATTGCATGTGCTGCCGATTATACTTTTGGCACCCGGGAATCTGCCGTAAAACTCAGTGAACTTGCCGTTGGCATCGGTCCATTTGTGGTGGGACCTGCCGTTGAAAGAAAAATAGGAACAGCTCGCTTTCAGCAACTGGCCATCAACGCTACTGCATGGCACTCTGCCGAATGGGCTTATCATGCCGGACTCTATGCCGAGATACATCCGGATGTGAATAAAATGGATGAGGCCATTGAAGCTTTGTGTAATAATCTTCGGGGAAGCAATCCTGAGGCAATGGCCCAGATCAAGGCCATTGGATGGGAATCCTGCGGGCATTGGGATGAACTCCTAACACAAAGAGCACTGCTGAGTGGCACACTTGTACTTTCTGATTTTACCAGAAACGCCATTGCCTCCTTCAAATCAGGATCCCGTTAATTTTGGCCCTGTTCGGTAAAAATAAAACTCCGGGAGAAATGTCCTTCCTCGATCATCTCGAGGATCTTCGATGGCATCTGGTAAGAGGAGCCATTTCTGTTGTTGTAGCTGCAATCTTTCTCTTTCTTCAAAAAGATTTTATTTTCGATGGAATCATCTTTGCACCTGCCAATCCCAATTTTATCACTTACCGCGCACTATGCAGTCTCTCGCATGCCATGGGGATGGGTGAGGCGCTTTGCATGAGCAATCCCG
>JBEICQ010000106.1:0-7414 GCA_040383885.1 Flavobacteriales bacterium | reverse complement strand
CAAATTGCTCATGAAACTCATCAGGCTGCTGCACCTGCTTTTCATCTTCTGAATCCTCTTCCTCACTGATGGCTTTGATTTTTTCTTCCTGCAATTTTCTTTCTTCCTTGGTAAGGTTGAGAAAACAATCGCGAATTTCCCTCACAGGTTTTCTGAGTGAAAGTATATCTTCCTGCTTGAGCAATTCCTCCAGCTTGGCCAATAATTCCTTGCGGCTTAGGTGGGAGTAAGACTCCTCTGCGGCTACCTCATCCGCATCCTCTTCTGTATGAGCTTCATGAATTTCTACCACAGGCATCTCAGATGGTTCCTGATGGCTTTTTAAAAAATTGTTATCGATAGATCCTTCCACTAATATTGCCACATCTGCTCTGCCGTGCGGGGCTGCGTTCGATTGGCTATCACTAAGGACTTCATTTTGATGTGAATCTGGAGGGTGCGTTTCTGCTGACTGTAGAACAGGATTGACATTCTTCGCCTGGGTTTCTCCATCAGTTTGATTCATTTCACTGACTACAGAGATACCGCTAACCGCAACATCTTCGGATACCCGATTTGGAAGCGCATCAGCATGAGGGGAATTTTCATCATCATTCATGTGAGATGAGATAGATTGATTTTCACCGATCATCGGCGAACCCTCCGGCAGGGATGCAGACGAGGTCCCCGCAGAAGGTGCATTTTCTTCTTGTATCATGTTGTTTAAATACGATTGATATACAAATGTAAGTGAAATTTACTGCAAATAGTGTGAATTTGATTTTTCTATCGGCTGCTTTTTCACATAAGCAAGGAAAGGTACAACAAGTGAAAATGGTTCAGAAATAGAGCTATTTATTTGCGTATTATTGCGGTATCAAAATCATGAAAATCAACCATACGACCTTATGGATGCTCGTTGCCATTGTGCTGATCATCTCCTGTAAAAAAGGAAACTATGAGCGGGACTTTATGCCAAAGCCTATTACTTCCGACACCTGTTCTGTAAACATCACCTTTAGTAAACATGCCTCGGTTATTATCGGCTCCAAATGTGCTGTTTCCGGCTGTCACAATGGAGCAGATCAAGATCCTGCCTTGCTTAGCTATCAGGACATCAGTTCCTATGCTTCGCGCATCAAAACACGAATCAACGATTCAGGTAATCCCATGCCACCTGTTGGATCCTCTCCCCTCACCTCTTGTGAGATTGCCAAATTAAATGCCTGGGTAAACGCAGGCGCTCCCAACAACTAATTACTGAACTGCATGAAAAACATCTCTATCATTTTGTTTTTGGTTTGCATGGCATTTGCCATGCGAAGCACGGCACAAAGCGACATGGATTTGCTCGACGACAAGGAAGGTCCCAGCCCGGTACTCGCCACTTTTAAAGGCACACGCCTGATTAATTTTCACACCATAGAAGTGCCCGGCAAACGCAGTCTTGACTTTAGAATTGCCCACCGCTTTGATGAATTAAACAAGGGCTTTTACAACATGTGGGGTCTAGACGGAAGTGCAAATATCCGCCTAAGCCTGCAATATTCATGGGACGGAAGACTTGCTTTTGAGTTTGGGCGTGCTGGAAAAGAAAAAAATTATGACGGTCAGGTTAAATATCGATTGTTAAGGCAAACCACTGATCAATCTATGCCTTTAAGTGCTACCATCGTAGGTGGAATATACTATGATTTTACCAAGAGTAGCATATTCCCTCCAGACAGAGCATACAGATTTTCATATGTGACACAGATAATCTTCGCAAGAAAATTCAGTGAAAGATTTTCATTTCAATTAGCGCCTGTTTGGATTCACTATAACCTGGTTGATAAAACAGGCGATAAAAATGATGCCATTACCCTTGCAACCTGCCTTCGGTATAAATTTACCAAAAGATTGGCCCTAACAGCGGAGTATGGTTACCGATTGAGTAAAAATTTTGGTGGTAACAACTATTATGATCCAATCGGAATTGGTTTAGACATTGAAACAGGAGGACATGTATTTCAGGTACATGTAACCAATGCCATGTTTATGCAGGAACATCTGTATTTTTCAAGAACAACAACTACCTTCAAAGACTGGGGAATAAGGCTTGGTTTTAATGTCTCCAGATTATTTGCCATCTAACAAAACAACATACTATGTACAGAGAATATATCGACGCAAACAAAGAGCGCTTCGTAAATGAGTTATGTGATCTGCTTCGCATTCCATCGGTGAGCGCTGATCTCTCATTCAAAAAAGATGTGCTGAGAATGGCTGAAGCAACCCGTGATGCACTGAGTGCAGCAGGTGCTGATGATGCACGATTGATGGAGACCGATGGGTATCCTATTGTGTTCGCCCAAAAAATTATTGATCCGGTTTTGCCTACAGTGCTGGTTTACGGGCACTACGATGTGCAACCTCCCGATCCTCTGAACCTTTGGGAAAGCGGTCCCTTTGAGCCAGTAATCAAAAAGACAAGCATCCATCCTGATGGAGCCATCTTTGCCCGAGGTAGCTGCGACGACAAAGGGCAGGTATTCATGCATGTAAAAGCCCTGGAAGTGATGCTTAAACTCAACAGTCTTCCCTGTAATATAAAATTCATGATAGAGGGTGAGGAAGAAGTTGGTTCCTCAAGCCTTGGGGCATTTCTCGAGAAAAACAAAGAGCTGTTAAAGGCTGATGTCATCCTGATTTCAGACACCTCTATTCTTGCCAACGACCTTCCTTCAGTCGATGTTGGATTACGGGGTCTAAGCTATGTGGAGGTGGAAGTAACCGGACCGAACAAGGACTTGCACTCCGGTGTATATGGGGGTGCGGTGGCAAATCCTGCGCAGGTGTTGTGTGAAATGATTGCTTCACTAAAGGACAAGAACAACCACATTGTTATTCCGGGTTTCTACGATGATGTTTATGAACTGACTGCTTCCGAAAGAGCCGAAATGGCGGATACACCTTTTGATATTGAGGTTTACAAAAGAGACCTGGATGTTAACGAATTGCGCGGAGAAGAAGGATACAGTACTTTGGAGCGTACCGGCATTCGGCCCACGCTTGAAGTAAATGGCATGTGGGGAGGTTATACTGGCGAGGGTGCAAAAACAGTGCTTCCTTCTAAGGCTTATGCCAAAATTTCGATGAGACTTGTTCCCTATCAGGATCCTGATAAAATCACAAAATTATTCAGTGATTATTTTTGCTCCATAGCGCCTCCTTATGTAAAGGTTCAGGTAAAACCCCATCACGGAGGACATCCGTATATCACCAAAACAGATTCCATAGAATTTAAAGCTGCTTCCCGCGCCATGGAAAAAACATTTGGAAAAAAGCCCATTCCAACACGCGGAGGCGGAAGTATACCTATTGTTGCGCTGTTTGAGAAAACCCTCGGATTAAAATCTGTACTCATGGGATTTGGACTCGACAGTGACGGTTTGCATTCACCCAACGAGCATTATGGTATTTTTAATTTCCTGAAAGGGATTGAAACCATTCCTCATTTTTTTCACGAGTATACACAACTGAAAAAACAATAAGCCTATGCTCCTGCTAAGGATGGCGGCCTATGTGGCAGGACTCTATTTACTCATCAGGTACAAGAAAAAACTCACCTGGTGGATCATGGCAGGCATGGTGTTGGGCATTGAAACCGGCATCAGCTTTCCTGAGTTCGCAGTGCATTGCAAAGTATTAAGCACTATTTTTTTAAGGCTTATCAAATGTATTGTGGCGCCTCTCCTTCTGGGGACGCTTGTTGGAGGAATAGCAGGTCACTCAGACCTCAGGCAACTGGGACGACTTGGCTGGAAATCTTTGCTGTATTTTGAAGGGGTAACTACCCTTGCCCTTTTTATCGGACTGGCGGCCATCAACCTGTCAGGCGCAGGTTATGGTCTCTCGCTGAGCGGATCGGGAGAATCACTTTCTGGCCTGGAGATAAAACAACCGGCCGGACAAGACATCATCATTCATGCATTTCCTGAAAACATTGCCAAGTCCATTGCTGAAGGACAGGTTTTGCAGGTGGTCGTTTTCAGCATTCTTTTTGCTATCGGCCTGGTGATGGTAAAAGCCGAGAAACGCAAACCCATGTTGTCATGGCTTGAGAGTTTGAGTGAAACGATGTTTAAGTTTACGCATGTAGTGATGTATCTGGCACCGTTGGCAGTATTTGGTGCCATTGCAGCTACCATTGCAGGCATGGGGCCCGGGGTTTTGGTAAACCTTTTTAAACTCCTGCTTACCCTCTATGCTGCCTTGTTGTTTTTTGTGCTTGCAGTATTGTTTCCCATTGCACTGGCTTGTGGCATTCCCATTAAAAAATTTATCAGAGCAGTGAGCGAACCGGTTTCCCTTGCATTTGCTACAGCAAGTTCTGAAGCTGCCCTGCCGGACGCCATGGAGAAAATGGAAGCTTTTGGCGTGCCCGGAAAAATTGTGTCGTTTGTGATGCCCACAGGCTATAGTTTTAACCTTGATGGCACCACTTTATATCTCTCGCTTGCCTCTGTATTTATTGCCCAGGCAGCAGGCATTGAGCTGTCTTTTGGTACCCAGCTCGCCATGGTATTTACACTCATGCTTACAAGCAAAGGTGTTGCCGGTGTTCCGCGTGCATCATTGGTAATTTTACTGGGCACACTTTCCACTTTCAATTTGCCCCCTGAACCCGTTTTTGCCATCCTCGGGATTGATGCCTTGATGGACATGGTTCGCACAGGAGTAAATGTGCTGGGCAATTGTTTGGCTTCTGCAGTTATCGCCCGATGGGAGGGAGAATTAGAGACAAATGAGGCTTAAAAATAGAGCGATCATCTATTTTTTAATAAAATAGAAAGTTCCGTTTTCGTCTTTCAATCCCTGAATGTTACCAAGTTTGGGTTTCACGGCCTGACCTGATTTTGCCATTTGTGTTACCTTTTCGGAGACTTTGTCGATAGAGATGCATTTATCATTCACCCCTTTGAGCACATTCACAAAAGATTTTGCAAAGGCTGATTTGTCGTCATTCAGGTCAAGGTTGGTAGAAGAGAATACCTGAGCGGAACGAAGACGGGTGGTTTCCCAATTTCCGCATTCGCGGGGCTTGCCTATATCGCGCATGGCCAGGTAGAAAGCAGGTCCTGTTTCACAGGCATCAGAAACCACCAGGGTATGTTTTACTTTCTGGTAACTTGCAAGATAGCCTCGCAGGTTATTCAAACTAAAGAAGGTAAAATCATCCTTTTTATTGGCATCTACAGGTAACCAGTAACCTGTTTCATTCAGGAATTTACCATGACCCGCAAACCAAATCAGGATAGAATTTACATTGTTTTTATTAACCATGTCTCTGAGTTCGGCGGCAAAAAACCTTTCCATTTCATTCTTGGAGAGGTCTTTTTTAACGATGATCTGATCGATGTTGTATCCGTTAAGGGCAGCTTTCATGGCGTTTACATCATTACTTGATGCCTGCAAAGCCGGTAAATTCTGGTAATTGGAATTGTCGATAAATACAGCCCAGGTTTTGCCCATCGGTGAAGCGGATGAATCACTCATCTGGCTGCGGTTGAGCTTGAAAGCAACTGTGGCGGTATTATTAAAAATATCGGTGGCCTTTATGCGGAGTGAATCAATGCCAACGATATCGAGTGTGTGGTTACATGTTACCGGACGGGCTGAAGCATCGAAAGTAACCGACTGGCCATTTATCTCTACCCTGGAAATCTCACTTGCATCCTGAATACTAAGACTCAGGCTAAGAGAATATCCGATGGTGTCGTTTAGCATGATATCCTTACCATTGTTGGCCGGACTTAGAAGGGCAATCTGCGGAGGATTTGACTCAGAGAAAAGTATGTTGATTTTTTTTGTTGCAAGGTTACCATAAACATCGGTAGCTACAATCTCGAAACTTCCTTGAGGAGCAGGAGATAATCTGATGGAGAAGACGGGATTGATGGCGGTAGTATCTATGGAAACGGACACGCCGTTAACCGTCAGTTTCTGAATAGGATTTCTGTCGGTTAATGTGCCTTTCAACAAGAGTGCTGAAGAGTCCTTGTCAAGATATACCGCACCTGCATTGTTTTTTGAAGCTGATGCAAGCTGAATCTCCGGAGGATTTTTTTCACGGTTCTTCTCAAAGATTTTTTTGCGAATCACAGCTTCCAACTTATTGACAGACTCATTTCTGGTGCGAATTTTTTTCATCTGAAGGAGTGCTTCCTCAGGTTTGCCCAATGCATCGAGGCATCTGGCTCTTCCCAGAATGGCTTCCTGATTGTCGGGATCAAAAACAAGACTTCTCTGAAAATCCCCTATGGCAGGATCTGTTTGTCCGATTTTATAAAAATGATTTCCTCTGTATACATAGTATTGAGGATTTCTCTCCTCCATGGTGATTGCTTTGTTTAGGTTTTCAATTGCAAGCACATTGTTACCGGTTGAAGAGAGCGCAACTCCTTTCATGGCATAAAACAAAGACTGGTCTTTGTAAATATTCATGGCCGCTTCACTGGCTGCCAGCAACTCCGTATAGAGTGCATATTTGTTGAGTGTCTTTACCTGATTTTGAAAATAACTGAGATAAGGATTTTTATCTGCCTGATTTATAAATTCTTTGGATGCAGTGAGCAAGGAAACAGCCTTGCTTGCAAAAGTGCCTGCCAGGTTTCCGTTTCCTGAGCTGTCAGCGATTGTGGCCTTCAGGAGGTAGGCTTCAGGCATGTCATCATCCAGATCAATCACTTTTTCTGCTGCCTGCATAGCCAAATCATATTGCTTTAAAGAGAGACGGGCCTTACCAAGAAGCAGATAGGCGTCCTTGTACTTTTTCTTCCTGTCAATGGCCTTCTCGGCAGATTCAACCGCCTCATTAAACATTCCGCCGGAGAGTTGAGCAGTTCCCATGTAAAAGTATAATTCCTCATCATTTGGCCTTTCTGCAATGGCCTTGCTGAAATCAGAAATAGCCTCTTTGTACCTTTTCAAGGCAATGTATACCCTGCCTCTGGACCTGTATGCATCCGGGTAGTTGTTTTTTACAGCAATTGCTTTGTTGAAATAATCCAGGGCCTCGTTCCACTGCGATGCAGTTGCTGCAGCAACCCCGTCTTCATAAAACCGTTTTGCGTTTTGCGCAGAAATGTTTTTGCTTGGGTATAAAAGAATGGCAAAAAGCAAAAGAAAAAAATTCAGTGTAAACTTGTTCATGGTTTTTATTTTAAGTGGTTTTACCGACGGTTCGTTTTAAAAGTTACTCATTTGGTCAAAAAAAAAAGCCTTTTCATCTATGATTTGAGTTAATTGCTTAAGTTTGAACTATTGTATGACAAATGTATTAAAAACATACGGGAACCTTCCCGGAATCCTTTTCTTTTTTTGTCTCCTCCCCGTAACTTTTGTTCATGCGCAGGAAAAGGTTTTGTTCTTGAACGGATCGGAAGGAACATAT
>JBEICQ010000105.1:0-7471 GCA_040383885.1 Flavobacteriales bacterium | reverse complement strand
TTTGCCATTCCCGGCATGGGCGTGGTGGCAGCCATTGCCTTTATGTTCTCTGTGTTTAGCGACAACTCCATTACCCCGGTGATATTGACCATGGTCATCATCATTGCTTTTATGATCTTATCGGCCATCAACCTGAGTCTCTTCAAGGCAGTGAAGCCCTTGTTTTTTACCACTTACATGAACAACTGGCGCTTGTTCTTCGACGAAGTGCCCAACACCCCTAAACTACTTACTTCCATCGGGGTATTGGTCCTACATATATTCATCTGTTTTGGCATCAGTCTATGGAAATTTCGTTCAAAAGATATTCTCTCCTGATCATTCTCTGCCTGCATTTTTGGATGCATGCAGAAGGCATGGAAAATCCTTCTCCCATGCTCGACAGTTTAAAAACCAAACTGTCGCTGGTGAGAGATTACAGTGCCGATGTAAAGATTTCACTGAATGTAAGTTTCATCAGAATTCCCGTAAGAACGGCCAAGGTTTACTACAAAAAGCCAGACAAGGTTCGGATCAAGAGTCCTGCCTTTGTGATGTTACCCAAAAAAGGCATCAACTTTAAGATGCAGGAGTTATTGGAGAAGCCTCATACAGCAGTATGGATCAAGCGGGAAAAGAAAAGAGGTGTGCTTTGTGAAGTGGTTAAAATACTCCCGCTTGAAGATAATCCGGAGGTTATTGTTGCCACCGCATGGATAGACAGGTCGCAGAACAGACTAATCGCCCTGGATGCGAACACCCGGGAAAATGGCAATTTCATGGTTCATTTTTCCTATGCTGCCCGTCCGGATGCCTATGATTTGCCCGGCTCGCTGGAATTCACCTTCGATGTAAACAAAATGTCGCTCCCCATGGGTATCACAGGGGAGTTCGACAGCGAAGCAAGAAAGCCGGGTGGAAAAGGTCCTGAAAAAGCTACACTTACCCTCCGATATACCGGATATGTAGTAAATCAGGGCATCAGCGATGCTATATTTAGAGAATAGGGAGTATTTTAAAAAACGCCTCTGGTTTTCAACAGTATTCAGTTGAAAGATAAATCACAATCCGAAAGCTTATATCTTATCTTTGTACAAATGAATTAATACCCTATGAATGCACCCAACAACGATTCACATGATAGAAAAATAAACAGGAGCCTGATCAATAGGTTTGATGAGATGCTCAGAAAGAACGAGCAATACTTTTTTGATGTGCACGATTTTGAGGAGATTATGGATGCTTATATGGAGGAAAAAAGTAGCAACAAGGCGGAGCAGGCCGGTATGATTGCAGTTGCACAGCATCCCAACAGTGTTTCACTTCAGATTAAATTATCACAGATATTTGCCCACAACAACAAACTCAGCAAAGCGCAGCAGCTTCTGACTCTTGCTTCCAGTGCAGAACCGCAGAACCCTGAAGTGTTTATTACCCAGGGCGGCTTATATGCCCAAATGGGTGAATCTGACAAGGCCATTGAGGCATACCTGAGCGCACTGGAACTTGCGGAAAACAAGGATGAGGTGTATATGTTCATCGCCTTCGAATATGAAGGTCGCGACGATTATGCTCAGGCTGCAGAATTTTTACGCAAAGCAGTAAAGGAAAATCCCGAAAATGAATTTGCTTTTTTTGAGTTAACCCATTGCTATCATGTAACCGGTAAGTTCGAAGAAGGTATTCTTTTCTTCAACCAGTTTTTAGATCTTCATCCTTACTCCCCCACAGGCTGGTACAACCTGGGTATGTGTTATTTCCGAAAAGGAGATTTTGAACAGGCCCTGCATTCTTTCGATCTGGCGCTTGCCATTGATGAGGGCTTCCTCGGAGCCATGTATTCCAAAGCACAGTGCTATACCGAAATGAGCTTATTTTCAGAAGCACTCGAGATCTACAAACAATTGGGAGAGACAGAGAACAAAGACGCCACCTACTTTTTTCTTGTGGGTGATTGCTACGAGAAGATGGAATTGTTTGAAACGGCACTCAGGCATTACAATGAATCCGTAGAACTGGACGAAGGCATGATAGAATCATGGGTGGGCAAGGCTGCCTGCCATCAATACCTGCAGCAACATGAAGAAGCCCTGGAGGCTGCCATTGAAGCAACAGACATTGATCCAAACCATGCCGAAGCCTGGCTGATTGTTGCAGAATCGCATGCGGCCTTAGGCAACATCAAATCAGCAGAAAAAGCCTACCGTTCCTCTCTTTCCAATGATGCAGAGGATGTGGAAACCTGGCTTTCTTATGCTGAAACTTTCTTCTCACAACAAAAAATTGCCAAATCAATTGAAATACTCAGGGAGGCGGTATCTGCCAGTTTGGGCCACCACAGCATCAAAACAAGACTTGCAGCCTATCTCTATCTGTCGGGAAAAAACAATGAAGCAGGGGAATATTTGTTTGAGGCCATGAGCACTAATGTGGCTTCGGAAGCCGAGCTTTTTGAGTATGCTAATCAACTACAATATCATGCCGATGTGCTTTCGGTAATTGCTCATTTTAAATCAGCCTGAGATGAATTTTATACTGAGTGACATTCCCTCAAGGCCGGAGAAGCCGAGGGAAACAGGGATTACCATGATGATGGACAAAGGACTCGGACTTGCCGAGGCTGCAAACTTTATTGAATCTTCAGCACACCTGACCGACCTGGTAAAACTGGGGTTCGGTACCTCGTATGTGACACCCAACCTGAAGGAAAAAATTCAACTTTATAAAAAAGCCGGACTAAAAGTTTATCTGGGCGGTACGCTTTTCGAAGCCTTTGTGGTGCGTCGTCAGTTTGATGATTACCGGAAGTTGCTGGATACCTTTGGACTGGAAATGGCAGAGGTATCGGATGGATCCATCACCATGCCTCACGATGAAAAATGCAAATACATACATACCCTTTCCTCACAGGTTTGTGTGGTAAGTGAGGTTGGTTCTAAAGAAGAAGGTATCATCATCTATCCTGCCAAATGGATATCTATGATGAAAAAAGAATTGCAGGCAGGGAGCTGGAAAGTGATTGCCGAAGCCAGAGAAAGCGGAAATGTTGGAATTTATCATCGCGACGGAAAAACACATTCCCTCCTGGTGGACAAAATCAAAGGCAAAGTACCACAGGAAAACATCATCTGGGAAGCCCCGCAGAAATCACAGCAGGCATGGTTCATAAAAAACATGGGAAGCAATGTGAATCTGGGAAATATCGCACCCCATGATGTGATCTCACTGGAAACGCTCAGGCTCGGTTTGCGTGGAGATACTTTCTTTGAATTTCTGCCAAAGCAAGCCAAAAAAGAAAAGAAAAAGTAATTTGTCCGAATCGGTCAAGCTTTGAATTTCCTTATCCGCAATACATGATTTCATGTCGTCATGAGATCTGCAAGCAACATACTGTCCTGAAAAATCAACCTAAAATGGCTTGAATCTCCATTTCATCAGGAGATGTTCATCGCATGAGTCTCCTTCCCAGTGCAATGCCCGGTTGTTCTGCGATTTTAAATAGCAACCAGGCCAGTCCGTATACAAGTGCCAGTGAAAGAGAAAAGCCTCCCGCTTTACTGAGCCACGAACCTTGCCTGATACTTGTTATCAGCGGCAGGATGTATTGCAGGATAGGCAGGTGAATAAGGTAAATACTGTAGCTGATGGTACCCGTGAAACTCAAAAAAGAAGAGGGCGTTTTATATTTTCCTGAGGGCAGATGAATCAGCCATTCAAAAAGTGCCATACAGGCGAGTGTTGCAGGTACCTGCATAAAAAATGAAGAAATAAAATAACAACGACTCAGGGCAAACAGAAGGTATAGCAGCGCAGCCAATGGTAATGAATACTTAAAAATTTTTTTCCCTTTGTGGTAGGCGGAAGCAATCCAGGCTCCTCCTGCCCAAACAAATGCATAAGAAAACACATTGGTGGTGTAGGCCATCGAACGAAAGGATGAGAAACAGGGATAAAGCATGATGATTACATAGAGAAAGACAAGACGCATCCAAAGTTGTCGCTCACCTGAGCCTTTTAAAAAAAAGAGATAAAGGGGATAAAGCAGATAGAGCTGCACTTCGAGTGCAATGCTCCAGTAACTCAGGTTGATGGAAAAAATGCTTTGATCGTTCAGATTATGTAAAAAAAACAGGTGATACCATAGGTCGGTCCATCCTGATGCGCGGCCCTGTGGGGAAAGTAAAAAACACAGGAACAAACAGAGCACATAGGCAGGAAAAATCCGAAAGAATCGCCTGCCCAAAAAGGCGGGCACAGCAAAGCGCTCCCTGTTTCGGAGATAAATCAGATGAATTAAAAAACCACTGATCACCAAAAAAAGATTAACTCCCATCCATCCCTGTCCGAGAGGATTGAAAAAAAGGATAAAAAATTGGGGGGTTCCTATATCCAGGAAAGCCTGATCAGGAAAATTTACATGGTCGAATCCGGGAAAAAGAATCTGAAATGCATGAAAGAAAAACACCAGGAGGATGGCCAAACCTCTGGCTGCATCAGCCTGCTGTATGTGTGTTTTTTGAAGCACTTATGCAAAATACAGAAACTTTATACAACAGATAAAGC
Source organism: Flavobacteriales bacterium (assembly GCA_040383885.1). Lineage (GTDB taxonomy): Bacteria > Bacteroidota > Bacteroidia > UBA4408 > UBA4408 > JBEICQ01. The sequence goes on along the minus strand of JBEICQ010000105.1, from coordinate 2,929 downwards.
CAATGGCGTGGCGAAATCATGGGGCTAAGTCAGGTAAGTTTGCTGTTCTTGAGCACAGCAACTAAAGCGAAACGGGTATCAGGAGCGGGCGCTTTCTGCTTCGGTTTCTGCTGAGCGTTGCCGGGCAAGGTCGAGCGCAAAATTGATAAACACCTTGCTTGCGGGTGTAAATACAAATCTCTCCTCACCTGTTTTGGTGGCGATGTTGCGCTTGATTAATCCGTTGCGGATGAGCTTTCTTCTGCTTTCAGCATCCTTAAGCTGGTTGTTTGCTTTGATCAATTCTTTGTAAGTAGAATTTTCGAAGTACTCATCCACCTTATCCATTTCAAACTCGGCATACTGAAGTTCATCCATGAAATTTTTTCCATCTCTGTCGAGTTCGTAACAAAGAATCGCGAAAAAAATACTGATGTCGCGACTCAGGTTTTCGGTAGTATCAGTAGATACCAGGTAAGCATACTCCTGACTATACTTGAGTTCATAGCGAAAAGATATCTTGAAAAAACTCGCGTAAAAAGATTCGTTTGCTTTTAACTCATCAAAATATTTGTCGCCGGCGAGGATGAATTTACCTCCCATGAGGGCCTCAACGATCTGCGTATGGTATTTCGGATACTCCATGTGTATTGATTTTGATTTTTGGAACTTTTAGTGTGAAATCAGTGGTAGAAACTTTGCCGGGCTTTGCTCCTGATTCGATATCGAGGTGCAAATCATCTTCGAACAAAAGTCCTGTGAGAGAGAAAAACTTGTCAGTCTCAACAAGCTTGTATTCAGAACTGAGAGAATCTGCGCACCAATGAAAGAAATCTTCAACAGGTAATTCCTGCTGCAATTTGCTTTTGTATTTGTCGCGGTCAAAAATCCATTTCTCTGCCGGGGCCTGAGGCTCATCTACAAAAACAGGCGCCGCATTGAGGTATTGCTCAAAAAACTCCTGTGTGTTCAGGTAGATATTAGACGAGTAGGGAAAACCGCGTTCTGCTTTCAGAATTTCCGGGGTATCTACTTTGTAAGGATTTTTTAAAAATTCAATCCAACCTGTAAGGATGGTAGATTCTGTTTTGATTCGTTCTATCAGTGGCAAGAGTTCATTGGTGAGAATCTTGCTCTGTTTGAGCAGGTCGTCATTTACCTGTACAAGCTGGTTGTAGAGTTTCTCGAAGCGCACGCGGATGCTGTCGTCAGTGTAGAGCAAGCGTTTCTGGTTTACATACTCCGAAATTTCGTACAACTTATTGGCCACTGAATCATATTCATTTACATTGAGAATTTGATTGAGAGGAACGATGTAATATTCTATCCAGAAACTTGCCTTGTGTACTTTCTCGCGGTAATCAATTTTTGCCACATTCGACTTCAGTTCCCTGGTCTCTGAAAGCAATTTGATGGTGTTTTTTTCAACCAGCTCCACAAACTCTTTGATCTGCAGAGAGAGATCGGTGATGCGGTTCTGCAGAATTGTTTTTTCATGCTGCCCCTGGCTTTCGCGGATTTTGCGGAACAGTGCTGAGATGGAATAATGGTATTTCTGGATGGTTTACGGCAAAAGAGGCTTGAACTCATTCAGCAGGAACTCCATCAGGCTGTAAAAAACCGAATGAATTTCATAATCCTCATTCAACTCCCGGAGCACGCGGTATTCCAGCAACTGAGGAAGAATATCATGGCCGTGTTTCTTCCCGGTAAGTTGCATCAGTTCACGGCTGATGTATCCTTTGTCGCGCTGCAGGGCAAATAAATCAAACAGCAGGTCGTGGTAATTCCACAAAAAATACAGGACCGATTTGGGTTCAGCGTAGTTCATGGGAATCAGGCTTTGGAGGCTGTTGTTTCTTTTTCCTTGCCGGTTTTGTGCGGACTGCTGTACATCACATTCACCTGTTCGTTGAGGTTGATTTTTCCTTTACCCGGATAGATAAAGTAATACTTATTAAAGCCCGGCACCGGATCGGGGGCTGCAAAGATGGGAATGAAATGATGTTCCTTGCAGAACTTCACCAGCTCAGGGCGGTTCTGCTTGTCGATGGTGGCTACTTCATCAATAAACAAGGTAACCCTGTTGTCGTGATCGTGCACTGCCAGTCGGTTGATTACACTCATAATGATGACCAGACGAATCATCCGGTCTGTTCCGTCGCTTTCTACCTGTGCGGCCAGGTCTACCACTTTTTCAGTACCGCGGATGGTGATTCTCAATTCAAGATCAAACAACTCGTCGAAACTTACTTTTCTTCCGCTATCCAAATATTGATTGAGGATTTGCAGACTGTCGCCCTGGTCGAAGTTCAGCATCATCTGTCCATTGATCTCCTTGATGGAAGAAATTCTTTTGAGTTCGCCAAGAATTTTCTTGTTGTCGAGCAAATCAACTTTTAGTGATTCAATATCGGAGATGCGGGTTCTGGATAATCCGGCATTAAATTGCTGGTGAATAAATTCCCTAAACTCCTCGTAGCGTTTAATGAGTGTAAATGCAGGGTTTGCGAACTGGGTACTGATTGAATTCAGGAGGCCTTCGATGGATTTTTCCTTGTCGGACAAACAGGCAAGCTCATCTTCTACAAAGCGGATAAACTGATGTTCATCGGCGAGGTTGCTGCGCAACTTGTTTCGCAAGAATTCAAAGGCTTTGTCTTTAGAAGCCTTTAAACTTCCTCTGTCGTTGAGTTGCATCTTTATTTTGTTGTAGAGCAACTCCAGGTCATCGTCTGTTTTGTGCGGGATGGTTTCCACTTCAAGCAAATCCACCTCGTCTTTCATGTTCCGCAATTGCTGAAGGCGATTCTGAAGCTTATGCATTTCCTCACCTATCTCCTGCAACTGAATCTCAAATTTGGAAATCTGTCTGGTCAGGTTTTTCAGTTGTTTGAGCAAATCATCTTTTTCTGTATGCAGCATCACCTGCACTTTCTCCAGATCGGCA
>JBEICQ010000104.1:0-7477 GCA_040383885.1 Flavobacteriales bacterium | reverse complement strand
TCAATCAGGTTTTCCTATTGAAAAACAACAAGGAGTATTGATTACCGTTTTTGATTAGAAGGTAGCGACAAGAAAAGAAAAGTTATCGTACCAGGGTAATATTCCCTGCGCGTTCAATCTTCTGTCCATCGAGCTGCTCTACATATAACCTGTATACATATGTTCCGGTGGCAGCTTCAATGCCTTTGTGCGTGCCATCCCAGCATCCCCTGATGTCGTTGGTGAGGTATATGAGTTCTCCCCAGCGATTGTAGATGGCAAAAGTCATCTCTTTGACACAGTTGCTGTAAACACATAATTTTTCATTGTTTACATCTCCCCTTCCGTTGGGTGAAAAAATATCAGGCACAAACAATTCGTTGCAGATAATTTCCACCACAATAGTTACAGAGCGGGAATAAGCGCAGCCGTTGGTATCTTTTCCGGTAACGAAGTAAGTTGTGTTTTTGAGGGGTTTGGCAATGGGTGTGGAGCAGTTGTTGCAGCTCAATCCGGTTTCGGGTGTCCAACGATAATCGGCACCATACAGGACATTGATTCTTACTGAATCTCCGTATTCTATAACAGTATCTGAAGCCGTAACAAGAATGTCTGCCACAGGTATGCTGCCCACACTTACCTGTGCCTGGGCACTGCATCCGTTTTGATCGGTAGCTGTTACCGTATAACTACCTTCTGCAAGTCCGGAATTTAAATTTCCGATAAATCCGTTTGACCAATTGTAGGTATAGCTTCCCGAACCTCCAAGGGCTGTAGCAGTTGCTGTGCCATTGGCCAGATTGCATGTTGCGGAAGTGGAGGTGGCATTTGCGGTGGGCAAACCGCTAATGGTTAGTGTGAGAAATGCAGTAGAATCGCATCCTGTTGCCGAACCATTTTCAAACAATACATTGTAAGAACCTGAGCTGGTATAAGTATTTCCGTTCCATGTATAGGATGAACAAGCGCTTGCCGTGGTATTGGAGCTCACACTGCTACCAAATTTTACGATAACCGAATCCAGGCATGTTGTTGTGGCCGCAGGTGCATAAGTAAGTGAGGTGATGGTAGAAAAAGGCACCTGGCAATTTACCGTTGAAACCACGGCACCGGTGTTTTTGTTAATCTCATAGAGTGTTGCGCTAACCGAAATACCCCACAACTTATTGGTAGCGGCATCATAAGCAAGTCCACGCAAATCAGCCTGGGTATTTCCTACCAATGTAGGGGCTCCTGTGTTTACATTAATCCGGTAGAGTTTGCCATTTTGGGTAACTCCATACAGCACATCCTGTCCGGGATCATAAGCAAGTCCGTTGATGCCGTCATCTGTGGAATAATAACCGGCATTGGTGGTGAGCAGACTCAAATCACCAATGGGGCTGAAATTACCGGTACTTGTGTTAACCACGGCAAGAAACTGATCCCATGGCGGACCACCACCGGCTGCTATCTGATACATTCCTATCATGTAATATTTTTCGTGAATGTTATCAAACTCTCCGGCGTAGAAGAGCTCAAAATAATTAGGTTGAATGATATTGGTATCTCCGTTGAGGGTATTCAGGGAGGTAAGACCTGAAAAAATTGATTTGCCATAAAGAATGGAAGAGGAACTTTCGTAGCCCATAGCCAACCAGTCTAATCCGCCATTTTCCTGCACTGTGTCGACGCTGCCATCAATGGGAGAAATGGCAAATACGAGGTCTTGAGAACCATGATCATAAGCCAGCAGTCTTCCCGATCCGGTCCCCGGTGAGTTGTTATAGCTTACTTCTACGCGCAAGGAGAGAGAGCCCTGCGCAAGTTCGGCAGGGGTGGGAATATATCCTGGCTGAGGAATGGTATCTGAGGGAACAAAAACTCCGTTTCCACCGAGCCATCTTATCTGCGCACCGGGCGGCAAAGCCGATGTGTTTAATTGTAATTGAATGGTGTCTTCTACACAAACCTGCAAGCTATCTTCAGTAAAGAAATTACCACAAGGATCGGGATTGATGTTGCAAGGCAACACGGTAATTTGGTCGGAAGCACCGGGTGAGGGACAAAAGCCTGTGACGGTTCCACTGTAGGTTCCGGGTTGTGTAACCGTAAAGGTGCGGGTGCTATTATCCGGCCAGGTACTCGGGGGACCGCTGTAACAATCTCCACCCCATTCCCAGAAAGTTCCGGGGCCTTGATCAAGTACAAAAGAATCACCCGGACACAAAAAGATGGTATCAGGACCAAAATCCATATAATCCTCATAAGGGTTGTAGAAAATCCATGAAGGAAAATTTGGCAAACTATAAAACGGGGTAGCTGTTGAACCAAAAGTGAATACATCAGTGGTAATTTCAGGTGTAAGACTATTGGAGCAACTGATGGTACCCAGGGTAGGTGAATTGTTGCTTTGGATGAAGTAGATTTTACCGTCAGGCGCCAACTGCATGTAATATGCCAACAATCCAGGTATAATTTCCTCTCTTGTAGAAACCAATGGCTGAGCTGTTTGAAAAGCAGCAGAGACATCATATCTGCACAAGGAAAAACTTGAGTTTACAGGATCAAATTCGCTTGTGTACAGATAAAATCCATTGTGGGAAAATTCTGCAGAAAATACTGCTCCACCCAATGCACTTGGGTTTGACAAAACGCCTGTGGATATGTCAAATTCTAATACTCCTGCTGCGCAGTAAACCCGGTTACAACAGGGCGCTCCTGCAAAAACAGAATTGGGTGAAGCTTTGATGATCCCTGATGTTGTGCATGGATAAAGATTATGGAAAGTAACGCCGGAGGGAGTTACTTTGTAAACACCAATGCCGGAAGTATCCTGATTGATCAAAATCCAGTAATCTGTTTCATTGGCATGCCTGATGGCGCAGAGTCCCTCAAGCGAATAATCATACAATTGCACATCTGCCTGGATAACCGCACCAAGACCTCCATTCAGATTCATGTCTATTTTAAAATAGCGAAAGCCTCTGCCGTTTGGCTGTGCAGCAAGTATGGCGGGGGTGGCATCAATATAATGTTCCACCTCATCTATGGTAAATAAATAATACACATTGGGTTCTCCGGGTGCAGGAACAATTACTGAGGACTGAGCAGCGCTGAATCCACCACCCTGAAGTCCCTGCATATCATACATCACTCCGTTATTTTTGTTCCAGATTTGACCGGTATTCTGACCTGATGAAGGAACCCTTCCGCCTCCATTGGAATAGAACAGCAGATTACCCTGATAATCACAATAGGAGGCACACCCTTCTACCGTTTGCATGGCACTTCCGGTGCCCTGAACAGCTACACCGGAATTAAAATTAAGGCTGTAGCCTTCTCCAAAATGCCATACATTGGCTTCCCTCTGTGCAAAACAAGACAGGCTGCAAAAGAGTATAAGAAAAAGAAAGAGTTTGGTTTTCACGGTTTATGGATGGGGTTTTTAAAAGCTTGGGAAGAGTAGTGTCTATGGTTTTGGCGGGAGAAAAAATGCATGAGTCTTTTGAGGATTCAAAATTGAACATATTTTGTTTAGTGAGGTGCCTTCTCTAATGATTCCGATGAATATTAACAGTTCTCTGTGCGGAATTTTATTCCGTGATAGCATGTTTATCTTAGAGAAATCAGACACTGCAGCCTTTGATTTGGCTATCTTGTGAGGGTAATGTTTCCAGACCTTTCAATCTTTTGCCCATCCAGTTGCTCCACATACAATCTGTACACATAAATTCCGGTGGGTGCATCACTTCCTTTGTGCCTGCCGTCCCAGCAATCGAGTGGATTGTTCGTTAAAAAAACCAACTCGCCCCAGCGGTTGTAGATGGCAAAGGTCATCTCTTTGATACAATTACTATATACACATGCTTTTTCATTCTCTGCTTCTCCAACCAGGTTTGGAGAGAAAATATCAGGTACAAACAATTCGTTGCAGATTATTTCAACCACAATGGTTACCGAACGGGAATAGGCGCAACCGTTTGTATCTTTTCCTGTAACAAAATAGGTAGTGTTTTTCTTTGGCTTCGCTGTAAGCGTAGAGCAATTGCTACAGCTCAATCCTGTTTCCGGTGTCCAGCGATAATCGGCCGCATACTGCACATTCATCCGCACAGAATCCCCATACTGAATAAGCGTATCGGAAGCTGTTACCAGCACATTGGCAGGCGGGATAGACGAAACATTTATCTGTGTTTGCGCGCTGCATCCGTTTTGATCAGTAGCAATTACTGTGTAACTTCCTTCGGCAAGTGAGGTATTAAAAATACCGCTTGCACCGTTAGACCATGTATAAGTATAAGTACCCGATCCACCTGTTGCATTTGCGGAGGCTGTACCATTGTCTAATCCGCAGGTGCGCGGCGTAGATGTTGCCGACACTGAGGGCACACCGGTAATGCTCAGGTTAATGGTAATGATGCTGTCGCAACCACCCGCATTGATGAGGGTATCTTTGTATATTCCGGTTTGTGAGTAAACATTTCCTGCCGGTGAAATATAGGTGGTACATGCAAGCGGTGAGAGAGTAGAAAAAGTAATTGCACAAGTGGGCTTTTTTAAACAAATCTGCACAAGACCATTTCCTCCATCCTCCCCGTCACTCCCTTTGCCTGCTGAGGGAAACTGTTGCAGCAAGGGATCTGTTGCATTTGCCGGGTCACCTCCAAATTCTGCATCAATGATGGTTTGTCCGATTAAACCGCAGGCAGCACATACATATCCGCTTCCTCCACCACCGGTACTGCCAACCCCAAAGCCATTGGCATCATAAGTTCCGCCTCCGCCTCCGCCAAAATATCCTGCACCTCCGCCGCCTCCTCCCTTGGAGAATGGTGTAGAGGGTGAAGAGCCACCGTTGCCTCCCTGCAAAGATGTGCCTGCAGTACCCATGACGGGGTGAGGTGTGAGCGTGTTGTTTGAAGGCGCGCCACCTGCTGTTTGGGTACCACCGAAACCATATTGATCAAAATTGTTTGCATTCCAAACCACGGTATATCCTGCTTCCAATCCACCTCCTGAGCCTCCCGGTCTGCTGAATGCGCCTCCTCCGCCGGAACCGGCCACTGCAAGCAAAGTATTGTTTGATTGACGACGGATATAGGTTGCACCGCCCCCACCACCTGAACCACCCACTTCTGTGGGTACACCAAAAATAGTCTCAAAAAGTGTCCCACTTCCTCCACTTCCTCCACCGGGCCAACCACCTAATCCACCCGTTGAACCGTTGGCAGCTTTCCCACCTGTACCTACAACAATTTCTAAAACTTCACCGGGAGTTACTGCCATTACAAAATTGGTAAATCCGCCTCCGCCGCCACTGTTATCGGTGTTATAAGGACCGGCACCTCCTGCAGCGCCCCACATTTTTACGCGGATGCTGTCAATCCCCGGTGGTACGGTAAATTGTTGTACCAAACCTGAATCAGCAAGAAAAACGAGACAGGTATCCGGTGGCAAGGTGCAATTTTTAACCACCACTTTGTCATTTCCGTTTCCGCAAGCTCCAAGCACATTTACCGTGTATGTGCCCGGTGCGTTGATTACGATGCTTGCAGTTGTATCGCCTGTAGACCAAAGGATATCGTTGGAAGGTGTTTGCACAGTAATCGTAATGGGATTACCGAAATAACACAGCGTATCCTCAGAAATGGAAACAGGTGTGGCATCGTCATTTTCAAAAATCCAAGCCGGAAAATTAGGCAAGCCATTAAACCAATTGATGTTGTTAATCGAAGGATCGATCGGAAATGAAAACACACCTTCTTCCAAAGAAGGCGAATTGGTATTGGTACATGCAATCCTGCTGAGGATATTGTTCTGTGTGGAAAAATCAATCCCTACAAAATAAATTTTTCCATCGGGTGCAAGTTGCATGGGTATGCTGTTAAAAAAGAAATTGGTAGATATACTGTCCACCACTATTTCGCTTCCTATGATGTCTGTTGAAGCAAGATTAAATTGATGCAGTGTATTGTAGCTTCCATTTGTCAGAGGCCGGTAGGTATAGAGATATTGGCTGTTGGGCGAAAACTCGGCTGCGGTACCCAAGGGCATATTCAATTGGTTGCTGAGGATTCCGGTAGCAGGATCAAACTGCAGCAAGCGGTTGTTGCAGTAAACATGACGACCATCGGGTGAGGCTTTGATGGCGCCCGAGGATTTGATGTTTGCTTCAAGCGAAAGTTTGTCAATAAAAAAATAAGGAAAACATGCTCCGTTGGGTGTTACATTGGGTGTCATGTAGGGTGGCAAGGTGCAGGGCGCACCTATCATGATGGTTTGAATATTGGAAGGAGCCTGTATAGTAATTTGTACATCCTGCCAGTTTCCGTCGGCTGTATAGGAAACATGACCAAGCTCTGTCCAATTACCGGATCCCACAGGACAACCTCCACCAAAAATTGTTGAAACAGGGTTGGTAACGATATCGGGAGTTCCATAAATGGTAATATCTACCGGACCATAAAAGGCACCAATGCTTCCTGTGAGGGTGGTAAAAGTGCTATTGCAAACAGATGTGCCTGCCAGTTTCATGTTGAGCTGATAAACCATACCGGCTTCAAGCGGACCGGGCAAGGGAGTAGCCACATATTCAGAGACGCCGGAGGAGATGATCATTCCAGCCAGGGCATTCCCATCGGGTAAGGGTTGAGGAATCACATTTGTCCACAAACCACCGGCGCTGTCTAAAAAATAATCAGGTGTTCCGTCTACGGTTCCCTGAAACCAATGAGCGGCACAACTCAGTTCGCTGATGGAATCGGGAATACATGCCACTGTTTCGAAGGAAGGATTTGAAAACAAAGGATCAGTCGGTACCAGGATGTTTTGCAAATTGATGCCGGCAGCATTCACTTTGTATAAACCGATGCCCAGGGTATCGATATGTGCGAGAATCCAATAATCTTCCCCGTTTTGATGTCGGATGGCGCACAAACCTTCGGCTGAAGGCGTAAACAAACGCTGATCTGCCTGCACAACCCCACCTAAACCGTTGTTGAGTGTCATGTCAACAACAAAGTAACTCAATCCTCGGCCATTGGGTTGGGCAGCAATGATGGAAGGCGAAGCATTCACGGTGTCTTCCATTTCTTCCATCGTAAATACATAATACTTGTTTTGTTCTCCGGGTTTTTTAAAAATTACTGAAGATTGTATGGCGCTGAATCCCCCTCCTTCAACTCCCTGCATGTTATACATCACATTATAATTCCGATTCCATATATGACCCGGATCATTGGTCACCGATGAAGCAAAAGTTTCCCTCCCACCACCGTTGGTGTAGAACAAGAGATTACCGGCAGAATCACAAACAGAGGCCGAGCCCTCCTGGGTATACATGGGAACACCGCTGGATCCCACAGGATTTCCGGAGTTAAAATCGAGCACATCACCTGTGCCAAAGATCCAGACATTGGCTTGTTTTTGCGCAAGCACTGAGACTGAAAAAAAAAGCAAAAAAAACAGTTAGAATATTCTCATTGTTAGGGATTTTAAAGAAATTAGTTGAGGTCTT
>JBEICQ010000103.1:0-7479 GCA_040383885.1 Flavobacteriales bacterium | reverse complement strand
AATAAAACAAGAATGGAAAACAGATTAATTGTGCGCTCCGGAAGCAACTAGTGCATGCAAAAACTGCAGAGCATCTTCTCGTTTGTTTGGGATTTCACCATCAAGAATGGCATCCTTGAGCCGGTTTTTCATCATACCCACTGCCTTTCCGGGTGGAAGAGAAAACAATTGCATGATCTCATTGCCATCTATGGGAGGTTTCCAGTTGCGGATATTGTCTTTGGCTTCAACCTCCTTGAGCTTTTGCTGAACAAGATTAAAATTTCTCAGGTGTCTTCGCACCTTCTCCTTGTTTTTCGAGGTGATGTCTGCACGGCAGAGGGTCATGAGTTCGTCCAGGGCATCGCCTGCATCAAACAACAATCTCCTTACTGCAGAATCGGTAACATGCTCCTGTGAGAGCACAATGGGCCGGAGATGCAACTGAACCAGCTTCTGCACAAACCGCATGTTTTCTCCCATAGGCAGCTTTAAATTCCTAAAAATGCCGGGCACCATACGCGCTCCTTTGTCCTCATGCCCGTGAAAGGTCCAGCCGGTTTCGGGAATAAACCTTTTGGTTGCAGGTTTGGCAATGTCGTGCAAAATAGCTGCCCAACGAAGCCACAAATCCTGTGAGGCCTCGGCTACATTGTCGAGCACCTGGAGGGTGTGGTAAAAGTTGTCCTTGTGTGATTTGTCGCCAATGCTCTCCACCACTTTAAGGTCCAGAAACTGCGGAAAAATCTTTTCAAGGATGCCACACTCATCCAACAGGATAAACCCTCTGGAAGGGAGTGCAGAGAGAATGATTTTGTTGAGTTCATCAGTGATTCGCTCCATGCTGACGATGCTGATGCGATGGGCATTTTTTTGGATGGATGCCATACACTCCGGCACAATCATAAAGTTGAGTTGGCAAGCAAATCTTACTGCCCTCATCATGCGCAAGGGGTCATCAGAAAAGGTAATGTCCGGATCGGCCGGAGTTCTGATAATTCCTTCATGCAGATCCTGCAAGCCGACTGATTCGTTGAGCAATTCACCAAAATTATTTGCATTGAGTGAAAGGCCCAGCGTGTTGATAGTAAAATCGCGCCTTGCCTGGTCATCCTGCAAACTGCCATCTTCCACAAAGGGTTTTCTGGTATCGTGACGGTAACTTTCTTTTCTCGCTCCCACAAACTCAATGGAATGCTCTTCTGTTTTGAGCAGGGCAGTACCAAAATTTTTGTACACCACCAGCTCCGGATTGCCCTGACACATGTAAGCCACCTTTTGTGCCAGCTCAATACCACTACCTACACACATGACATCTATGTCTTTGCGGTTTTTACGCTGTAAAAAGCAATCTCTCACATAGCCTCCTATTACATAGGCAGGATACCCAAGTTGGTCGGCAGCTGATGAAATCAGCCGAAAAACCGGATCTTTTATAAACAAGGGGTAGGCTTCCATTTTCCGGCGGCGAAATTAAGTTTGTTGTACAAGCCAAAAAAGCAAAAGATAGATTTATTTATCAACGCCCTGCTCCGGCAGAGAAGAAAGGGATACATTCACCCTATTCAGAAGGATCAATCAGAAAAATCCTGGTGCCTAATCCTATATAAAGAAGCCAAATACCCTTGTCAGGAAGCGTTTTGGGAAAGGAATAATAAGTACCCAAACAATGATTCTTGTAATCAAATGCCCATGCGTAGCGCGACAAGGAAGCATGCAGGGAAACCCATACCCTCTCCTGGGCGCGCATGCCCAGTTCCATACCTGATTGCCAGTGATTTTTATACATCCTTGGAGGATCTTGCAGACAGAGGGTTTTACGGGCATCCACAAACGCATGACCTGCACCTGCAAACACCTGCAAGTGAAATTTATCATCCTCATACAGCCTCCTTGAAATCTGCAGCATCAGCGATGAAAGCTTTACCTCAGTAAAAATATTGGTGCTCAGTGCTAGAGCATTGATCCCTGCCTGCAGAGCAGTATATCGGTACAGCACAGAGAGAGACCAATTGGATCTTTTGTTGTACAAAGACAGGCCTCCTGATACTTCAATATTGCCTTTATAGGCCGTCTTGAAATTGGGCCCACCAAGAACAGCGGGTGCCGAGCATGAAAAACGAATGTCAATGGGAAGCCTTTTTTTGGGGAGCGTTTGGGAGAAAACTGCCAGGTGCAAAAGACTTAAGAAACAGAAGCAAAAAATAAAAATCCTTGCGACAGGAACCGGAGAAAAAAATGGTTCAGGATGAGAAGGCATCAGAGTTTCTGCATGATTTCGTCGCTGATTCCTGTAAAGGAATAGCCCCCATCATGAAAGAGGTTCTGCATGGTCACCATTCGCGTGAGATCGCTGAAAAGGGTAATGCAGTAGTCAGCACAGGAAGCCGCATCTGCGTTTCCGAGTGGAGCCAGACTATCGGCAAAATCATAAAATGACTCAAATCCTTTGATGCCACTTCCTGCAGTGGTTTTGGTGGGTGACTGTGAAACAGTGTTGATCCTCACTTTTTTCTTTTTCCCATAATGGTAACCGAAACTTCTTGCAATAGACTCCAGGATAGATTTGGCCTCAGCCATGTCTGTGTAGAAAGGATAGGTTCGCTGTGCGGCAATGTAAGACAAAGCCACTACCGATCCCCACTCGGCGATTGCATCCTGCTTCATGGCCACAGAAAGCATTTTGTGCAGCGACAAGGCTGAAACATCAATGCTCTTCATGTAAAAATCATAGTTGAGCTCGGGATAAGGAATGTTTTTGCGGATATTGGGAGACATCCCTATGGAATGAAGCACAAAATCAATTTTTCCGCCAAGCACCTCTGTGCTTTTAGAAAAAAGATTCTCCAGTTCAGGTATGCTGGTGGCGTCGGCAGGAATGATTTCTGCCTGACAGGCATCAGAAAGTTTTTTAATTTCTCCCATTCGCATGGCAATGGGTGCATTGGTCAGGGTAAATACCGCTCCGTGGGCATGCGCCTTTTCAGCTACCTTCCAGGCGATGCTATTGCTGTCGAGCGCACCTGAGATGATGCCTCTTTTTCCTTTTAATAATTGAACAGACATGTCTTTGTGTTTGGGAATATGGCGCAAGTTTAGGATTCCATTTCACAATTCACAATTTATTTTTGAACCTTTCAGTCTGCTAAACTCAATTCCATGGACACCCGACGCTTTTTAATCCCCTGCCTGCTCATGTTCCTCTGTATCCTGCTGGGCGCATTTGGGGCACATGGTCTAAAACCCCTTGTTTCTTCAGAAAAACTTGCCTCGTATGAAACAGCCGTTCGTTATCATTTCTACGGAACTGCCGGACTTTTTCTCTTGCTTTTTATTGAACAATTAGCCTCTACCTCCCTCCTGCTCTGCCGTAGGTTGATGCTCGCAGGTACCCTCCTGTTTTCAGGTTCTGTTTATCTGCTGGTTTTACTGCCTGCAGCGGGGGTAGATAGCGAATCTGTGAGATGGCTCGGTCCTGTTACGCCCATGGGAGGTAGCCTGCTGATGCTGGCCTGGATCATCACAGGAATAAGGATGTGGCAAAAAAATTAGTAAGGTGACAATAAACCCCAATCATCTGCGTTCAAGCACTGATAAATGCCTATGCTAAAAACTTACTCCTCCTCCCCAAAATCCACATCAGGTCATAAAAAAAATCCATTCCGCAAAACGCCATCTGCACAGACATTGCAGCATATCATGGCCTATGCAAAGGCCCTGGAAGTTCAAAAAACGGCCTGTGGAAAAAACCTGTTTTTGCTCGGAAACTAAGCCTGCATGTTTGCGATTGAGTGTAGTCTGCTTCGTCTCCTGCAATCGCTTCACAGCAGAGAAACCGATGTATTCTTCCTGATCATCAGCAACCGCTGGGCCTGGATACCATTCTATCTGGTGCTTGCCTATTTTTGTTACCGTTCCTATAAAAAGCAACTCGTAAAAATTTTACTCAGCCTTGCGCTGCTCATTACCCTGAGCGACCAAATGGCGGGTGTAGCAAAAAGATACTTCGCACGCGAGAGACCCTGCCATCATGCTGCATGCAATCAATGGGTAAGATATCCCGGCGGATGCGGTGGTATTTTCGGATTTTACTCCAGTCATGCCTCCAACAGCATGGCACTCGCCGTGTTTATTGGCATGCTCTTCCGCGGACGCAAAGTGCTTCTGTTTATGCTAACCTGTTATGTGGTATTGGTGGCTTACTCACGCATGTATCTGGGTGCTCATTTTCCGGGTGATATTCTGGCCGGTTTTTTGGCAGGAGCCTGCCTTGCCTTGCTTGTCATCCGGCTACTGATAAACATACCGCTTGCGGGACATAAATTGGTACTTTTGCGCCATGAAGATTGATATTCTGGCTTTTGCTGCACATCCCGATGATGTGGAACTTGCCTGCAGCGGCACCCTGATCATGTGCAGACGGATGGGAAAAACCACCGGAATTATTGACCTCACCCGCGGAGAATTAGGTACCAGAGGTACCATTGAGACGCGACAAGCTGAGGCCGACCATGCTTCCCAAATCATGCAACTCAGCCACAGAGAAAACCTGGGCTTGCCAGATGGTTTTTTTACACACAGTACAGAAAACATGATGGCTGTTGTAGAGGTGATACGCAGGCTCAAGCCTGAAATTATTCTCTGCAATGCGCCCGAAGATCGTCATCCCGATCATGCAAGGGCATCCAAACTGGTGCTCGAAGCTTCCTTTTATTCAGGGCTGCAAAAAATAGAAACCCCCGGCCTGGATGCTTGGCGTCCGCGTGCAGTGCATTTTTATGTGCAGGACATGTACCTGCATCCTGATTTTTTGGTAGATATTTCGGAAGCAGTTGAGGACAAAGAAAAAGCCATCAGGGCATACGATAGTCAGTTTTACAAACCCGGCGACAAAGGCCCGCAAACACCTATCTCCAGCGCACAGTTTATGGACATGGTACTTAGCCGAACCTCTTCATTGGGCCGATACATAGGAGTTGCACATGCCGAAGGATTTGTTCGCACCCGATACATCGGTGTAAAAAATATCTTTGATGTACTCTGAGCAAAGTGCCGGTTGTTGAATGATAAACAACACAGCACCCTCACTCGTTTAGCATCCTCACACATACCACAAGCATTTGCCTTTGCTGACCTGAAGGCCTGCAGAAGGAATTGCAAAAGCCTTACTCTTCATCATACTTACGCTCATAAAAAACAAGCCTTTCACCGCTTGCCTGCCTCCCGCTGCTTGCTTTGACATTATTCATTTTATTTGAGCAAATTTGCAACCTGCAATGAAAAAAATGAACGATACTCTTGTTTACTCGCTGATGGCAGTGATTGCCGGTCTGCTGATTCCTTTTCAGGCGGCCATGAATGCCGGACTGGGAAAAAATCTACAAAGTCCTTACTGGTCATCACAAGTGGTTTTTGTGGTGGCGTTTATGTTTATGTTGCTTTATATTGGCATCATTCGCAATCCCCTGCCTGCTGCAGCGCAATTGAGTAAGCCGGCGTGGTGGATGTATCTCGGTGGAATGATGGGAGCAGGCTATATTCTTCTAAGCATGCTGGCTGCCGGCAAGCTGGGCATCGGCAATGTAACGGTACTTATTTTAATGGGACAGATGTTTGCCGCACTCCTCATCGATCAGTTTGGTTTGCTCAACAGCCCCCTGCATGCCATCAACTGGCAGCGTATTGCAGGAACACTCATGCTGGTAGGAGGTGTTTATCTTGTGAATAAATACTGATTTGCTTTACGGCATCATTTTGGTACTTAATCCGGAAAAATCATTTCATGCAATCCAAAGAATCGCTCATCATCACTGACTCCTCTTTGTTTGAGGACGGGAGAAAACTGCCGGTGATGGAAGCCTTCTATACCATTCAGGGAGAAGGTGCAAACACCGGAAAGCCCGCTTTTTTTCTTCGTGTAGGCGGATGTGATGTAGGTTGCCACTGGTGCGATGTAAAAGAAAGCTGGAATGCTCATCTGCATCCTTTAACAAGCGTGGACAGCTTGCTTGAGCAGGCTATCGGCTGCGGTGCACCTGCTGTGGTAGTTACGGGTGGTGAACCATCCATGTATCCACTCGATTACCTTACCGATATTTTTAAAAAAGCCGGCATGCAAACCTTTATAGAAACTTCGGGGGCTTATCCACTTACCGGAGCATGGGACTGGGTATGTCTTTCTCCCAAGAAAAACCAGGCGCCCCTGCCGGTGAACTTTCCAAAGGCATCAGAATTAAAATGCATCATTCACAACAAGCACGACTTTATCTGGGCGGAGGAACAAGCAAAGGCCTGCCTTGCCGTGAACCCCGGTGTGCGCTTGTTTCTGCAGCCGGAGTGGAGCAAGATGAATGAACTCATGCACAATCTGGTGGAGTATGCCAAGGTGCATACCCAATGGAGCATCTCATTACAAACACATAAATTCATGCATATCCCATGAGAGGGAGTTTTTGTTTATTCCTGATGCTGTTTTTCATGTTCAGCAAGGCCCAGGAAAAATTCAGCATCGAAGACAGAAAAGCCATCAGTCGTTTTAAGGATGCCCTTGACATGGCTGACAGAGGGGAATCCCAAAAAGCCATTGCTACACTTCAAAATGCAGTAGACAGGGAACCCAAATTTGTGGAGGCATGGACTGTGATGGGCGATCTGTTTTCCTCCGCCGACAAGCCGGCAGAGGCCTCTCGCTGTTACAGAAAAGCACTGGAGGCGAATGCAGCATTTTTTCCGAACAATTACAACTCCCTTGCCGAGGAGCTGATGAAGCTGGAGCAATACAGCGCTGCTGATTCTGCACTTAGCCTTTTTTTAAAATACAAATCGGCTCCCAACATGCAGGCAAAAGCCCGCAAGAACCTGCGCAATGCAAGGTTTGCTGCAGATGCCATTAAGCATCCTGTACCCTTTTCGCCCATCAACCTGGGACCCGGCGTTAATTCGCGGTTTGAAGAGTATCTGCCTGCCATCACCGCAGATGAAAACAAACTGGTGTTTACCGTGAGGGCACCGGGTGATACCAATCGTAATGAATCATATGGCAATCAGCTGACCGAAGATTTTTATCAAAGTACTTACAAAGACAATGTGTGGCAAAAACGAATCAGCCTGGGGCCGCCCGTGAACACAAAAAACAATGAGGGTGCAGAAAATATTTCTCCCGATGGACAAACCCTGCTGTTTACCTGTTGTGCCGATGTTGCGGGAGAATATCCCGAAGGCAGACAAGGCTTGGGAAGTTGCGATATTTTCTTTTCCATTAAAAACGGCGATCAATGGAGTCGTCCGCGTAACATTGGCAAAGCTATTAACAGCAAGTACTGGGACTCTCAGCCATGCATCTCCTCGGACGGAAGCACCCTGTATTTTGTTAGCAACAGACCGGGTGGCAAAGGGCGAGAGGATATCTATTTTTCAAAACTACAAGCGGACGGCAACTGGGGTGCGGCACAAAACATGGGCGACAGTATCAATACGCCTGACTCAGAAATTTCACCATTT
>JBEICQ010000102.1:0-7489 GCA_040383885.1 Flavobacteriales bacterium | reverse complement strand
TGGTATTTTTATCATCACTTGCTGCTTTTTTGAGCTCAACAAAAACCGATTTTTGTGATTTGTTTAATCCTGCAGCAGAAGTGTCTTGAGTAGCTTCTTGAGCGATAACAGGAATTGATAAAATCCATCCGGAAATGATACCGAATACATAAATGTGAATCCGTTTTCCGATGGATAAACGGCAGGAATTAGAAGGTTGAATGTCTAACATTTTGCTCATGGCTTAACTATGATTTAGACTTTAATTGATTTCAAATGTAACAAATTTATATTCCCTGCAAACAAAAATGTTTTTTTTGTTAATAACATGTTAATTTGATAGGAATGTTCGGTATCAAGCTAATTTATATATATTTGCAACCGCAATAAGTATCTGAAACGAGGGGCCGAAAGCCCTTTTTTTATTGCCCTGTGTTTTCAAAAAATGATAGATAAAAAAATCATTATCAGCATTATAGATGAATTCCTGCTCAGCAGGAGCGATTTGTTTTGGGTGGATGTTAAAGTCCTCCCGGGTAACCACATTCATGTAAAAATAGATGGTGACAAGGGAGTGAATGTAGCTGATTGTGTGGCCTTGTCAAGGGCCATTGAAGGGTCGCTTGACAGAGACAAGGAAGATTTTGATCTTGAAGTTGGCAGTGGAGGAATTGATACTCCATTAAAGTTTCTGCGGCAATACCATAACAACATAGGCAGACACCTTAAAATCACAACTTTGGAAGGAGATACCCTACGGGGAAAAATAGCCGCTGCCGACGACCAAAAAGTTACAATAACCCGTAAAGTCAAGAAGAAAGAAGAAAGCATAGAAATACCTTACACAACTATAAAAGAGGCAATTATCACCATAGAATGAAAACGACCATGGCAACAAATAACAAAATCAATCTCATTGAGTCCTTCTCAGAGTTTAAGGAAACCAAAAACATCGACAGGCCCACGCTGATGAGTATCATGGAAGAAGTAATCCGCAACCTGCTGATCAAAAAGTTTGGTACAGATGAAAACTTTGATATCATCATCAATCCCGACAAAGGGGATCTGGAGATTTGGCGTAACCGCGAGATCGTAGACAACGAATTTGCAGAGGATAGTTTTGACTTTGATCCAAACCGCCATATCTCTTTGAGCGATGCCCACAAGATTGAACCCGACTTTGAGTTGGGCGAGGAAATTACCGAGCCGGTAAATTTTGATGCCTTTGGGCGTCGCGCTGTATTGTCTATCCGACAAAATCTACAATCTAAAATTACCGAGCTTGAAAAAGAAGGAATCTTTAAAAAATACAAAAATCGTGAGGGCGAAATCGTTACAGGAGAGGTATACCAAATCTGGAAAAAAGAAATTTTGCTGAGAGATGACGAAGGGAATGAATTGATTTTGCCCAAAACAGAGCAGATTCCGAGCGATTTCTTTAAAAAGGGAGATGCTGCCAGGGGCGTGGTATTGAGGGTAGACATGAAAAATGCCACTCCGGTAATTGTAGTATCGCGTACCTCACCCAGGTTTTTAGAAAGGTTGTTTGAGCAGGAAGTTCCTGAGGTTTTCGATGGCTTGATCACCATCAAAAAAATAGTTCGCGAGCCGGGTGAACGTTCCAAGGTGGCTGTTGAATCTTATGACGACCGCATCGACCCTGTTGGTGCCTGCGTTGGAATGAAGGGTTCCCGCATTCATGGCATTGTGAGGGAGTTGCGTAATGAGAATATTGATGTAATCAACTATACCAACAACCTTACCTTGTACATAACGCGCGCCCTTAGTCCTGCAAAGATTACCTCCATTAAGTTAGATGAAGAAAATAAAAGAGCCGAAGTATATCTGAAGCCTGACCAGGTATCTCTTGCGATAGGTAAGAATGGAAACAACATCAAACTGGCAAGCCGTCTTACCGAATATGAAATAGAGGTATACAGAGACACAGATGTAGACCAGGAGGATGTTGACCTTGAAGAATTTGCAGATGCAATTGAAAGCTGGATGATTGATGAGCTGAAAAACATTGGCTGTGATACGGCTTTAAGCGTACTCGAAATTCCTACTGAAGAACTTGTTCGCAGAACGGATTTGGAAGAAGAAACCATTAATGAAATCAAAAGCATCCTGAAGGCAGAGTTTGAATAAGCCACATCAGAAGCCCAACAAAACAAGCAAATAAAGCCTATCTTTGAGGCATCGTAAACGAAAGAATGACAGATACAGGAGCCAAGCGTTTGAGTAAAGTTGCCAAGGAGTTGAATATTTCCGTTGGAACCATAGTGGATTTTCTCTCGGGAAAAGGTCTTCCGGTTGAATCTAACCCAAACGGTAAACTTAATGACGACGCATATGCTCTGTTGTTAAAGGAATTCCAATCTGATAAGAAAGCCAAAGAAGAGTCTTCTCAAATGCTGAACACAAAACTTCAGCAGAAAAAAGAAGTCATTACCGCAAGAGAAGAAACTGTAAAACCCAAGGACCCTGCTCCCTTACCGGAAATCAAACCCAAAGAGAGTGTCTCCGAGGTTCTTCCAACAGTAGATGAAGCTCCGGTCAAAGAGGAGGTTATCAAAGCAAAAAGTGAAGAAGAGATTGGTGTGAAGGTGACCGGAAAAATTGACCTTTCCAGCCTGGGCGGAAAATCCCGAGGTAAAAAAGGGAAGGAAGAACCTTCTGAAAAACCTGAAAAGCCAGTTTCTGAACAGCCTGCCAAAACAGAAAGTGAAATACAGGAAACGCCCGTTCCGGTTATCCCTACACCTACACCTGTAGCTACTGAGGCGAGCCAGGAAACGCCAGCTCCACCTGTTTCTGTTGAGCCGGTTGTGGACAATGTGCATATTACACAATACGAGAAGCTGGAAGGCATAAAAGTGCTGGGTAAGATTGAACTGCCCGGTAAGGAAGAGAAGAAGAAAGTTCCCGGTTCCACTGTAGATCCCAATGATGCCAAGAAAAAGCGTAAACGCATCAAGCGCAAGGCGGTAAACACGGAACTTTTCAGAGATAAAAACAACACAGGCAAAACGGCTCCACAACAAGGAGGAGCAAACCGTCGTCCTGCACCTGCCAGAGATGTTAAAGAAGAATTAACCCCTGAGCAAATACAGAATCAGATTAAGGAAACGCTTGCCCGCCTGAGCGGTGCAGGGAAATCAAAATCCTCCAAACTGCGTCGTGAGAAGCGCGCCCAAATCTCTGAGAAGAAACAAGAGGAATTGGTTCAGAGAGAAGCAGAAAAATCAATCCTCAAAGTTACAGAGTTTGTCTCCGCCAGTGAGCTGGCCAAGATGATGAATGTGCAAGTGAATGAGGTCATTTCCACTTGTATGAGCCTGGGAATGTTTGTTTCCATCAACCAGCGTCTGAGTGCAGAAACTATTGTGATTGTTGCGGAGGAATTTGGATACAAAGTTGAGTTTGTAAGTGCTGAAGATACCGTGGTTGCAGAGGAAGAAAAAGATGATGAAAGCGAACTGGTTCCCCGTGCTCCTATTGTAACCGTGATGGGTCATGTGGACCATGGAAAAACATCACTTTTGGATTACATACGCAAAACAAATGTAATTGCCGGTGAAGCAGGTGGAATTACCCAACATATTGGTGCTTACAGTGTGAGTGTAGGCAATGGCAAGCGCATCGCATTTTTAGATACTCCCGGTCACGAGGCCTTCACCGCCATGCGTGCCAGAGGTGCTCAGGTTACAGACATTGTGATTGTGGTTGTGGCTGCCGATGATTCTGTGATGCCTCAAACCCGTGAAGCCATCAACCACGCCCAGGCTGCCGGTGTTCCTATCATTATTGCCATCAATAAAATAGATAAGCCCGGCGCCAATCCGGATAAAATCCGTGAAGAACTCTCGGGAATGAACATTCTTGTAGAGGAATGGGGAGGCAAATACCAATGTCAGGAAATTTCTGCCAAGAAAGGAACCAACATGGATTTACTCATGGAGAAAATTTTGCTCGAAGCAGAGTTGCTCGAACTCAAAGCAAATCCTCATAAAAATGCGGTGGGTACAATCATTGAATCTTCTCTGGACAAAGGAAGAGGATATATTTCCACAGTATTGGTTCAGGCAGGTACGCTCAAGGTAGGAGATGTTGTGTTGGCCGGCTCATTTAGTGGTCGGGTAAAAGCGCTTACCAACGAAAGAAACTTGCCTATTAAAGAGGCGGGTCCTTCAACACCCGCTTTGCTCTTAGGTTTGAGCGGGGCTCCTACTGCAGGAGATAAATTTAAGGTGATGGAAGATGAGCGGGAAGCAAGAGACATTGCCAACCGCCGGATGCAGTTGCTTCGTGAGCAGGGATACCGTACCCAAAAACACATCACCCTCGACGAAATCGGCAGAAGGCTTGCCATTGGTGATTTCAAAGAGCTGAACATCATTGTAAAAGGCGATGTGGATGGATCTATAGAGGCACTCACAGATTCCTTGCTGAAACTATCCACTGAAAAAATACAGGTCAATGTCATTCATAAATCTGTTGGACAGGTAACCGAATCAGATGTGTTGCTTGCCTCTGCTTCCAATGCAATTATCGTTGGCTTCCAGGTACGACCCTCAGCCAATGCACGCAAACTGGCTGAGCAGGAACAAATAGAAATCCGCATGTATAGCATCATCTATGATGCCATCAATGAGGTAAAATCTGCTATGGCGGGGATGCTTGCACCGGAATATGAAGAGAAAATTACTTGTAATGTTCAAATCCGTCAGGTGTTTAGAATTTCTAAAGTAGGATCAGTAGCGGGTTGTATGGTAACCGACGGGAAAATTACCCGCAATACCAAGGTGAGGATAATCCGTGATGGAATTGTGATTTATACAGGTGAACTGGGTTCACTCAAGCGCTTTAAAGATGATGTGAAAGAAGTGAACACCGGATACGAGTGCGGACTGAACATTGATAAATTCAATGACATCAATGAAGGCGACCTCATCGAAGGATTTGAGATGGTGGAAATCAAAAAGAAGCCCTGATACTTTTCAGCTGAAGATAAATTTCAATTTGATTTTATCTTCCATTCTCTGGTTACATCTTTTTTTGTTAGCATAGTTGCCTTTGGGCAAGCATCATTTTTTAACCGTGTAATCGTTTCAGGGAAATTTTATTCCTGTAGTTGTTTCCACCCATGATTTCCCCCATTCCATATGTTCCTGTTCCGACCAAAGTGAAGGATAAAAGTTTCGTTTCTGAAACCTGGGAGGAAGGTATTTCTGCCAGTTAGTTCCGCCCGTGGCGGCAATGTCCTCCGGGTTTTTGTGGAGGTATCTTACCGCACTTTTATAATGCATCAGCGGCCAGTTAATGTTCACCTGCACATCCAAATCCCTTAATAAGGAGATGGTTTCAGGATCTTTTCGTTCAGGTTGAAGTTTGCCGAATACATCCCACAAAGTATTTCCTAAACACCGCTTCGCCTCATTAAGCAAGTGGTCATTGTATTTTTCTTCAAACTGTTGCAAGGTGAGGGTCTTTCTTCCGCTCGCCAATTCTGTGGCGCCATATTTCCAGTAAATCTCTTCATACTGATGCTCGATACTTTGATGTTGAAGAAGTTCTCTTTTGTCTGCGGCAACAAGTTGTGAAAATGGCGCTGCGTGAATTTCGATAAGACGATACTGCATGCTCTGAAAACCACTGGCAGGCAGCAGGCTCATGCGAAAATTTAAAAATTGATCTTTCTCCATTCCGTCAACCATGATGCCAAAGGAATGTGTAAGCGCATGAAAATAGCGGATGATACGCGTGATACGCGCATTAAAAAAATGGATGTCAAAGCCGGGCCGATCAAGACAAATCTGTTTGAGTTCATGCAGAGAGAGATTGAAATAGAGTTCGGTAATCTGGTGATAGACAATAAAGATCTTTTCATCAGGGAATGCCGTTTTGGGTTGCTGCAGGGTGAGCAGGGTATCCAGATGAATATAGTCCCAGTAGGTGAGGTAATCGGCATGCAACAAACCCTCGAGATAACTAGAGAGGTCCTGGCCCATTGCTTCGAATTTTTTTTGAAGCAGCGCCACTTTTTCGGCAATATTTTTCTCCATTTGGTAGCTAAAGTAGAAAATTATGCAAGCATCTTAACACTTTAAATCTTGTTAAGCATGCTTTAAGTCATTGATTTTGGCAGGTTTTCTGGTAAACATTTGTAAAAAAGTTCTCCCATGATTATCGAACCCAATATTCATGAAGTGGACGGCAAGGTAGAAAAGCGAGTGTTTGATGAACAGATATTTAATTATCACAAACCCGTTTTGTTTAAAAATCTGGCCGGTGCCATGCATTCAGATTTATCACTTGAGCTTATTGAAACTCGTTTCGGTGATAACAAAGTTCCGTATTACGACAACCGCAATCCTGCGCACAACAGGGGTGCCGTAACTGTTCCCGACGGAATCATCGCTCTTAGAGATTTTATCAGCCACATCCGAGCGGAAGAAAAAAGTTATATCCGGATTTTTCTGCTCGACTTGTTCAGACAAATACCGGAGCTGAGGAAACATTTCCGGTGTCCGGATTTTTTTTCGAATCCACTCGACGGAAGAGCATTTTGGTTTTTTGGCGGAAGAAATACCGAAGTAAAGGTGCATTATGACATTGATTGCTCCGGCGTACTGATGACACAATTTTCAGGGCGTAAAAAAGTCTTGCTTGTGGCTCCGGAATATTCGGATTTGATGTACAGACTTCCCCTGAATGTTCATTCTTTAACCGGTGATCTTAGCGATGAAAAAACTTTCCCTGCCTTGCGTCATGTACACGCATTATCGGTAGTGATGCAGCCAGGAGATGCTTTGTATATGCCTCCCAAATACTGGCATTACAATACCTATCTTGATCCCGGATTTGCCATTTCTTATCGCCGTCTTTCACCTAATCCTCTTCACTGGCTGGAAGGAATCATGAACCTGGGCATCAGGATGCCGCTCGACAAAACATTACTTCGTTTTGCAGGCGACACATGGTTTCAGTGGAAAAAGGATGTTGCCTCAAGAAGAGCAGAAGCATCGATGCATGTTTGTGAAAACCTGAACGAATTGAAACATGTTTGAGCATACATGAACAAAGAATACTGTATGAAGATGGTAACAGCTGAGATGATAAAATGAAGCAATAACCCACCCAGGCGGCGAGCACATGTTATTCGGGAGGAGCAGTAATTAATCTGCGAGAACAGAAATTTTGTTTGCAGATATTTCCACGAATCCCCCTTTGATTTCATAAAAGGAAATCTCGCCTTTTGCAGTAACTTTTATTTTGCCTTTTTCCAGACTGGAAATCATGGGCGCATGGTTGCGCAATACTCCAAAGGATCCACTGGTGCCGGGAAGCTGGACTGATTCCACTTCACCGCTGAAGATTTTTTTATCGGGACTGAATATTTCCAGCAACATGATTATTTCTTGGATTCAGCAATCAGTTTTTTGCCTTTTTCAATGGCATCTTCAATGGTACCAACCAGGTTGAAGGCTGCTTCCGGATATTCATCCAC
>JBEICQ010000101.1:0-7511 GCA_040383885.1 Flavobacteriales bacterium | reverse complement strand
GTTCACATTCTGCCCCAGCAGCGTGACCTCACGATAACCTTGATTAAAAAGTTGCCTTGCTTCTTCTACAATGGATTCGGGGTCGCGGCTTCGCTCCCTGCCACGGGTAAATGGAACCACACAGAAGGAGCACATGTTGTCGCAACCCCTCATGATGGAGATAAAAGCTGTAATTCCATTTGCGTCTAATCTTACGGGGCTGATGTCGGCGTAAGTTTCTTCTCTGGACAAAAGCACATTCACCGCTTTTTGTCCACCCTGCACCTGTTGAATCAGGTTGGGTAAATCGCGGTAGGCATCAGGACCTGCAACAAGATCTACCAGTTTTTCCTGCTCTAGTAATTGGGCTTTCAGCCTTTCCGCCATGCATCCAAGCATACCAACCATGAGCGATGGCCTGCGGGCTTTTATCTGCTTAAATTCATTAAGTCTGTTGCGTACCCTCTGCTCCGCGTTGTCCCTGATGGCACAAGTATTGAGCAATACCACATCGGCCTCACGGTAATCACTCACCGTGGAAAATCCGTTCTCGGAGAGAATAGATGCAACGATTTCACTGTCGGAAAAATTCATCTGACAACCGTAACTCTCAATGTAGAGTTTGCGGGTATGGGCCGAGGGACTTGAGAGTATAACCGGCGAACCCTGGAGTTCTTCGGGAAGCAGTTCTTCCATGGATTGAATCAAAAATGGAACACAAAGATAAGGGAAAGGCCCTTACTCGATCTTCCAGGTATTTTTACCTCTGATCAGGGCTCCCAGGTCACCATTGCCTTTGCTACGGGTAACATCATGAATCTGAGCGTGGACATCATCTTCGTAGCATGTTCTTGAGGTAGAGTAAAATACGCCAAATGGCCTTGGCAAAGCCTCTGAGGTATTGTTGGCCTCAAACATCCCCGCCAACAGATTCGCCTTTGTGGCATCTGCTGAGTCATGAATCCACAGGTCATTTGGAGAGAGATTTTCCTCTTGCCAATTTACGGCACGGGGCCTTAATCCATCCAGTAGGATTCCCATTTCTCCGGAAGCACCATAAATGAGCGGCTTCCCCTGCTCAACAAAAAGAGTTTGTATTTTTTTGGTGGATTTTTCTGTAAACACCTCAAAAGCACCATCGTTAAATACATTGCAGTTTTGGTAAATCTCAAGCAGAGAAGTCCCTCTGTGGGCATTGGCTTCTTTGAGGATACCCCGCAAATGCTGAGGATCACGATCCATTGAACGGGCAACAAAAGTGGCTCCGGCACCTAAAGAAAGAGCCAGGGGATTAAAAGGATGATCCAGGGCTCCGTAAGGGCTTGATTTGGTTAGCTGACCTTCTTTCGAAGTTGGTGAATATTGTCCTTTGGTGAGCCCGTATATTTCGTTGTTAAAAAGCAGGATGTTTACATTGATGTTGCGACGCATGAGATGAATCAGGTGATTGCCTCCGATGGAAAGCGCATCACCATCTCCGGTAATGATCCAGACCGAAAGTTCTGGCCGGGTAATTTTTAATCCGCTGGCAACTGCAGTAGCCCTGCCGTGGATGCTATGCATGCCGTATGTTTCCATGTAGTATGGAAAGCGGGATGAGCATCCTATTCCGGAAACAAAAACTATGTTCTCCCTGGGAATTCCCAACTCCGGCAACACAGTTTGCACCTGTTTGAGGATGGAATAGTCCCCACAACCGGGACACCACCTTATTTCCTGGTCACTGGCAAAATCTTTTGGACTTAGCGTACCGGAATCTTTAACTTCATTCATTTGTGCTGCAAAGAAACGAAACAAAATCGCTTATGGATTTGTTCCGCGACTGTAATTGACTTCCTTTACTTTTTTTCCTTGCTCATCATTGAGCACCCAAATCCCGTCTTTCTCATCCATCCTGTAATAGGCTGTATACTTAACAGTGCCGTTGGGATTATAGACCTGGGATTGCCCGTTTTTTCTTCCCATCGAATATTCGCAGCTGCTCATGATGCGACCGTCGGATGCATAGGCTATCCATTTGCCTTCGCGCAAACCGTTTCTCAAATGACCTTCGGCCTTGAGGTTTCCGTTGTCATAGTATTCAGGAGCGTACACCAGGCTGTCAGGATTGGATTTTACCTTGGGTGTATCAATGGCGTTGGATTCTCGGGCAAGCTTTGGTTTTGGTGAATTACATGCCAGTAAAATCATGGCGAAAAGGAAGAGATGAACGCTAAAGAATGTTTTCATTTTTTTCTTTCTATCGTAAAGTTTAGGAGTTGGACAAGCGCTGTGCGTGCGGGATTTGGCGGAAATTCGAGGAGTATTTCGTTGGCTTGTTCTTTAAAGGTCAGCATCGTCTTTTCAGCATAGGCAATCCCTCCTGATGCATTCACAAAACTGAGCACTTCATTTATTTTTTCCGGATCACCATTGTTGTTTTTGATACAATCCATCATCCTGTTCTTCTCTGCTCTTCCGGCCTGGCTGAGTGCATAGATAACCGGCAGTGTCATTTTTTTTTCTTTGATGTCTATCCCTGTAGGTTTGCCTGTTTGGGAAGCGTCGGCAAAGTCGAGTAAATCATCTTTGATTTGGAATGCCATTCCGGTTAACTCTCCAAAAAGACGCATTCTTTCTGTGGTTCTCGGATCGGCGCCTGCACTAAAAGCTCCGCAAGCACAGCAGGATGCCATCAGTGAAGCCGTTTTCTGACGAATGATTTCAAAATAAACTTCTTGCGTAATATCCATTCTTCTCGCCTTTTCAATCTGAAGGAGTTCCCCTTCACTCATTTCCCGAACAGCATTCGATACAATTCTCAACAGTGTGTAATCCTCATGATCCACGGAAAGAAGGAGTCCTTTGGAAAGCAAAAAATCTCCTACCAGCACTGCTATTTTATTTTTCCATAATGCATTCACAGAGAAAAATCCCCTGCGTTCCATGGAGTCGTCAACCACATCATCATGTACCAATGTAGCGGTGTGCAACAGTTCAATAAGAGAAGCTGCGCGATACGATGCCTCGGTGGTACCACCATTAAGTTCTGCAGTAAGAAAAACGAAAAGGGGCCTTAGCTGTTTGCCCTTTCGTTTAACGATGTAGTGTGTAATTTTATCTAGGAGGGGAACAGGGCTTTTCATGAACTCCCTGAACTTGCGTTCGAACAGTTTCATCTGTTCGGCAACAGGTTCCTGGATCTGGGATAAGCTTATTGACATGAACCCCTGGCCCGCGTTTATTTGCTGAGCGAGGCTGCGATATAGTCGCGATTGAGCCTGGCAATGTTGCTGATGGAAATTTCCTTGGGGCATTCAGCTTCACATGCACCGGTATTGGTACAGGAACCAAAGCCCTCGTGCTCCATTTGATTGACCATGGCAAGTACGCGTTCCTGCCTTTCTGCCTGACCTTGCGGCAGGAGTGCAAATTGTGAAACTTTAGCGCTCACAAAAAGCATGGCGCTTGCATTTTTACAAGCAGCCACACAAGCACCGCATCCAATGCAAGCAGCAGCATCCATGGAAAGGTCAGCCTCTTCTTTGTTCACAGGAATGGCATTGGCATCCTGGGCTTGTCCTGTATTCACAGAGATGTATCCGCCGGCTTGTATTACCCTGTCGAAGGCGGAACGATCTACAGAGAGGTCGCGCAACACCGGAAATGCCTGCGCCCTCCATGGTTCGATGGTGATGGTTTCTCCATCGGTAAAATTGCGCATATACAACTGGCAGGTGGTGGTGGCTTTTTTGGGTCCGTGGGCTCTGCCGTTGATGTACATACTGCACATGCCGCAGATGCCCTCCCTGCAGTCGTGATCAAACACAACCGGTTCATCACCTTTACGGACAATCTCGTCGTTCAACACATCCATCATTTCCAGAAAAGACATGTCGGGATTGATGTTACTGATGGAGTAGTCCACAAACCTTCCCGGGGTTTGGGTATTTTTTTGTCTCCATATTTTAAGTGTGAATTTCATGGTACAGTTTTTTTATTTGTAAGAGCGGACAGCAAGTTTTACATTTTCGAATTTGAGTTCTTCTTTGTGCAGTTCAGGATCATTTTCAAGGCCTTTGAACTCCCATGCTGACACATAGGCGTAATCCTGGTCGTTACGAAGAGCCTCGCCTTCATCCTGGTATTCTGTGCGAAAATGACCTCCACAGGATTCATTCCTATTGAGGGCATCGATGACCATCAGTTCGCCAAGCTCGATGAAATCGGCCACGCGTGCAGCTTTGTCAAGCTCAGGGTTCATCTCATCGAGTGAACCGGGAACTTTTACATTACTCCAAAAAGATTCCCTGATTTCGCGGATGGTTTGTCTTGCACGGAGAAGTCCTTCGCGGGAGCGAGCCATCCCGCATTCATCCCACATCACTTTTCCGAGTTCCTTGTGGTAGTCGTCAACCGTTTTGTTTCCTTTGATTTCCAGTAAACGACGATACCTTTCGAGTACTTGATTTTCTGCCTCCGCAAATGCGGGATGGTCAGTAGGGAATGGCTTGGTAAAAATTTCTCCGGAGAGGTAGTCTCCGATGGTATAAGGCAATACAAAATATCCGTCGGCAAGTCCTTGCATAAGCGCAGATGCGCCCAATCGATTGGCACCATGGTCAGAAAAGTTGGCTTCGCCGATGGCATAAAGACCGGGTACCGTGGTCATCAGGTTATAATCCACCCAGAGTCCGCCCATGGTGTAATGCACAGCAGGGTAAATTCGCATGGGCACTTCGTATGGATTTTCGTTGGTGATGTGCGCATACATATCAAAAAGGTTTCCGTAGCGCGCCTCAACAACAGATTTGCCCAATCGTTTGATGGCATCACCAAAATCGAGATATACTGCCAAACCGGATTCACCAACACCTCTTCCTTCATCGCATACTTCCTTGGCTGCACGCGATGCAATATCACGCGGAGCGAGGTTGCCGAAGGAGGGGTATTTCCTTTCAAGATAATAATCTCTGTCTTCTTCGGGAATATCCTGAGGGCGTTTTTTACAATCTTCTTTTTTCCTTGGCACCCAAACCCTCCCATCATTTCGGAGAGACTCCGACATCAGGGTGAGTTTGCTCTGGTAGCTTCCGGTGACAGGGATACAGGTTGGGTGAATCTGCGTGAAACAGGGATTACCAAAATACGCACCCTTTTTGTAGGCTTTCCATGCAGCGGTTACATTGGAACCCATGGCATTGGTAGAGAGGAAAAATACATTTCCGTAACCACCTGTCGCCAGCACAACTGCGTGTCCGAAAAAGCGTTCGAGTTTTCCGGTAACCAGGTTGCGTGCAATGATGCCTCTTGCTTTTCCATCGATGGTAACAACCTCGGCCATTTCATGCCGGGTGTATTGTTTCACATTGCCAAGACCCACCTGACGCTCAAGAGCAGAGTAGGCACCCAAAAGCAACTGCTGACCAGTTTGACCGCGTGCATAAAAAGTACGGGATACCTGTGAACCGCCGAATGATCGGTTGTCGAGCAAACCGCCATACTCCCGGGCAAAGGGAACACCCTGAGCCACACATTGATCGATAATACTTACACTTACTTCTGCAAGGCGATGTACATTGGCTTCACGGGCACGAAAATCACCGCCTTTGATGGTATCATAGAACAAACGGTAAACGCTGTCACCGTCATTTTTGTAGTTTTTTGCTGCATTGATTCCTCCCTGGGCAGCGATGGAGTGCGCTCTGCGAGGGCTGTCCTGAAAACAGAACACTTTTACATTGTAGCCCAACTCTCCGAGAGTGGCTGCTGCTGAAGCTCCGGCAAGTCCGGTTCCAATCACCAATACATCGAGTTTGCGCTTGTTGGCCGGGTTCACCAGCTTGATGGAAGACTTGTGCCGGGTCCATTTCTCGGCCAGGTTTCCTTCGGGTATCCTTGATTCTAGCATGGCAGATTTTTTTAGGTCAATCATTTGTGGATAAAGTAAAAGTAAAGCGGCATGATGGCAAAGAGCAGGGGAATGATTACAGAAAAACCATAACCAATTGTTTGTATGACGGGAGTATACTTTTTGTGGTTCAGCCCCAGCGTCTGAAAGGCAGATGAAAATCCGTGCCAGAGGTGGAAACCAATGGCAATCTGTGCAATCACATACAAAATAACAAGCAGTATTTCCTGGTTGAACTCAGTAACCACTTCCTTGTATAAATCCTTGATGTAAATCATCCTTACTGTTGCATACGACTCGGGTGGTACGGTTTCTATATTGTCTGTAGTCATGCTTTTCCCTTCAGGCGAAATGAATTCATAGTAAGAAGCTACCGGTACTTCTCCGAATTTGTATTCGTACCAGAAGTTTTGCATGTGCACAACGATAAAAACCAGGATGATGGTGCCAAGAATACCCATGTTTCTGGATGACCAAATGGAGTTTGCATTTGGATTATTATAGCCGTATTGCACCGGACGAGCCTTTCGGTTAGAAAGCGTAAGAAACAAACTGGTGAAAACATGCAGCAAAATAAGTGCATAGTTTACATAGGCCACTGTTTTGATAAGGGGATTTGTTGTCATGAAACGGGCATACATGTTGAATGCAAAACCCTGGTCAGACTTAAACAACTGCAAATTTCCGATGAGGTGGATAACCAGAAATGTGCATAAAAACAATCCTGATAAGGCCATCAGGATTTTCTTACCGATACTGGTGCTGAAAATGGGGATGGAAGTATATTTCATATGATGGTATCTCTATGTTTGGCTTAGGCGGCAAAAATACACGCATTAGGCACACAAACAACTAAACCGACAAGGACTAAAATTGTTCGGGGCTTTTAAACTGTAAAAAACATTAAACTGTTTTAACAATCAGGCTGTTATAAAGCGATTCATAGGCCGGCAAAACAACTGATATATCAAACCCGGAGGCTACTTTACGGGCTTGCTCTTTAAAAGTATGCAGCATTTCGGGGTTTTTAAGCAGCAGAAGGGCTTTGGAAGCCATTTCATGAATATCTCCCACATTGGCAGTAAAACCAGAAATGCCATCCTTGTTAACCTCAGGGAGCCCTCCCGTATTGGATGAGATTACAGGTACTCCGGAAGCCATCGCTTCCAGGGCGGCCAGCCCAAAACTTTCCGTTTCGGATGGGAGAAGAAATATATCTGCAAGAGAAAGTATTTGCTCGGGTGCAGTAATTTTGCCCAGGAACTTAACTATACCAAAAATACCCATGTCGCGGCAAAGCTGCTCGATTCGGTTTCGTTCAGGACCATCACCCACCAACAGCAGCCTTGAGGGAACTTCCTTCTGTACCTTGAAAAACAGCTGAATGACATCGTCGAGGCGTTTTACTTTCCTGAAGTTCGACATGTGCAGCAGGATTTTTTCCCCGGCAGGTGCATAGGTTGTTCTGTGACAATTTGATTTTCCATCGCGGCTGATGCGATTGTAATCTGCCATAGAGATAAAATTGGGAATCACCCGGATCTCCCTGGTAATTGAAAAATATTTGTAGGTATCCTGCTTGAGACTTTCAGATACCGCTGTTACCGCATCACTCTGATTAATACTATAAGTAATTACCGGC
>JBEICQ010000100.1:0-7611 GCA_040383885.1 Flavobacteriales bacterium | reverse complement strand
TCCAATTCTGCCCCATGTTCTGCGATACATGAATGATTCATGGTGCTTGAGGCTGCTGCTGTCAATTGTATTGCTTCTGAGCGCTGTTTTCCATTCCAGGTTTTGGTAATGAAATCCATTCCCATCTTTTTCAGGATTGAAATCAGATGGTAGAACGGGGATGTTGTAAGAATAAAAACGATTGGCTTCGCGCGCATAGGCAAGGGAAGAAGAGAGGCTGTACTTCTCGCTCATGTATTTGCCATGGGCCTGCACTTTGTTGTCGCTGAATCCGGCTCTCCCATAATCCAGTGCCATGTAGGATGAGGAAAGGTGCCTGGCTTCGATGCCATATTGCCAAGCTTTGGAGCGCTGCGACAAATATTTTGCATCGGCAAAAAAAGTATTGTAATTGCCTCCTCCGATGCGCAAGAGGCCTGGAAAAATCCTGGAAAGAGGCTCTCCCCTCATCCTTGCAGGTTTGATGGTATCGGGCTTGAAGCGATATTCCGGTCTGCGGTCAACAAACCCATACCTGAGTGCAGGTGCCGGCGGAATCGTATCTCTGTAATCCGGGTTAGAAGTAATTTTCTCTGCAGGGGTAATCACGGGTTTATATTCCTGCACAATGTTTACCTGCTCATTGCCTACCCCTTGTCCCTGCGCCATCATGCCGGAGGGAATGCAGAGGAGCAGCGCAAAGTACTTAGCGTATTTCTTCAAACAAATCATTGTCGCGAATTGAATTTGAGTCGAATTGTATTTCCTGGTATTCCTGTCTGCGTTTCTCCTGCTCTTCTTTTTCTTTTGCATCAATCTCTTGTAACAGTCTGCGTGCCTCATTCACAAAGGAAGCATCTTCGGAATGGTCGGCAATGCTCTGCAGGGTTTGTCTCTGATTGAAGCGGTCGTTTCTCCTTTCAAAAATAGCTGCATACATGAAGTAAGCTTTGGTTACCCAAAAATCGTAAGAAGGATCCTGGTTGATGATTACTTCCAGTTGTGTGATGCATGCATCCTGCATGTTCTTCTTAAAAAAATAATCTGCCAGCCCGAAACTAGCTTCTGCACTCCTGGCTGTTTTGCTGTTTTTGCTTACCACCTGCAAATCATTCACAGCTGCCGAATCATTGCCTGTTTCCAGGAGTCGTTTTGCCCTGCTGAGCATACACTCGTAGCGAAACTCGGGACTTGTTTTTTCATGCTCAATCAGTTGGTTCGCATATTTTACCACATCTTCTTTGGCCTCCAGCTGAATGGCACAACGGTATTTTCCCATCAGTACATCGAACTGTGTTTGGGGTGCCGACATCAGTTCGCCCATCCTGCGATACCAGAAAGCAGCCGAATCGTATTGTTGCAGCGCAAAAGCCAGTGAGGCCGCCCGGGTAACAGAACGGTCTGTATAGGAATGATAAGGCAGGTGTGCCACCTGTGCATAAGCTTCCAGCGCATCAGTATGCCTGTTTAATTTGAAACTACACTCTGCGAGAAAATACAAGGCATTGAGTCTGAACAAGGGTGATTCAAACTTTTTCAGATACATTTTAAATGCGTCGGCGGCACCTTCACAATCGCCTTTCATGTACTTGAGTTCAGCCGCTTCATAGGAAGCAGAATCGATGGCTGCCCTTGGATAGTTGAGGGAAGGAACGGTATTGACAAAGGATTCAAACTCCGATACTTTTCCTGCATTCACATAAATCTCACGCATAGAGGCCACGGCCTGCAAGGCTTCCGGGGTATTCGGATACTGCGTAACCAGGTCGCGGTAAGACTGTATGGCCAGTTCATCCTGATCGGTATTGGAATAGATGAGAGCAATCTTTACCTGTGCCCGCTTCACAAAAGGACTCGAGGGGTGCTCCGTCATCAGTCGTTTGAAAGTTTCGAGTGCCTCGCTGTTTTTGTTCATGATGAGGTAGCAATCAGCCAACTCATACAGCGCATCATCCAGGTAAGCAGATTTTTTTATGCCATTGACCAGCGCAAGCAGACCGGCCGTTTTTTCGGGCGTCTTTCCCTGTAAACCATAGATGACTGCACGCTGAAACTGAATGTAATCGGCCTGAGCCGGTCCTTTTACCATCGCATAATACTCGAGCGCCTCTGTAAATCTTCTGTCCACAAAAAACAAATCGCCCACCCTCACGGCTGCATCATTAAACTTCACCAGGTTTTCTCCTTCTGCCAGCGAGAGATAATTGCGGAAAGAAGCAGAGGCTTGTTTGAAGTCTTTCTTTTTAAAGTAACAGTAGCCAAGGGAGTAGTAAGCTTCATGATACACAGGCGTGAGGGCTGCCCCGGGTGCATTTAGAAAACGGTTGAAACCTGCGGTGGCAGAATCATTGCGGTTGAGCCTGTAGCA
The DNA here is from genome assembly GCA_040383885.1 of Flavobacteriales bacterium. Taxonomy (GTDB): domain Bacteria; phylum Bacteroidota; class Bacteroidia; order UBA4408; family UBA4408; genus JBEICQ01. Next base: position 5,264 of record JBEICQ010000100.1, on the reverse strand, counting down.
GGCTTCTGCATGCCAGTAAATGGAAGTGGCCACCAGTTTGTTGTCGCCTCCAAAAGAATGAACCTTTTGATAGTAGGCCAGACTTTCTGCATAGCGGCTGTTGTTAAAGAGCTCTGTGGCACGCAGGTAATTGAGTGTGGCTTCTGCTTTTTCCAAAGCCGGTGTTTTCTTGCGAATGCCGGCAATCACACGCAAGGCCTCCGAGTAGTTTTTGGAGCGAAGCAGGGCGTTCACCAACAAATCAAACGCTTCGGTATACTTGTCGGAAGCAGGATATTCATTTAAAAAATTCCGCAAAGAGCTGATGGCATCATGGAAGGGATCCTGATCAAGTTCGTAAGAGAGTTTGGCATAGTTAAACAATGCATTTTCCCTTACCATTTCGTCGAGTCGCAACTTGCATGAACTGCCAAATGCATTTCTTGCATCCTTGCGGTTACCGGCTTCCAGCTCGCATTTGCCGAGGTAATACCAGGAAAGTTGGTTGATGCTGTCTGCCGTTTGGGTAATGCATTTTCTGAGGTATACCGAGGCGTTTTTACACTGCCCGAGTTGCAGGTAGACATAAGCAAAACCAAAATAATCTCTCCTGTTGAGCACAGGATTGGTTTTTAGAAATTTCTCCAGATAAGGCAAAGCCTTTTCGTACTGCTTTGTTTTTGCATAAGCATCTCCGATAATTCTGTAAAGACCCACTGCCCGTTTTTCCGGAATCGAATCGAGCATGCGGCTGCCATAGTCAATGGCTTCTTCGTATCGCTGCTGCAGGTAATAGATCTGAACGATGTAATAAGGAACCACTTGTCCGAAGCCCGTTTTGGCACTAAACTTTTTAAATCCTTCGAGTGCCGTGCTGTATTTGCCTTCGAGGTAGCAGATGTGAGAAAAGTAATAGGTGGCCGCGGGTGCATACTCGTTGCGGATGTCTTTTACTTCGGCAAACAAAGGCTTTGCCTTTTCATAATCCTCTCTTGTAAACCAGGCATAGCCGAGCTTAAAATGATATTCGTGCTGCCGTTCGATGCTGAGTGCACTTGCCTTTGTTTCGAGGTAGGCGGCAATGGCTTTTTTGTATTCTTTTCTGCGGTAATACAAATTACCCAGACTAAACTTTACCTGCTCTGTCCAATCACTGTCCGGAAAACGGGAAGAAAAATTTTTCAGAAGAAATTCGGCATCTTCATTAAAGAGCTCAAAAGCACACATGGCTTTAAAATACTCACAGCCCACATACTCCGGAGACTGGGCCTGAAATCCTGCCTGCATCTCTGCAAATGCCTGCTGTGCTTCTGCATATCTACCCGCATAAAAGGCCTGCTGCATCTGTGCATAGGCATATAGTCTGCTCTGGTAAAGCGCGGTGCGTTGGGCCCTGGCCGTATTAAAAAACAGGGCGAGAGAAAGTAGGAGGAAAAACCTGAAAAGGGGACTGCCGGAATGCATCTTTAAAACCGATTAAAAGTAGGGCGGCGTACTGTTGCTCAGGAAACTTGCTGCAGCGATTTATGAACGCAGCCCTGTTAACATTATTGCAGCCCTATCGGATGATGCAGAAAAAGCAGAATTAAAAACGGCCTCTGTAGGAGATGGCTTTTTCGAGTTTCTTAAGTGCGGTGATGTAGGCACCAATGCGCATGCTTGTTTTGTACTGATGGGCATTGAACCAAACATTTTCAAAGGCGGCAGTCATGGATGCATCATGCTTGGCGTTCACTTCATCCTCCGTCCAGTAGTGTCCGTATTTGTTCTGTACCCATTCGAAATAAGAAACAGTAACCCCACCACCATTGGCGAGAATATCGGGCACAACAGTGATGCCTTTGTCCTGAAGAATTTTATCTGCTGCCGCTTCGGTGGGGCCATTGGCTCCTTCTACGATCAGTCTGGCTTTGATAAGGTTTGCGTTTTTCTCGGTAATCACTCCCTGAATGGCAGCAGGCACCAGCACATCGGTGTCGAGCAGGAGGAGGTCGGCATTTGAAATTTCTTCTCCGCCGGGAAATCCTTTCAGTGAGTTTTTGTTGGCACGCGAATAAAGAATGGCTTTGTGAATGTCTACTCCTTTTTCGTTGTAGATACCGCAATTTGCATCGCTGATGGCAATTACTTTGATGCCTTGCTTATCGAGCAACTCTGCGGCATTGGAACCCACATTGCCAAAGCCTTGCACAACGGCAGTGGCCTTGCGGCGGTCGATGCCAATTTTTTTCATCGCCACCAGGGTAGAAATCATCACTCCTCTTCCGGTAGCGGCTTCACGACCCTGTGAACCTCCCAGCGTGATGGGCTTTCCGGTAACAACACCCGGAGAGTCTTCTCCTTTGGTTTTGTTGTACTCGTCGAGAATCCATGCCATCTCGCGTTTGCTTGTTCCCATGTCGGGAGCAGGAATATCTTTGTTTACGCCAAACACATCCTGCATGGCATTGGCGTATGCGCGTGTAAGTCTTTCGAGTTCTCCCACAGAAAGCAGACGGGGATCGCAGTTGATGCCGCCTTTTGCGCCTCCATAAGGAATATTAGCCACCGCACATTTAAAGGTCATCCACGCAGCCAGTGCCTTCACCTCATCCAGATTCACATCGGTGGCATAGCGGATGCCTCCCTTGCTGGGACCCAAATGGGTGCTGTGCACCACACGGTAACCTTCAAATACACGAATGCTGCCATCGTCCATCTGAACGGGCAGACTTACCATCACCATTTTTTGAGGATGACGAATGATGGCAGATGCATTTTGAGAGAGTTTAAGCTTATCGACAGCGATGTCGAGGCGTGCCATCACTTCTTCGAACATGCTGGTGTGTTGCACGGTGTCGGATGACTTCGGACTTGGTTTGGTAGTTGATTTTGGCATAAATCTATGACGCTTTTGATGCGGCGGGCGAAATTAGAGAAAGGAGCGGGTTAAAAAAATATTGTCATAGAATTTCAGCAATTTTAAGGAATGCATACACAAATGGTGTGGCATACATCAGGGAATCAAAACGATCGAGCAAGCCTCCGTGACCGGGCAAGAGCTTGCCACTGTCCTTGATGCCGAGGTTGCGCTTGAAGAGCGATTCCACCAGGTCGCCGATGGTTCCTGCCAGGGCCGTTAAAGCCGCCAGTATCATCCATTGCAGGGCGCTCATGGTGCCCAAAAAATAGGGATAAGTAAACGCTGCTACCACAGCAAAGGCGATACCTCCAAGGGTGCCTTCCATGGTTTTTTTAGGAGAGAGATGCGGAGCCAGGGGGGTTTTACCAATAAGGCTTCCGGTGAGGTAGGCAAAGGTATCGTTGATCCATACGGAAAAGAGCATCCCCAGAAACAAGTGGGGACGATAGGTATCGGGATGGGCATCATGACCGCTCATCAGACAGATGAGTCCGAACGGAACAGCGATGTATAGTAAACCTACAGAGGCCAGGGCTGCAGAGAGTATAGATGCTTTCTCTCTCTGAAACAACTCAGGAACAAAAGGGAGGAGCAGCACGCAGTAAACCAGTTCCTGCAAGTGAGGCATAGGAAATAAAAAGGCATGAGAAAAATGGAGGCAAAAGATAAGTGCGCCCAACACCGCTATGAGTATTTGCTGATAGGCATGCAGCCTTGTCTTTAGTACGCGCTCATATTCGAGCAGGGAAAAAAGTACCACCGCTAAAAACAGAAGGCCGAAACTGAATACATGAAAAAGTACAGCACCCATCATCACCGCAACAAATCCGGCTGCAGTAAAGCTGCGCTTAAAAAATACCGATTGCTTAGTCTCCATGACCGGGCTGGTTTAATGCATGCAGGGCCATCACTACATGGGAGCGGTGCACATATAACTCCGACTCTCCAAACATCTGGTAAGCGTGGTCTTTTTTATCAATCACCACCGAGGGGATATCCTGTTCGAGAAGTTTTCCCTGCATGAGCAGGATAGTTGCCGGGGAAGCATCAGACATGATTTTTACCCAGTCTTTTTCCATTATTCGGCATTTTGCGCGGGCTCATTCACATCCAGCATGAACACAAACAGTTGGGGTGAGCCTGCCTGCTGTGTAGGCGAGAGAATGTTTACCCAGGAGGGAAGAACACCGGCATGCTTCCATTTTAGTTTACGCAGGGCCTCACGATGATTGGGAGAAACCTGTGCCGTGTGACACACAAGCAAGAGGTGAGAAAAATGTGCGCTCACCAGCCGTGCCCCTTGCACATGAGAACTCAGTATGAGCGAACCGGTAGAAGCGATGGCCTGTTCGCAGGAGGCAAGTGCTGCTGCCGGAAGTGGTTTACCCGATACTGCCTGGGGCTCAAAGGGAACGCCTTTGTTTCCGAGGAGCTGCTGCAAGCCGGCTTCGGCACAAAAAATATTTTCGAAGCCATGCTCAAGCATCACATACCGGAGATTTTCAATAAACTCATCCTCATCAAGGCAGAACACAAACCGTCCGCCTGATTCTGTGAAATGCTGGGCAAAGGCAATCTCATCCGGTTCTTCGGCCATGTGAAAGATGGGGGTTTCGTAATCTACGGCCACCGTTTCCCTGTTGGCTTCTTTGCTCTTGTTCATCAGAGCAACGCGCACACGCTTAATGAGTTTTTCGCGGGAAGTGCTCTCTTCCATGTACTTTTTTTTACAAATGTATGTCTTGCCGCCAAAGCAGCCGCAAGGTACATGCGAACTTATCAACAGGTTTATTCAGCAGACAAGCCCTCTCCCCCGGCCTTGCATAAAAATGGCATAAGGTTTGTAATTTTACCAGGTATGTTCCGGTTCACACTCTTCTTCCTTCTGGCATTTACAAGCCTTGCATGTGTTGCGCAGAGCGAGCTCATTGGGGATGAAGAGAAAGCACCTGTGAACCTTCAAACAAAAATGTACAGAGGAGTAGTGGTTGACGGCGATACCCTTGCCAGCGTGACCCTGCCTACCCTGTTGGTGATGGAAACGCATCAGTTTAAAAACAACAGGCAGCGAAAGCATTACTGGAAACTGGTTTACAATGTAAAAAAGGTGCTGCCTTATGCGCGTTTGGCCGGAAAAAAAATGCGTGAGATGAATATGCAGATGGCAAGCATGACGCCTGCCGAGCAAAAAAAAATGGTAAAAGGGGTTGAGAAGGAAATCAAAAAAGAGTTTACAAAAGACATCGAGAACATGACCTATACGCAAGGTCGCATTCTGCTCAAACTCATTGACCGCGAAACCGGACTCACTGCCTACCAGGTGGTGAAAGAACTAAGGGGTACTTTCTCTGCCGTGTTCTGGCAATCGGTATGTTTAATATTC
>JBEICQ010000099.1:0-7697 GCA_040383885.1 Flavobacteriales bacterium | reverse complement strand
TGCACAATGCACTTGCTTTTGCCGGTTACCATTCCTTCTGCATCTATAATCTCTGAGAGGTAAAGTCCGTTGCTCAATCCATCTGTATTGATGCTTACTATTTGCGAGCCAAGTGCAGAACACTGATAGTCCGTTTTTCCATGTACATCGAGAATGCGGATGCTTACACCCGTTAGACTTTGATTTGAAATCTGAATTTGATTGGATGCAGGATTGGGATATGGTTTTACTTCTGCCGGTTTTATTTCTGATGGTGACCCTGTGAAGTTTGCAGTGGTATAACCCGACAAATCAATCAATCCGCATGCTGCGTTTACTGTAAGACTCATTATATTGAAGGGAGTATCATTCCGGTAAAAATCATATTCTATGGTGTTGTTGGGAGGTGTATTTAGATTGCTGAGTTGAAAGTTATTACCGGTATGGTATTGCTTGTTTGCTTTGCAATGCTTCGCAATGATATAACTACTATTCTTTTTTCATCCTGATTTTTTTATTCATAAGGATAGAAACTTTTGTGAGCGTTTATATTACTCCATTTTATTGGAGCGGACAACATGAGCAAGGCTAGGGTTCTTCATTGGCAGACCCTAACAAATATTAATTTAAGTGGAAAAAGCATATGGGCATTTCACGGAATGAAAGGATAGGAGGAGGATTCATTTTTATTTCTCATAAATTTATGTCATCTTAGTCCTCTCAAGCAGAAGAGATGCAGATTACCAAATTGTCTATTGTTATTCCGGCATACAATGAGGCTAAAACCATACACCTTATTCTCGATAAGATAGCAGAGGTAGAACTCATTCACCAGATCAGGAAAGAAATTATAATTGTTGATGATTGCTCCAAAGACAAAACAGATGAGGCTATCGAGCAATATATTGCCACGCATCCCGAACTTTCTATCCAGCTTTACAGGCATGAAAAGAACATGGGCAAAGGCGCCGCTCTTCACACAGGTATTTCCAAGGCTACAGGCGAATATTTAATTATCCAGGACGCCGATTTGGAATATGATCCCGCTGAGTACAACGATTTGCTGAAGCCTGTAGTAAAAGGATTTGCCGATGTGGTTTTCGGTTCACGATTTATGGGAAGTAAGCCGCATCGTATCCTGTTCTTCTGGCACACGATTGGTAACAAAATGCTCACCTTCTTCTCCAACATGTTTACCAATCTCAACCTTACTGATATGGAAACCTGTTACAAGCTTTTTAATACCGGTATGATTCAATCCCTGCATTTGGTAGAAAAGAGATTTGGTTTTGAGCCTGAGGTAACTGCCAAGATTGCCCGAATTCCAAAGGTCAGGATTTATGAAGTAGGAATCAGTTATTATGGTAGAACCTACGAAGAAGGGAAAAAAATTGGTTGGCGGGATGGTTTCAGAGCGCTGTATTGTATTGTTAAATACGGGTTTTACAAATAATCACTAAACAACAAATTTATTTAAGTGTGATCATATACTCGAGGATGATTGCATTGTAGCCATCTGCTCTGTTTGGAATTTTATACCCGGTAATAAAGGTGTGGTGTTGCCATTCATACTGCAAAGCAGGTATAAACATAGCAAGGTCATGATCGCCCGAGTACCAGTCGGCAATGATTGAAAAATGTTTTGTGATGGGTTGTTCAAAGGCTGCCATAAAACAAAACTGGTTGTTTGGCACTCTTATCGATTTACCCCCTTCTGTTAAATTTCTGAATCCAAAAACTTGCGACTGTCCATATGTAATTCCGGCGGTCAGGCGTGTATTGACAACAGGAATTCTTTGAGCAAATGCAGAGTAAAACCATACACCCGGCTTACCTGTAATAGCATTGAACATGAGGTTTCCACCCCCGTATATCCTCGATTCAGCACCTGCAATGGTGAATGGAATATATTTTTTAAAGCCTATTCCCACCGCTCTGTTTTGAGAACCTCTGTTGTCAAGGTTATTTAATACAAAAGTAAGCTCCATGGATTGATTAACTCCGTAGCAGAAAAAGTTAAAACTGTTCCATTTAAGTGGTTGTTGCCAATAATTAATTTGTGTTTCATGAGTCATTTCAAGGTGACCTTTCTCTGCCACATCTGCACTGGGAATACCCACTATCAGTGATTGGGCGCTGTGCCTGAGGTAAAAAGAGCAGAGCAGAACGAATATGAATAGATGCTTTTTCAAATGAGTTTCTAATAACTCGGCAAATGTATTCTCTGTATGGCAAGACAAACTACATGAAAGATTGATTTAAGTAATTTTAGTAAAGCAGGAAAATGAGGAAGTCAATTCCTTCAATGCTCAGCGAATACTCTTTTTTGAAAAATCAGCATGACGGCAACTCCCACACTGATACAGGCATCAGCAAGATTAAAAACCGGTTGAAAAAATTCGAAATATTCACCTCCCAGCCAGGGAATCCATTCGGGATATTGCCCGCTAACGAGTGGAAAATAAAACATGTCAACTACTCTGCCGAACATAAAAGGGGCATAGCCACCCTCAGTAGGTAAGATTGTTGCTATCGTATGATTACTTTCGGAGAACAATAGTCCGTAAAAACAAGAATCAACCAGGTTGCCTGCAGCACCTGCAAACACCAGTGACAATGTATATATCAATACATTATCGGCTTTCTTTTTTATTTGTTTGAAGAGGTAGTATCCCAGGCCGGCAATGGCAATCGTCCTGAAGATACTCAGAAACAATTTTCCTGATTTACCTGCCAGTTGCATCCCAAAAGCCATTCCGTTATTTTCTGTAAAATGGAGATAAAACCAATTACCGATAACAGAAACTTGTTCTCCCAGATAGAAATTTGTTTTGATGTAAATTTTTAATGCCTGATCTAATGTCAGCATCAACAAAATAAGTGAAACCGGTGCTGTAAAATTGGATTTAAGCATAAAGAAGGGGTATTGTTTGAATACCCCGGTTGTTGATACTGTCAGAAAACATTAATGGTTCTGCATTTTTTATGCAGCAATGCTCAGTGGGGAATGAGGCACAACACGGAGACGGTATATTGGAATCATCTGACCTGTACCACGGCAGATACCGTAAGTTTTATTTTCAATACGAACCAGTGCGGCCTCAAGGTTCTGTATAAACTTCTGCTGGCGCATGGCAAGCTGGGTTGTTTCTTCTTTGCTCAATACTTCTGAGCCATCCTCCAGCAACTTGAAAGTTGGAGAGGTATCATCGGTGCCATTGTTGTCTTTATGAGACAAGGCATCCTTTAAAAGGTCAAAATCATTTCTTGCTTCTTCAAGCTTTTTGTTAATCAGGTCACGGAATTCGGATAATTCCTGGTCGCTAAACTTCGTTCTTTCAAGCCTTGGTGTATCCGTAGATGACAGCGCCGGAGCATTTGCAGGCTTGTTTCCGGGGAAGTTGTAGGTTATTTTTTTTGCCGACTCAATTTCCTTTCTGATTTGCTCAGGGTCTCTGTTAAGCAGATACTCTTCGCTTCCACCTTTTCTCCTGCGTGAACCTGTCTCCGTTTTTTCCTTTTTAGGAGGAGCTTCAGTTTTTTCTTTTTTGTTAACTACTTCGGCTTTGTCATTTTTTGCCGGAGTAGGAGCTGGAGCAGGTGTTTTGGCCTTGGGGGCAGCGGCAGGTTTTGTTTCGGCTTTGGCAGGCGTCTCTTTCACCTTTGGCTTGGCAAGCACTGCAGCTTTTTCTTTGGCCGGCGTTCCCGAAACTGCCGTTGCGGGTGCTTTTGTTGATGGTGCTGTTTTTCCTGAGGGTTTGGCAATCTTGCTTGCTGCAGGGGCTTTACTTGTTACAGCAGGCTTTTGTACAAGCTTGTTGCTTGTTTTGGTTTTGTTGGAAGCAAGTGGTTTGGAGGCCACTTTTGTCGCCTTGGTTTTGGAGGCAGCGGGAGCTTTTGTTTTGCTCACCAATTTACCTTTGGCTTTTGAGGCAACACTTGTTTTAGCGCTCACTACGGCTTTTGCTTTAGAAGGAGCGGCAGTTTTTGCAGTTTTGGCTACCGGCTTGTTGTTCTTTTTAACAGCCTTGGCAACTGTTTTCACTACTTTCTTCGCACTGTTCTTGTTCACGGTGTTTTTGCTTGCTGCCTTTGAAGCTGCTTTCTTGATGATGGGTTTACTGACTTTTTTAGATGCAACAGCTTGGCTCTTTTTAGTTGCCGGCTTGCTTGTTTTACGGTTTACTGCCTGAACAGCTTTTTTGGTGGCAGGTTTGTTTACCTTACCTGATGTAGCTTTTACAGTTTTACCTGTAGTGGCTTTGCCTGCTTTTTTAGCAGGCGCCTTGGATGTTTTGGCTGGAGCAGCCTTACTTTTCTGTTTTTGTACAGGCTTCGCTTTTTTTGCTGAGCTCACTTTCTTCGCTTTGGGTGTTTTTTTGTTTGCCATGGCGTGTTTATTTTTCAATTGACACTATGGTATGAACACCTTCCTCCAGAACGAGTTCAACCATTTGATTATCAGGTATATTATTTGAGAATTCCAGCGAGTCAGCTAAAATTTCGGCGCAAATATAGGCTTTATTGGCAATTATAGCAGGACTGATTCGTTCATCTTCCTGAATTTTGATTCTGATACGGTCCGTTATTTCATACCCTTTCTCTTTGCGCAGGTTTTGAAGCCGGTTCACCAATTCTCTGGCAAGTCCCTCATTTTTCAGACTTTCTGTGAGCTGTATATCCAATGCAACGGTATAAGGACCCTGGTTTGCCACTTTCCAACCGGGGAGATCCACCGGGATAATCTCCACATCTTCCGATGAAAGAACTACCTCGCGTTCCTGGCAGGTAAAGACATATGTGCCCTGGTTTTCAATCCCTTTAATCACCTCGCTTTGTTCTGCAGCGGCATGATCCTGAATACCTTTCATCAAGGCCCCGTATTTCTTGCCAAGGTTTTTAAAATTGAGCTTCAGATTTTTTATGATTTGCACCTCGTTATCAGTGACAAATTCAATGGCTTTAACATTCACCTCTGCCTTTACCAGGTCTTCAACCCTACTGAGGTTTTCCATCGCATCCTTGTTTAAAACCGGAATCCTGAGTCTGGCAAGGGGCTGTCGCACCTTTATGTTCTCTTTCTTGCGTATGCTCAAAACCATGCTTGAGATTTGTCTGGCGGTTTCCATCCTTTCCTCAAGAGCAAGATCCATCCATTCATTTTTTGGTTCAGGAAAAAAAGCGAGATGGACCGACTCAGCAGGATTTCTTTTGCTTATCTTGTTTAGATCGCCAAACAATTTATCTGCATAAAAGGGTGCAATCGGACTCATCAGGATGGCCAGGGTTTCCAGACAAGTGTAAAGTGTTTGATAGGCAGAAATTTTATCATGGCTGTATTCCCCTTTCCAGAATCGCCTGCGACACAATCTCACATACCAATTGCTGAGCAATTCATCCGTAAATGACTGAATAGCCCGGGCAGCTTTTGTAGGTTCATAATCAGTATAAAATGCGTCACACTGTTTACAAAGGGTTTGCAGCGAACTGAGAATCCACCTGTCTATTTCAGGTCTTTCTGCAACAGGTATATCTTGTTCAGCATAGGTAAACTTGTCGATGTTGGCATACATCGCAAAAAACTGATAGGTATTGTAGAGCGTTGAAAACAGCGATCGCTGCACTTCAACAATTCCTTCTTCGTCAAACTTCAGGTTGTCCCAGGGTTGTGCATTGGCAATCATGTACCACCTTGTGGCATCCGGCCCATAGGTATCAATGGTTTTAAAGGGATCAACTGCGTTGCCCAATCGTTTGCTCATTTTGTTCCCATTTTTATCCAGAACGAGTCCGTTGGATACCACAGCTTTAAATGCTACCGAGTCGAACAGGAGGGTGGAAATGGCATGCAGTGTAAAAAACCAGCCACGGGTCTGGTCCACACCTTCGGCAATAAAATCGGCAGGGAAACGCTGTTTCTTGTCAATGGCTTCACGATTTTCAAAAGGATAGTGAAGCTGGGCATAGGGCATGGCACCACTGTCAAACCAAACATCAATCAAATCGCTTTCGCGAAACATTTTTTTTCCTGTTTCGGAACACAGGACAATATTGTCTACAAAAGGACGATGAAGATTATGTACTTCATCAGCGGTTTCAATTCCTGCTGCTTTTGCTTTGGCGATTTCGGCTTTTAGTTCTTCTACAGAGCCAATGCATTTTTCTTCACTACCATCGCTGGTTCTCCACACCGGAAGAGGAATTCCCCAATACCTTGATCGACTCAGGTTCCAGTCTACCAGGTTCTCCAGCCAGTTGCCAAAACGCCCTGTTCCCGTTGACTCGGGCTTCCATTGGATGGTTTTGTTCAGGGCAATCATTCTTTCTCTTGCTGCTGTGGTACGCACAAACCATGAATCAAGCGGGTAATACAACACGGGCTTGTCCGTTCTCCAGCAATGAGGATAGGTGTGTTCGTAGGTTTCTTTTTTAAACAGCAGACCATCCAGTTCGAGCTTCAACACAATCTGCTCATCAATTGAAAGGTATTCCCCTGTTCGGCTCACGATACGGGCAATCAAATCGTGAAGAGCAGAGCCGGAAAGTGATTTTTGTTTTTCTACAGCAGATTTTTTCTCATGCTCACTGAGGTATTCTTGTTTGACATATTCTCCGGCAAATATTCCCATCTCGGCACGATACCTGCCCTGGAGGTCAACAAGCGGAACAAGTTTTTCATAGGCAATCACCGCCTCATCTTTTACCAGCATGGCCGGAACACCCGCTTGTTTGGCTGCGCGCATGTCGTCGGCTCCGAAAGTTGGTGCAATGTGTACGATGCCTGTACCGTCCGTGGTGGTTACAAAATCACCCTCTATCACCCTGAAGGGAATACCTGCATTTTCTGCATTGATATATGGCTGTGCAAATGGCAGCAATTGCCGGTAGGTAATGCCGGTAAGTTGTTTCCCTTCATAAAAACCGAGGATTTCCCAATGAGCAATTTTGCCTTTGCGAATGATTTCCTTTTTGTAACTGCTGATAAGTTCGCCATCAAAGAAGTCATTACCCAACAGATTTTTATCCAGGGCACTCATCCTTTCTCCGGGATTTATCTCATTGCTGTTTTCGGATAATTCAAAATACTTGGAGAAACAATTTTTTGCAAGAAGCACGCATACCGGTTGGAGCGTAAACGGATGCACCGTTTTTACAAGCACATATTCAATGTCCTTACCAACTGCAAGCGCTGTGTTGGAGGATAATGTCCAGGGGGTTGTTGTCCATGCCAGGAAGTAAACCTTGTTTTCTCCCCAAAGGGTGCTTGTTTTACTATTAGTGGATGCTTCAAACATCGCCACTGCTGAACGGTCTTTTACCTGTTTGTAACAACCGGGTTGGTTGAGTTCATGAGAGGAGAGGCCTGTTCCGGCTTTCGGGGAATAGGGCTGGATGGTGTATCCTTTGTAGAGATAGTTTTTCTGATGAAGATTTTTCAGTAACCACCAAACGGATTCAATGTAATCGGTGTCGCAGGTAACATAGGGATGATCCATGTCAACCCAGTACCCCATCTGCCTCGTAAGTTTGTTCCATACATCGGTGTATTTCATTACATCTTTGCGGCAAGCTTCATTGTATGCTTCAATCGAGATGGTTTTTCCAATGTCTTCCTTGGTAATTCCCAATGCTTTTTCCACTCCGAGTTCTACCGGTAAACCATGTGTGTCCCATCCTGCCTTGCGATGTACTTGCTTTCCTTTGAGGGTTTGGTAGCG
>JBEICQ010000098.1:0-7697 GCA_040383885.1 Flavobacteriales bacterium | reverse complement strand
CATCAAAAATGGCCACTCTGCCGGCAGACCATATGGATGCTACTTCGGTGTGCAAGGTTCCATAAAAATTACCGGCATACACCTCTTCATATTCTAAAAAGCGGCCTGCTTTAATAGCCTCCAGAAAATCAGGAGTGCTCATAAAATGATAGTCCTTACCCTGTGTTTCTCCTTCCCTCATGGTCCTGTTGGTGGCAGATACCGAGAACTTCAAAACCGGAAACTTGCGCAGCATGGCATGCACAATAGTTGTTTTGCCGGCACCGGAGGGAGCAGAAAAAATAATGGACTTACCCATGATTACTAGAACTTGTAGGAAAACCCGAGCCCGAGAATATTCTTCAATTGAATCCCTTTTCCGGACTTCACAACACGACCTTTGAGCAAACCGTTTGCATCAAGCTCATAAGCCGTTTTTTGGGGAACAAGAATGTCATCATCATACACGAGTTGTCCGATTACAGATGCACCAATGTATTTGCTCACCTTCATCAGGAGGTTCCAGGTGAGATTCACATCAACATTCCTGCGGTTGTCTATATTCTTGTCGGTGTAGTTGTTGTAGAGCCTCAGGTTTGTAGCCAAATCCACATTCTTAAAAAGCTCTTTCTTGTTAAAGTTAACTTCCATTGATGCCCCAAACTCGGGACGGAATTTCTGTCCGGTGCCTGCAATCAGATTGCCTGCAGCATCTTTTTGTGCACCTGCCACGCCAAACAAGCCCTGATCGGCAAGGCTCTGCAGGCGCACATAGGTATAGCGACCTGCAGCCGGGGACATAAAAATTTCGAAGTATTCAACAGGTTTCCATTTAAATCCGAGAGCTACTGTAACAAAAACCGGTGCCAGAAAATGGGACTGTACATTTTCAAAATCAGGAGCAATAAAACCTTTGTCAAATTGTGAAAGCAGGTTGGCACTTGCCGAATAGAAAAATTGCTTCTTTGCCTTTAGGTCAAATTTGGAATCTATTTGTATTCTATCCTCGTTTTTTATCCAGAAGTTATCTACTTGATTTACGGCCCCGATATTGAAATTTCGGATGGTACCATAGGCGAGATTGACCTCATTTTTCCATGTCTTTTTACCATCGTTGTACTTTGCATATCCATTGAAAATGGCAGAGAACGCTACATTGCTTTGGCCACCGGGCGCCCACTGGTAAAAAGTACCCTGGTTAAAATTGAGGGAAGCAAAGCCACCTCTTTTCCATGTGGTATCCGGCTCGGCAATTAATTTTATGGAGAGCAGTAACAAGAGAGAGGCAAAGACTGTGTGTTTCATATTGGCATGATTTAATGGTGTGGAAAGGTAAATGTTTTTTATAAATCAAAACTCACCTAGCGACCTTAAATCACCTAATTTAGCGTGTATGGAAACATGGGTGTTATATGCATTGATATCAATGGCATTTGCCGGCCTTACAAGTATTCTGGCCAAATTCGGCATGGGTGAATTGCCCTCTGATCTGGCGCTCGTCATTAGAACTTCTGTAGTTTTCAGCCTGGTTTTGGTGCATGCGTTTATTCTTCACCCCATGAAACAATTGGGTACCGTTTCTTATAAATCTCTGGTCTTTCTCTCCCTCTCAGGACTCACTACAGCATTTTCATGGATCTTTTATTACCGTGCTATTCAATCCGGTAAGGTAAGCGTGGTAGCAACTATAGACAAAGGTTCCATCCTCGTAACAATTATTTTATCTGCGGTTTTTCTGCAGGAACAATTAACCATGCGTACCTTGCTGGCGGTTCTGCTCATTATGGCAGGGCTCATTCTGCTCATAAAAACCTAAAAATGAATCACGCCAGAACTTGTATCGTTGTTTGCAGCAACTTACTCAGGATGCCCAAGGAAGGCTTTGAAGAGAGCGTTGAAACACACCTCAAAAAAGATTATTTTAACTATCACATTGTGTATTGTGAGGATTTGAATTCGGCAAGAAAAACGGTAGAAGCATGTGTCAGGGAAGAGTACGATTTTGTGATTGTCGCCGGAGGAAATGAATATATAAACCGACTTGCCGAACTGCTGGTAAAAAAGAAAACCTGTATGGGAATTATCCCGCTCGGTTATTTGAACGGACTTGCATCACACCTAAAAATCAATTACCCGCTGTTGGAGGATTCCTTTAATTCAATAAACAGAAGAACCATTAAACAAATTGACACTGCGAGCCTTAATGAGCATTTTTTTGTAAACATTGCCGGACTTGGCTTTGACGCTTCCCTTGCGAGAAAATTTGAAAATAAAAAGATGCCTACCGGTTTTTCATTGCTTTTCTCAGTAATGGAGGAATTTAGAAGAGCAAAAAAACATTGGGTAAGAGTGCTCTCAGAAGAAGAAGAGTACTCCGGGTCGGTGTTTTGGCTGATCATTAGCAATGGAAAACAATACGGAGACCGTTTATACATCAATCCCCGTGCATCTATTTCGGACGGCATGCTCGAGGTATGTATGTTTAAAAAACCCAACTGGTTTGAGCTTCCTTTTTTCCTCTGGAACCTGATCAGAAAAAATGATTTCCCCGAAAGCCGCATGATCAGGATGCGCGGCAGAGAATTTTACATTGAGAACAATTTCCCTTATCTGCAAGTGGATGGGATACTAATGGATGCTCCTGCAGAGATAAGGGTTATAGCCGATCCACAATCACTAAGAATACTTGTGAACAAATGAAAAAATCCAGCAAAAGCAACAATCTTCAAAGTCTTGGAAACATGGTATATTCCACCAATCGTGACTGGACACCGCCCGAAGAGGAGCATGAAACTGCATCTGAAATTGCGCCGGGTAAACAATTGCTTTACATCGGCAGGCAGTCTAAACAGCGGGCCGGTAAAACCGTAACCCTTGCAAGTGGATTTACCGGAACAGAGGAGGCACTTAATGAGCTGTGTACGATTCTCAAGAAAAAATGCGGAATAGGTGGGAGCTCAAAAGATGGCGAAATCATTCTTCAGGGTGATTGCCGTGAAAAAACCAAAATCATCCTGGAGGAACTAGGCTATAAAACAAGGCTCAAATAGTCTTAAAAAATTGGTTCTCTGTAGTTGGCTGATCCCAATATTTAGGGTAATTTCGCGAGGTGCACCAAACCATCTACATTTTTGATTTCGGGTCTCAGTACACCCAGCTCATCGCCCGCAGAATAAGAGAAGCCGGGGTATATTGTGAAATCCACCCCTATCACGCTGCCAACAACCTGCTTGCCAATATTGGCACACCGGAATCTGCCGGCATCCGCGGTATCGTTTTTTCAGGCAGTCCGTTTTCAGTAAATGACGGGCACTCTCCTCTTCTTGAATCAAAAAATCTTTTTGGTAAAATCCCCATTCTCGGAATCTGTTACGGTGCGCAAATGATGGCTAAGGAAACCGGTGGAAGCGTACAAAAATCAGATCACAGGGAATACGGACGGTCGGAACTCATCATCCTCGAGCAAGATATCCTTTTTGCCAACATGAGCGATCCCCAGATATGGATGAGCCATGGCGACAGCATTCTCAATCTTTCCGATGAAATGATGATTCTGGCAAAAACAAAAGATATTCCTGTTGCTGCATACAAGCACAGGATTCATCCCGTATATGGCGTGCAGTTTCACCCGGAAGTTACCCACAGCCACAGCGGCGCTGCACTTATCCGAAACTTTTTAATTGACATATGCGGTTGCCGGGGAGATTGGAGTCCGGCTGCTTTTGTAGAAGAAAGTATCGATAAAATAAGGCAAACCGCAGGCGCTGAAAAAGTTGTTTTAGGACTCTCCGGCGGGGTAGATTCAACAGTTGCCGCATTCCTGCTTCACAAAGCCATTGGCAAGCAATTGCATTGTCTGTTTATTGACAATGGATTGTTGCGTAAGGATGAATTCAGGCAGATTCTCGACGATTATGCACACCTCGGTTTAAACATCAAAGGCATTGATGCCGCTGATGAATTTTATGCTTCACTCTCGGGCAAATCTGATCCGGAGGAGAAAAGAAAAGCCATCGGAAATACTTTTATCCGGGTATTTGAAAAAGAAGCGCATGCCATTCAGAAAGTAAGCTTTCTTGCACAGGGTACCATCTACCCTGATGTAATTGAATCGGTATCGGTAAAAGGCCCTTCTGCAACCATCAAAAGCCATCACAATGTAGGCGGCTTACCCGAAAAAATGAACCTTAAGTTGATTGAACCACTTAATACCCTGTTCAAAGATGAGGTACGAAAAGTAGGTACCTATTTGGGTGTGCCACCTCACATGGTAAACAGACATCCCTTTCCGGGTCCGGGTCTTGCCATTCGTATCCTGGGAGAAATCACGGCAGAAAAAGTAAAAACCCTTCAGGAAGCAGACAGTATTTTTATTGGATGCCTCAGAAAATCCGGCTGGTATGAAAAAGTGTGGCAGGCAGGTGCTATTCTTCTCCCCGTTAAAAGTGTAGGAGTGATGGGAGACGAAAGAACCTACGAGAACACCATTGCCCTAAGAGCGGTTCACTCTACCGATGGAATGACTGCCGATTGGGTACATCTACCCTACGATCTTTTATCGGAAATTTCAACACAAATCATCAACCGGGTAAAGGGCGTAAACAGGGTAGTCTATGACATTAGTTCAAAACCTCCTGCTACTATTGAATGGGAATAAACATGAAGCTCCGTATTTATTTAATTGTCTTCATTTGCCTACTCTTCAAGCAACATCAGGCAGAAGTGATACCTGTATCCACAAAAACAGAAAAGATAAATGGTCAAAAAGTATATGTGCATACCATCAAAAAAGGGCAAACACTATACGGCATTGCCAAAGCCTATCAGGTAGGTATTACTGAAATTGAAAAACTCAATCCCCAGCTGAAAGGCAATTTTCCTCTGGAACAGATTATTTACATCCCGATTCATGTGAACGATCCTGCCGGAAAGAGTACAGGTGAAAAATACATTGTGCAACAAGGAGAGGGACTTTTTGCCATTGCACGAAAAACAGGATTCAGCGTTCAGCAGCTCAAAGAGTGGAATACCGGACTTGATTCTGTGCTCAAAGCCGGACAAGAAATCATGCTCAAACCAAGTTTGAGGGCGGAGAATGGCAAAGAGCAAAAAAATATTGTATCCCTTGCAAAATCACCTTTAAGTGTCTCTCAACCCTCAGATGACGGATATCTTCACATTGGATGTATCCTCCCGTTTTACTTAGACAAAAATAATCTTGAAGAGACCGAAACAGAGGAGACCGAACGCCCTGAAAGAGTGGAACCCACACCCGAAATAGCAGGCAAAAGTTACAAGGCGCTGGATTTTTACAGTGGTTTGCGATTCGCACTCGATTCATTGGAGAGAGCAGGTCATCTCATACACCTGCATACCTTCGACTGCGAAAATGACTCATCCTCCATTGAGTCAGTTCTCGGCTCTGATGAAATTGCAAAATGTCATCTGATTGCCGGTCCATTCATTCCTGCTCTGAATAACATCGTGGCAGATTTCTGCAAAGCCAACAAGCGATATTACCTCTCCCTCTTTTCGCAACAAACCAAAATATTGCTCAACAATACCGGAGCTTTTAAATTATCCCCCTCTGCCTCAACCCAGGCCAGACAGATGGCTAAGGTCCTAAAGGCAAAATATCCGGAAGGAAATGTAATTGTTGTACACAACAACCTTAAAAAAGAAAAAATACTGGTAGATGCCTACCGAAATCTTTTCAGAAAATCAGCAAAAGATTCCGCCGACTTATTCATTTACAAGGGAGCATGTATTTCAGGACTCAAGGCAAAGCTCAAGACCAATACCCAAAATATCCTGGTGGTTTGTAGCAATGACCAGGCCTTTGTGACTGATTTATTTAACAAATTAGAAAGCCTGGAGGACGATTATAAAATTGTTGTGGCAGGCATGGAAAATTGGCAAGACTATGAAAATATTCCTGCTGAAACTTATGAGAAATTTTCTCTGCATTTGCCGCTGGTGAGATTTTTCAATTACCGGGACTCAACGAATGTGCCGCTCTTGCAAAAGTACCGATCACTTTACCATACCGATCCGGGAGAACATTCACTTTTAGCCATGGATATGGTTTTTGGATTATTCCCCTTATTTGCAGGCGGTAAAAATCCTGGGACAGAAGATCTTAACCGTATTGCTTACAAGGGATTCCAGCAGGGCTTCCAATTTGAAAAAACCGCTTTAGAAAGTGGTTACGAAAACACATATACCCGTATTTTTTATTACGAAAACCTGCAAATACATGCCTGCACCGAAAACTGAGAACATACCGGGATTCGTATCTGCAGATGCACTTGCCTTTTCTGAAATGGTAAAACAGCATCAGCAAAAAATCTGTACTGCCCTTGAACTTGCAGATGGAGCAGCCATCTTTCAGGCTGATTGCTGGGAAAGGCCTCAGGGTGGCGGCGGAGAAACGCGTGTGATACAGCATGGAAATTTACTCGAGAAAGGTGGCGTGAACTGTTCTGATGTTTGGGGTGAATTGCCTGCCTTTATGCAGGAAGAACATCGCACCGGAGACGAAGGCTTTTTTGCAACCGGTTTGAGTATCGTCATCCATCCGAAGCATCCATTTGTTCCTATCATTCATATGAACATCCGGTATTTTGAGACCAACCTGGGAAAATACTGGTTTGGTGGAGGAATAGATCTTACACCTGCTTATATTGACAGAGAGGACGCAAGACAATTTCATGCAGGAATAAAAACAGTATGCGATGCATACGATGCGAAATTCTATACCACCTTCAGCAAACAGGCTGAGCGTTACTTTTACCTGCCTCACCGGGATGAAACCAGAGGCATAGGCGGCATTTTTTTTGATCATCTGCACGCAGAAAATACAGGTCTTGAAAAGGCAAAGCTGCATGCATTCTGCAGCGACATCGCAGCTTATTTTCCTGCTATTTACCTTGCCCTGATAGAGAAAAACAAGCCACTTCCATTTAATGAAAAAAACACCAAATGGCAGCGTGTGAGAAGAGGCCGATATGCAGAGTTTAATCTTCTGTATGACCGTGGGACAAAATTTGGGTTGGAAACAAATGGCAGAACAGAATCAATTCTCATGAGTTTGCCGCCACTTGCAGAATGGGTTTACCAATACGAACCCCTGATGGGAAGCGCTGAACATGAAACAATACAAATGCTCAAAAAAAATCCATCATGGATCTAAAAAATATGCAGATACCTCTTCTGAGGAATTACGACGGGTCATCCTTTTTTTTAATGGCTGGTCCCTGCGTAGTAGAGGATAAACAACTCCTCGAAAATACAGCGCCGGTCATTGCAGAAGTCTGCGATGCCTTGGGCATTCCTTTTATATTCAAATCAAGTTATCGCAAAGCCAATCGCACCAAAGCTTCTTCCTTTACAGGCATTGGTGATGAAAAAGCCCTTTCATTTTTAGCGGAAATTCGCGAAAAGTACAAGTTGCCCATTGTTACTGATATTCATTTGCCTGAAGAAGCCGCCATGGCTGCAAAATATGTTGACATTCTGCAGATTCCGGCCTTTTTGTGCAGACAAAGTGATTTGTTGGAAGCTGCTGCTGCCACAGGAAAGCCGGTGAATATCAAAAAAGGACAATTCCTTTCAGGGGCTTCTATGCAATTTGCAGTAGAGAAAATAAAGGATGCGGGCAATCCGCACATCATGCTTACGGAGAGAGGCAACAGCTTTGGTTACAGCGATCTGGTTGT
>JBEICQ010000097.1:0-7704 GCA_040383885.1 Flavobacteriales bacterium | reverse complement strand
GCCTGCTCGATTATTTCCCTGATGACTTTCTGCTTGTGGTTGACGAAAGTCATGTTACCATTCCGCAAATAAGAGCGATGTATGGCGGCGACAGAAGTCGGAAGATCAATCTGGTGGAATATGGTTTCAGGCTGCCTGCTGCACTGGACAATCGTCCGCTTACTTTTCAGGAGTTTGAGGGCATGGCCGGTCAGTTGATTTTTGTTTCGGCAACTCCGGCGGATTATGAACTGGAAAAAACGGGCGGTGCCATCGTTGAACAAATCATCAGGCCCACCGGCTTGCTGGATCCCGTGATAGAGGTGAGGCCGGCAACGCAGCAGGTAGATGATCTCCTGGAAGAAATTACCATTAGGGTTCAAAAAAACGAGAGGGTGCTGGTTACTACCCTCACCAAAAGAATGGCGGAAGAATTGTCTAAATACCTTGCCAACCTAAGCATCAAATGCCGCTATATTCACTCTGATGTCGACACGCTTGAAAGAGTAGATATCCTTCGCGACCTGAGATTGGGAACCCTTGATGTACTCATTGGTGTAAACCTCCTGAGAGAGGGACTGGATTTGCCGGAGGTTTCGCTGGTGGCTGTTCTCGACGCAGACAAGGAAGGTTTTTTAAGGTCTCAGCGATCCCTCGTGCAAACCGCAGGCAGAGCGGCCAGAAACCTGGAAGGGAAAGTAATTTTGTATGCCGATAAAATAACTGACTCCATGCATTATCTGATTAACGAGACAGAGAGAAGAAGAGTCATTCAGATGAAGTACAATACCGATCATCAAATTGTTCCTTCACAAATTGTAAAATCAAAAGAAGCTATTCTGGGTCAGACCAAGGTGGCAGATCACCACTTTAATTTTGAAAAAGCACAACGCGAACTTTCTGAGAAGCAAGGGAGCAAGGCTGCAGAGTCCATTGAAAAATATTACACAAGAGAAGATTTAGAGAAAAAAATTACTGCCTTGAGAAAACAGATGCAACAAGCTGCCAAAGACCTCGATTTTATTGAAGCTGCCAGGCTGAGAGACGAGATGTATGCACTTGAAAAACTCCGCTGATCCTCAATCGAAAGACTGGTTGGCCTCTTCTGCTTTCCTCACCATTTCCTGGTATTCTGACGGTGAAAGATCCGCATAGAAATAATTGACAGGATTGATTTTTTGTCCGCTTTTGATGATCTCATAATGGACATGCGGAGCTGTAGAAAGGCCTGTGCTGCCTACAAATCCGATCACCTCACCCCTTCTGATTTTTTGTCCGGCCCTCACCTTGATTCTGGACATGTGTCCATACAAGGTCTGGTAACCAAACCCATGCGATACAACCACATGGTTTCCATATCCTTGTGCAAGGTTATCTGCCCTTTCTATCACCCCATCGCCGGTGGCGTAGATGGGCGTGCCTGTGGGTGCGGAAAAATCAATACCCGGATGAAAGTTGCTGGTTTTGTAAATGGGATGCATGCGGTAGCCAAAACCAGACATGTGGCGAAGGCGCAACTTGGAGATAGGCTGAATGGCAGGAATAGCCGACAACAGTTTCTGCTTGTTGCGTGCAAGGTTCACTACCTGATCAAAACTGCGGCTCTGGATATAGGCCTGCTTGGCAAAACGATCCAGTTTTTTGGTAACCTCAATCATCAATGCAGAATTATCAAAACCTTCCAGTTTTTTATAAATATCCACACCTCCGAAACCGGCGTTTCTTACCTCAATCGGAACGGGCTCTGACTCAAAAATCATGCGGTAGATATTGTCATCTCTTTGCTGCATGTCGGACAACACAAATGACAACTGATTGAGTCGGTTACTAAGGTCCTCGTATTGATAAGTGAGCTGTTCTATTTCTCTTTTCAAACGCTTTTCTTTGGGAGAATCAAAAAGGTTGTAGGCCACCAGCAGTGTGGCAGAGGCAAAAACCAATCCGGTAAGAAGGTAGGTAAAAATCTTCTTTACACGATCCCAAAAGCGAAGCTGAACCTTTTCGAAGGTCAGGGATTTAGTATTGAAATAAAATTTTGCTTTCGACATATTGCCCGTTCGCCAAGTTAGGGAATAATTGTAAATTCGCCTTCCCGCTAAAAAATCAACATTATTCCTTAGTTCAATGTATGGAAAGTAAACTGGTGCGAAAAATTTTCCTTGATTTTTTCAAGGACAAGGGACATCTCATCGTCCCCAGTGCACCCATGGTCGTAAAAGATGATCCCACCCTGATGTTCAACAACAGTGGTATGGCACCGTTTAAAGATATTTTTCTTGGCAATGCACCTATCGTCAATCCCCGTATTGCCGATACACAAAAATGTCTTCGTGTAAGCGGAAAACACAACGATCTGGAAGAAGTAGGTGTTGATACCTATCACCACACGATGTTTGAAATGCTCGGCAACTGGAGCTTTGGAGATTACTTTAAGAAGGAAGCCATCGCCTGGGCCTGGGAATTGCTTACCGAGGTGTATAAACTGGATAAAAAAGATTTGTATGTAACCGTATTCGAGGGGCATGCAGAAGATGGGCTATTGTTTGACGAGGACAGTCACCAAACATGGAAGCAATTTGTTCTTGAGTCGCATATTCTTCGTGGAAGTAAAAAAGACAACTTCTGGGAAATGGGTGATACCGGACCTTGCGGACCTTGCACAGAGGTGCATGTAGACCTACGCAGTGAGTCTGAAAAATCCAAAACACCGGGTGCTTCGCTAGTCAACACCGGACACCCGCAAGTGATTGAGATATGGAATCTGGTGTTTATGGAGTTTGAGAGAAAAGCAAGCGGTGAATTGGTAAAACTTCCCAAACAACATGTTGATACCGGAATGGGATTTGAGCGGCTTTGTATGGCTTTGCAAGGAAAAAAATCAAATTACGATACCGATATATTTCAATCCCTTATTCAATTCATTTCTGCCCGTACAGGAAAATCTTACGGAAAAGATGAACAAACAGACATTGCCATGCGCGTATTGTCTGATCATATACGAACCATCGCATTTGCGATTGCCGACGGACAATTGCCCGGCAATGCCAAAGCTGGTTATGTAATCAGGCGCATACTCAGAAGAGCCGTTCGCTATTATTATACCTTCCTGGATATACAGGCACCCTTTTTGTACATGCTCACCGATATTCTGGTGAAACAGATGGGCGAATTTTTTCCTGAATTAACTCAACAGCAAACGCTGATTGAGAAAGTGATAAGGGAAGAAGAAACGGCTTTCCTTAAAACCCTCGGCACAGGCATACACAGGTTTGAACATTATATAGAAAATCTCAAAGGCAAAACCATCGATGGAAATTTTGCTTTCGAATTGTTCGATACATACGGATTTCCCATAGACCTCACACAACTTCTGGCCAGAGAACATCAGGTAGAGGTTGACATGGAGGTGTTCAGGAAGTGTCTCGAAAAGCAGAAAGAAAGGTCTCGTGCAGCCGGAACTGTTGAAACAGGTGACTGGATGGTATTAGACTCAGAGACCGAATCGGTATTTACCGGGTATGAACAGGACCAATGTCATACCAACATCATTCGCTACCGCAAGGTGCAGGCAAAAGGAAAAGAACAGATTGAACTTGTGCTGAATCAAACGCCATTTTATGCCGAGTCCGGAGGACAGGTGGGCGATACAGGAATGCTTGTGTTCAGCGATGATTCAATACAGGTAAGAGATACCCGAAAAGAAAACGGTGTGTGGATACATGTTTGTGACCGTATGCCAAAAAACCCTGAGGCCCCTTGTCATGCCCGGATTGATAACAATAGAAGAAGACTGATAGAGAACAATCACACTGCTACACACCTGATGCATGCAGCTCTGAGAAAAATCCTGGGAACGCATGTTGAGCAAAAAGGCAGTCTCGTAAATGATGAGTATCTCCGTTTTGATTTCTCCCATTTCGAGAAAGTAAGTCCCGAAGAATTACTTGCCATTGAAGAAATGGTGAATGAAAAAATCCGTGAGAATATTGCGCGCAAAACAGAAGTCACCGGTATTGAGGAAGCCAGGGCCAAAGGTGCGATGGCACTTTTTGGTGAGAAGTATGGTGATCTGGTGAGGGTGGTGTCTTTTGATGCAGCTTACTCCATTGAATTATGTGGAGGCACACATGTTCCTGAAACAGGCAAAATCGGCACCTTCAAGATTATTGGTGAATCTGCCGTAGCCGCAGGAATAAGAAGGATAGAAGCCATTACTTCCATCCGGGCTGCTGCGTTTATCAGAGAACAGCTGGAAGAATTAAACTCCATCAGACAGCTTCTTAAAAATCCAAAACAAACAGCGCGGGCAGTAGAGGAACTGATTCAGAAAAACACAGATTTGCAAAAACAAATCGAAAAACTCAGGGAAAAGGAGGCTGCTTCATTGTTTAGTAAAATTCGTACTGAAGTGAAATCTCAAAATGGTACAGACTTTATTTCCACTTATGTTGAAACCGAGCAGGCGGATACAATCAAAGACATTTGTTTCCGTTTAAGGTCTGAGTTTCCGCATCTGTATGCTGTATTGGGAGGAAATATTAACGGAAAAGCCAGCCTGCACATCATGTTAGGAGAAAAGCTGATGGAAGAGAAAAAACTCAAGGCATCTGAAATCATCAAAACGCTGGCATCCTCCATCAAAGGTGGCGGTGGCGGACAGGCGCATTACGCCTCAGCCGGTGGTACAGATATTGAAGGACTGAAAAACTTACTTCAGACTTATCCTTTTCCGCAATAAAAAGCAAATGTTCAGGTTAAGACACATGCGCATTCTTTTTGTCATCGTTTGTATTTTTTTTGCGGGCGCTAAAGGAATTGCACAACCCGGCGGTCAAACAACCTATTCCTATTTGCACATGATGCCTTCAGCGAGGATGGCCGGTTCGGGTGGAGCAGATATTACCTTTAAAGACGGTGATCCCGCTACCGGTATTTTTAATCCTTCACTACTAAACAATGAAATGCATGGCAGATTGTCGCTTAATTTCATGAATTATCTCACCGATGCAAAAGCAGGGATAAGCAGTTATGCCTTTGGAACCTATGGCGGTACAGCCGCAGTGTCTCTTCAATACAATAATTACGGAAAGTTTATTCTCACCGACAATACATCCGCTGTGCTAGGAAGTTTTACTGCTGCCGACTACAAACTTCAGGCGGGCTTCGGCAAATCGCTCAATGAACAAATCAGCCTGGGAGCCAATTACAGCCTTCTTTATTCAGCTTATGAAAGTTACCACTCTTTTGGTATGGCCATTGATGCAGGCGCACATTTCAAAACCATTGACAAATCATTTCAGGCTTCCTTTCTTGTTCGCAATCTTGGCTTACAACTCAAACCCTTTGTAAATGGTTCAAGGGAAAAAATTCCGCTGCGAATTCAGGGGGGAGTATCCTACAAATTTGCCCATGTACCCCTGAGGCTGAGTATGCTGGTTGACAATCTGCAAAGATGGAACCTTGTATACCGCGATACCACACTGGCACAGGAAAGAGATTTGCTCACCGGTAATACCATCCCTGAAAAATCACTCTTTTTCCCCAATCTGGTCAGGCACTTTGCTTTTGGCGCTGAATTCAGTTTCGCAAAAGTATGTCAACTAAGACTGGGTTACAACCTGCAAAGGCAACAGGAAATGAAAGGAAGTATGCGTTCCGGCATGGCAGGTTTTTCTGCAGGCATAGGCATTCAGCTCTCAAAAATCAATTTTGCTTATTCTCTGGGAGCTTATCATTTTTATGGAAATACGCACTTTCTAACTCTTGGATTCACACCAGCCTCACTGTTCAGAAAGAAAGCCACTGGTGTCTAAAAAAAATGCATCCTGAAAGGATGCATCTGATTTTTCTTTAAGGAGCAAAAGCAAGATCAAACGATACTAATCTTCTTTTCGATGTCTTCAATATAATTTCTGAACCGCTTATCAGTTTCAATCAGGTTGTTTACAGTTCTGCAGGCATGCAAAACAGTTGCATGGTCTTTGCCGCCAAGATGAGCCCCAATATTCGCCAGAGAAGCTTTGGTAAGATTCTTTGAAAAATACATGGCAATTTGTCTTGCCTGAACGACTTCACGCTTGCGCGTTTTTGATTTCATCAGTTCAAGGGGAAGGTCAAAATAATCACTTACCACTTTCTGTATAAAATCAATGGAAACTTCTCTTGCCGTATTTTTCACAAACTTGTCAATCATGGACTTGGCAAGTTCAAGATTGATTGACTTTTTATTGAGTGAAGATTGTGCCAGCAATGAAATCAAGGCACCTTCCAGTTCCCGGATGTTTGTGGTAATAGAATATGCGAGGTATTCCAGAACTTCTTTTGGCAATTGGATGCCATCGTTGTAAGTTTTCTTCTGAAGTATGGCTATTCGCGTTTCCAGGTCAGGAACCTGAAGATCGGCACTAAGTCCCCATTTAAACCTGGAGAGAAGCCTTTGTTCCATGCCTTGCATCTCTACCGGAGCTTTGTCTGATGTAAGAACAATTTGCTTGCCAGATTGATGGAGATGATTGAATATATGGAAGAATACATCCTGAGTTTTCTCTTTGCCTGCGAAATCATGAACATCATCTATCAACAACACATCAATCATCTGGTAGAAATGAATAAAATCATTCCTGTCCTGATTTCTTACGGCATCTATGTACTGTTGAGTAAATCTGTCAGCAGAGACATACAAGACCGTTTTATTGGGATATTGGTTTTTAATCTGAATTCCAATGGCATGAGCAAGGTGGGTTTTGCCAAGTCCACTTCCCCCATAGAGAAAGAGAGGATTGAACGAGGTGCCTCCGGGTTTGTTGGCAACAGCAAAGCCCGCACTTCTTGCAAGGCGGTTACATTCTCCTTCTATAAAGTTTTCGAATGAGTGATTAGGATTGAGTTGTGACTCAACATTGATCTTCTTTAGACCGGGGATGATAAAAGGATTTCGAATTCCATTGCTGTTGATATCCAAGGGCATAGCAACAGGATGATTTACTACTGCCTTTTTATTGGAGGTAGGTATACTGATGGTGTATGGTTTCGCCGCTTTGTAAGAGGTTTCCATCACAATGTTGTATTCGAGCCTACCGGCCGTGCCCAGTTCTTTTCTGATTGTCTTACGCAGGAGTTCTATGTAATGCTCCTCTAACCATTCGTAGAAAAACTGGCTGGGTACCTGTATGGTTAATACATTATCAACATATTTAATCGGCTTGATAGGTTCAAACCAAGTTCTGAAACTTTGGGGGCTCACATTATCCTTAATAATCCTAAGGCAATTTTGCCACGCAGATTCACAACTTTTTTCCATTCAGTATATCTTTTAATGCTATTAATGACTGTGTTCTCCAAAAAAAAACAGCGATTTCAATCGCCTCAACAAATATGTTCAAAAAATGGTGAAGAAAAAAATAGCCTACCCCCTTGTTTTTATGGTTTATGATGTAACTATCATGCTTTGAGGAGTATTATTTTTTGAATTAAAAAAAATGGAATTCCGTACTGAAAAAAGGGACAAACCGATCAAATTTGGTTCCAAATATTTTACGATTTTTCGAATAAAAAATTGCCTGTCTCGTAAATATTACTAGGGAGGTGCATGGCCGTTCCGGAAACAGTTTTTTTACCGGGTTTGTTGCGATAAAAAACCACATCAATTCTTCCAAGTTTAATACCGGCCCACCCTACCGGGCAAACATGCAACTCTCTGCCATCGATATTTTTTTGTACAACAGG
>JBEICQ010000096.1:0-7745 GCA_040383885.1 Flavobacteriales bacterium | reverse complement strand
GCCAATAAAAAAATCATTGAAGTCGTGAACAGGTATGCAGCGTAACGATTGCGGTTTTTCATTGTATTTTATTTGTCAGCAAATATGAAAAAAAACCTTATACAATTGGCTTTTCTCCCAAAATACCGGTTTTTTTCACCTATTGTCCTTTTTAAACTTGAAGAAAAGACTACCCCTACACATAAAAAAACTACTATTTTTTACGGAAGAACAATTCGATAGGAACCCCTGACAGAGGATACTCCTCCCTTAATTTATTTTCCAAAAACCTTTGGTAAGATTCTTTCACATATTGCGGAAGATTACAATAAAATGCAAAAACCGGATAATGGGTAGGTAATTGGGTAACAAATTTAATCTGTATATACTTGCCTTTGAGTGACGGCGGGG
This sequence comes from Flavobacteriales bacterium, assembly GCA_040383885.1. Classification (GTDB taxonomy): domain Bacteria; phylum Bacteroidota; class Bacteroidia; order UBA4408; family UBA4408; genus JBEICQ01. The sequence goes on along the minus strand of JBEICQ010000096.1, from coordinate 7,355 downwards.
GATTCCTCTCGATAATTGGCAGGATATAGTCATTTAACTTTCTGCTGGCAATTTTGAATTTGCGGTTGTTAAATACTTCCATGGCTGTTTCAAGGGCTTTAAGCAAGCGTTGCTTTGTAAGTGCCGAAACAAAAAGGATAGGAATATCCTTAAAAGGCGCTGTGCGTTTGAGGATTTCTTCCTTATAGAAATCCATGGTCTGCTGATTTTTTTCAACCAAATCCCATTTGTTCACCAGGATGACCAGACCTTTGTGGTTCTTTACAATCAAACTAAAAATATTCATATCCTGGGACTCAAATCCTTCAGTGGCATCAATCATAAGCATGCATACATCTGATTCCTCAATAGCGGTGATGGTTCTCATCACCGAGTAAAATTCAAGATCCTCTTTCACCTTCGATTTTTTCCTGAGACCTGCGGTATCCACAAGTTCAAAATCAAATCCGAATGATTTGTATCGCGTGTGAATGGCGTCCCTTGTTGTTCCGGCAATAGGAGTAACCACATGTCGCTGTTCGCCTGTAAGTGCATTGATAAAAGAAGATTTACCCACATTGGGTCTTCCTACAACGGTAATGCGTGGCAAGGCATTGGCCGTATCTTCCCCGTCGGTTGGAATGGAGGACACTACTGCGTCCAACAACTCTCCGGTTCCTGAACCATTTACAGCAGAAACAGGATAATATTCTCCAAATCCCAATCCGTAAAACTCAGAGGTATATAAAGCTTTGTCCGGTGTATCTATTTTATTTACCGCCAGGTAAACCGGCTTTCCCGATTTACGCAACAGATTTGCAACCACATCATCAAGATCGGTGATCCCTGCCAATCCATCCACAAGAAAAATGACTGAATCACATTCATCCAGGGCGATTTTAACCTGTCGCCGAATCTCATCTTCAAACATATCGTCAGAACCGGAAATATAGCCCCCGGTATCTACGATATTAAATGATTTCCCATTCCAGTCACCATGGCCATAATGCCTGTCGCGAGTAACGCCGCTAACAGGGTCAACAATGGCTTTCCTGCTCTGTGTAATGCGATTAAACAAGGTTGACTTACCCACATTGGGCCTTCCGATAATTGCGATTAATTTGCCCATATTTTATTCATAACCATAAGTCTTCATTGCATCTGAATTGTCTCGCCAGTTTTTGTCAACCCGAACAAATAATTTTAAAAATGCTTTTTTGCCGGTCATCTGCTCAATTTCCCTTCTGGCGTGTATACCCAATTTCTTGATGGCTTTACCTGCTTCACCCAGGATGATCCCTTTCTGTGAGTCCCTTGAAACAACAATATCACAATAGATCTTATCTATCTCAGGCTCCTCATGAAACTCCTTAACCACCACCTCCACTGCATATGGAATTTCTTTTGCGTAATAACTAAGAATGTTTCGCCTGATGATCTCAGAAACATAGAACCGCATATTTCTGTCCGTGTAATCATCGCCTTCAAAATACCGGGGATGTTCAGGCAAATGCGCCACAATTGTTTCTTTCAAAGATTCGAGTCCAAAACGATTGGTGGCTGATATCGGAAAGATGAGGGCTTGGGGAAACTGGCTTTTAAATTGATTGATTTTTTCTACACTAGCCTCCTGACCTACCAAATCAATTTTATTTAAAACCAAAAACAAATTCCCATTAAAGAAACTGATGCGCTTGAGTAAATGAGGATTGATTTCTCTTTCATCATATACATCAATAACCCATACAAGTATATCTGCATCTTTAATTGCCTCGTCCACCTTCTGGTTCATTTGCTCATGCAGTTTGTAGGCAGGTTTTGTATAACCCGGCGTATCAGAAAAGACGATTTGAAAGTCTTCTCCGTTTAAAATTCCCATGATACGATGCCGCGTGGTTTGCGCTCGTGCATGGGTAATTGAGACGCGCTGCCCGGTGAGCGCATTGACCAAAGTTGATTTGCCGGCATTAGGCATACCCACGATATTGACAAATCCGGCTTTGAACATAAATAAATTTGTGGGGCAAAGAAACAAATTTTACCTTTGCACCACACAAGATGCGGGATGGAGCAGTTGGTAGCTCGTTGGGCTCATAACCCAAAGGCCGTCGGTTCGAGTCCGGCTCCCGCTACAAAACCAAGGCAGGTATCGTACCTGCCTTTTTTTTTACAAGCTGGAATCGGGCAAAAAAAAAAGCAACCCTTGGGTTGCTCTGTCTTTTTGGGTAGATTTAAAATTCCCACAAATCGTGTTCGGTATTAAAGATCTCCTCCTTGATATTCTCCCCTTCTATCAGGGCATCTAAACCGGTTGCATAATCTGAAATTTTGCGATCATATACATTATTAACCTTGTATATGTATGAGGAGAATTGTCTTTTCCAGAAGATATCTTCATAGGTGCGACGCTCAGAGTCATTTTGACGGTTGAAAACCTCTGCAGATGAAAATACCTGGCGTGCCTCTGTGAAATAAATCCAGAAGAGGGTTTTGTCAACCATTTCACCGGCAAAATCAACCTGAACAAGCGGGCAAAGACCGATGATTCTGCATTCCATTACTGAACGCTGCTTGTCGAAAAACCAATCTTCCTTGATTCTGAACTTCTTGATTTCGGAATTGGCAAGATTCTTAACAATTTCCTTTTCAATCTGCTCATCCGGATTATCAGGATTAGGAACAAATTCTTTTGTAACCGTATGGAACATCGAATCAATCTGCGCCATTGTCTTTACTTTTTCAAAATTCTCGTCCTCATAGGGAGTAATTGTTCCGTCCACCATGATTCCATTGTAAATAACTTCCATTAAACTTTTCCTACCGGGCGTGGGCTCGGTTGGATAGTAAAAGATGTGGTTTATTTTTTCACGCATGTCCATTACCCGCCAAACGCGCTTACACCACATCACATCTGCTTCACGCAGATAAGTGTATGGGATGTACTTCCTTTCGGGAGTATGTTCCTTGATGTAAACACCATCAAGAATGTTGCTCTGGGCTGAGGCCTGGTGCATTCCCGCAATCAGCAGGATGCAAATCCATGCAAACCAAATTTTCTTTGGGTTCATATTAACCTTTGATTTTGATGACAATGGTGTTCAGGGGAAGATCTTTCCTTCCATCAGGCATATCAACCTTGATGTCCTGAAAAATGATTTTTGAGCCGTTTTTGGTTGCATCCACCACACCCATCATCTCTGAATTCAAAACCGAGCCGGAGCCCTGAATTTCCTTCGGGTCACCCTTTACCATTGCGACCATTTTAAATGATTTGGGCTTGATGACAGGTATCTTGAAGTCAAATCCCGGTAATTTAATGATGAGCGGATAGGTTTTTACTGCCGACTTAGGAGCCTCTCCGGAGGAGCTGATATTTGCAATTTCAGCAATCGGATTAGGAATCATTTTTACACGAAACTCTTTGAAACCCATGGGTTTGGTTGCATTACCAATTTTGGCTGTAATATTTATCTTACAGAGGGCAGGTGCTGAATTGGGCATTCTTACGATATAAGAGCCTTTGCCTTTTCCTTGTGGATCGGGAACAATGGTTCCTCCACCATCCACGGTAACGCTGAGTGCACTCGGGGAAATACCGGGTACAGATATTTCAACCGGATTATCAACACCCTTGTAGAACACATTCATTTGAGTTGGTGAAACAACCAGTGCGGGTGGTGCAACTTCATACTCTGCTTTGAATGGGTAATACTTATATTTTCCATTAGGCTGCATTACTTTGATGCAACCTCCCCAGGTCTGCGTACCTACGGATCCGGTTCCTGCCTTGTATTTTCCAACGCCTGCAACAATATCATCCATGGGCCTTCCGGGTCCCATCATCGGGTCAACCTCTTCAGGTTTGGTTGTATCGGCATTACCAATTACGATTTCAGGTTTGGTAGTGGAATTAAAAGCTACAAGCATTACATCTGCTTTGTATTCATCTCCCTGAATTACATAGGTTTTTTCGGCTAGTACTTTGGCAACAGCTTTGTCGTATCTAACCTCATTGGCATATACTGAACTCATTAATGCATTAACCACTTCATATTCAGCATTACGCACATTAGCCTGAACTGCAGTCAAATTTGTAACAACAGCGGCAAGAGGCACATGTAATACCTTTTCAATTTCCCAGGTTTCATGAGCACCACCGGGGGTCGGTTTTGGATCTTCGGTATTTAAAATGGCTGCAATTTTGTCTTTCATTTCCTTTTGCAGAGCAGGTAAAAACTCTATCCCTGGTTTCTTTGTGTCAAAAATCGCGGTTAGTTCTCCCCTTAATTTGATGATTTGCTGCTTTAAATCATAAATGCTTAAACGCTCTTTTTTGGGGTTTTCCTCAGAGCCTAAGAGAGTAGCAGAAGGTTGGTCAAAATTATCTTTTGCATCAACACTACGCAAAGGCAAAGTATCGGCCACCTCTTTAGGCTTCTGATCTGTTTCCTTGATGACGAGCTTTTTCATCTCGTCCACATATTTAACCAGTTCTTCGCTTTTCTTTTTTACTTGCATTGCGAGTTCATGATAGGGCTTTGCCTTTTCGGCATCTTTACCCTTCATGGCTCCTTCAAAAGTCTTATATACTTTTTCAATGTTGTGAGTAAAATTCTCTGTGGTGCGCTCTAAACCTTCGTTAACGATAACAAAGGAATCAAGTACTGATTTTTGCACATTGAGTGCCAGCAGAGCTGTCAACACAAGGTACATCATGCCTATCATTTTTTGCCGGGGGGTTCCTCCACCTGCCATAGCTTTCTGTTATTGAAATTGGGTGTAAATGTTTGGTGAATTGCTCAGAAAGAAATTATCTGTTGATATTCATCGCGTTCAACATGTTGCCATAAACAGTGTTGAGAGCGGTGAGGTTAACTGCAAGTTTTGATATTTCTTCTTTGTATCGCTGGGTATCCGAAACAGACTCATTGAGATTAGTGATGAGAGTACCCATGTTGTCAAACATTTTTGTTGTTTGCTTGAGTTGATCAGTTGAACTTTGCAATTGAAGCTCGTATACTGCGTTGAGCGCAGAAAGATTCTTTGAAATCTGCTGTATCTGCTCACCGTAAGCCTTGCCGTCTATGTTGGTCTCACCAAGTTCGGTAAGTGATGAAGAGGCTTTCACATAACTGTCTGAGAGTTTACCCATATTTTCAGTTGCACCTTTCACGCTTGAAATGTAATCTTTGGTAACAACTGTTGCATCAGTCAGATCATTTAACTTGGAGGCTTGTGATGAAAGTGATTGCAGACCTGTTCCAAGACTTTCTAATAGTTCAGGTCCAATTTTTGCTTCTTCCAGCATGGCATCCAGTTTTTGAGCAATAGGATCAGCCTGTTTTTTTGACTTACCGGGGTCGCTGTGCCCATGTCCATGACCATCGTCATCATGCATCCCGCGAAGCTCGGGATAAACCAGGCTCCAGTCTTCCGGTTCATGGATGGGTTCAAAGGCAGAGAAGAAAAAGATAATCGCCTCAATGGATAGGCCACCTACCAACATTGGACTTGCCCCTGGCCAGTGCTGAATTTTAAACATCGCTCCTATGATTACGATGGCAGCGCCCCAACCGTAAAGGTAAGCCATGAATTTTTTTCCTTTTTTAGACTGAAGAATTTGAACTAATCCCATAACTGTTTTGTGTGTCTGTTTTGGTTTATACTGGTGTGATGTTGATTTTGCTTTTTAATTTTTGGATTTGGTATCTCCGGATTTGCTGCGGCCAAGATAACTCATTACACAACGAAATCCAATATAACATTTCGATGTATCCTGATATTCATAAGTACGGCTTGAAACCTGGTTAAAAAAAGAGATGTCTTTCCATGAACCGCCGCGAATCACCTTGCGCTTAAGGGCAGGCAAGTCTGAATCCCCTGCATCATATTGATAGTCAGGATTCAAATCATGCTGAAAATTAAAGGCAGATTCATCAAAGGCATTGTTTGTCCATTCTGCTACATTACCTGCCATACAATACAAGCCATAACCATTGGGATTGTATTCTGTAGTTTTTACAGTGTGAAAGCCACCATCATCAGTGTAATTACCACGCATGGGCTTGAAATTAGCCAAAAAGCAACCTCTGTTGTTCCTAATGTAAGGACCTCCCCAAGGATAAGGATTTAGGTCAATTCCTCCACGAGCAGCATATTCCCATTCGGATTCAGTTGGAAGACGAAAATCCTGTACAAAAGTAAGACCTGTGTTGGGAAGAAAATTGTTCAAAAGCTGGGTTCTCCAGATGGTAAAAGCCCTTGCCTGTCTCCAATTAACACCCACAACAGGGTACTCGTCATAAGCCGGGTGCCAGAAATACATATTGGTCATGGGCTCATTGAAAGAGTAGGAATAATCATGTATCCAGCAAAGCGTATCCGGATAAACATTGATAACATCTTTCTTGATAAATACTGAACGATCAACCATGCCCTGTTCTCTGCTACCGCGTTTGGCTGCAGTGTGTAGGTCTATCCAGTAATATTCAAAATTCAGTTTACGGGTATCTATTTCCTTGCGTCGGTAAAATCTTTCTGCCTCGGTAAGATACATTTCGGTAAGACCTTCTCTTGCCTCAGCTTTTTCCCAGCGTAATTTTTCCTGCCAATTGATTTGGGGGCCGCCTACAATATCCTCGCCATATTCATTTTGAGAAATAAGAAAATTGTCGTTACCGGCCTCACCCAGGGTTCTGCGTGCAATAGAGTCTCTCACCCAATTCACAAACTGACGGTACTCATTGTTGGTGATTTCGGTTTCGTCAATGTAGAAAGATTGAACAGAAACCACTTTAGACTGCGCGTTTTGTGAATACGGTACATCCTGGTCGGCTGGACCCATGTGATAACTTCCCATGGGAATAAACAACATTCCAAAGGGATCGAAATCTGTCCATAAGAGGCGTTCCTGCACACCAAGCAGTTGGCCGTTGCCTTTGTTTTGGCAAGCAGTTGCGAAGGCAAGCAGTACAATGTATCCAAGGAGCTTTTTCATAGCTGTGTTTACTTATTTGATTTTTTTAAAAATCTGTGGACCTGTCTTTACGAGGGTTTGGGTGAATTGGTTTCGCGGATTATAAAAATCTCACATTGCGGTATTTTGTTATTTTCGGTTTTGGAGTGATGTCGTAGCAGAATCCAAGCACTATTTCGTGTGATCCATTGCTTTGGGTTCTTAGTCTGGAAAGTGTGACATCATAGGAATAACCTATTCTGTAACTGGTCTTGCCTTCTTGTCCCTGATAGCCTATCATTGGAACCACTGCATCGTTGCCGAAGATTCGCATAGAAACGCCACCCCACAATGAATTATTGTAAAGTACATTCACATTTACATCAGTTTGGGTAGAAGCGAAGGATGTTTTCATCAAAAT
>JBEICQ010000095.1:0-7846 GCA_040383885.1 Flavobacteriales bacterium | reverse complement strand
GCAGGGGAGAAGAGATGTTGGATAGTTCGAGTAGAGAAACATCAGAAACAAACCCAAACAATTTCTCAAAGACAAATATCAGGGGATATGCAAAAAGCGTGAGCCCCGAACTAATCGCGAAGGATTCGAAGATAGAAATATCAAGTTTGGTAAATTTTCCCTCAAGTGTAAAAATCAAACCGATATAAGCAATTGAATAGGCAAGAAAGATGATAAGCACTGATATAAACAATTGCGAACGGTTACGCAGGTTGATGATGCTAAAGATGGTGAAGATGCCTCCTGTGAGCTGAACAAAAGTAAATTCAAAAGGATTCGGCACCATTTGTCCTATAATAAGCACCGAAGCCAGATGGGTAAACAATGCCGTTCTCGTATCCAGAAATGCCCTTACCAGAACCGGTACAATACAGAATGGAATGGTATAGACCGATAGCAGATTTACTCTGAATGAAAGTCCGGTAAGTGCAGTAATCAGAAATATCATCATCAGAATAAAACTGAATTTGGCATTATCAATAAGAATTTCAATCCTGAAGTAATACAGGAATAGAATAATCATCAGAATTCCCAAAGAAGTTATCAGGGCTTGTCCGAGTAAGAGGTAGTACCTGTTTTCTGATCCTCCGGATTGACTGGTATATTCTTTTCTCAGGGATTCAAGCAACTGAAATTTCTCCTCATCAATCATGTCTCCCCTCGAGATGACAAGCTCGCCTTTAAACTTCATTCCCTTGCTTAATGATATTTTTTGCAAGGCTTCATCCCGGATTTTTTGTGTGAGTACAGGATCGTAAACAATGTTGTTTTCCAGCACTGATTCCAGGATCTCATTCACAAAAGTGCGATCGGTTTTTTTCTCTGATTGAAGTATTGTTTCGGCATAGATAAATGCCGATTTCAAGGTAAATACTTCGTTGAGACTTTTTTCCTCTGCCAGTTTGTTTTTTACCACATAAAAACGCTGATCCGCCTGTTGCTGCTCAACCACATCATTGATGCGAATGAGTCCTTTTTTGTAGATGTCGTGAATGATTTTGTTGAGTAGTTGTTGGTGTTTTGTTTTTAAACCGGCATTGCTTCCGTAGATGGATTTTTGCCAATTGGCAAGGAAAAGGGAATCAGCTTTTTTATGTACACGCCCCTCTGTTCGTGTGTTTAGCGTAAAATAAGGTTTGATTTCACCAAGCACCCGGTTCTTTTCTGATGACAGCAACTGTTCTGATTTTGAAATTGCAAAATCAAAGGGTGCAATCATGTCGGAATGCATCCATGGTTTATTAACAAAATATTCGAAACGGAATCCCTGTTCCCTTGGCATAAAGAAAACAATGGTTGCTATACAGCCCAGTGAGAGAACACTGCGGAAGATTCCTGAGTGATTGGTTTGCAGCCTTTCCAGGATGGATCGTATCTCCATGACACCAAAGGTAAGCATTGCCTGTGAGCGGCAAAATTTCTGCGATAGCCCTTTTTTGCCAAAATCATGCAAACTGTATCCTTCAAAAATGAATCTCGAAAAAGTACTTTGCCAATGTTTGTTTATGAGTATCTTTCCGACCCTTTTTATCATTTATGAAATCAGCTGTTATCGTTGCCGCAGTGCGCACACCCATGGGCTCCTTTGGAGGAGCACTTTCAGAAATCCCTGCCACCCGTTTGGGAGCAGCAGCCATTAAAGGTCTTCTTGAACGCTCAGGTATCAGTCCTTCTGATATTGGGGAGGTATTTATGGGCATGGTCCTTCAGGGTGGAGCAGGGCAGGCACCTGCCCGCCAGGCTGCCCGCTTTGCAGGTATTGCCGATCATGTTCCCTGCACCACCATCAACAAGGTTTGTGCATCAGGCATGAAAGCAGTGATGTTTGCCGCACAGTCTGTGATGCTCGGTGATCGTGATGTGGTTATTGCCGGCGGAATGGAGAACATGAGCATGACGCCTTTTTATTTAGAGAAAGCAAGGTATGGCTACAAGCTTGGTAACGGCGCCTTGCTCGACGGTCTTATCCGCGACGGCCTCACCGATGTATACAACCAACAGCACATGGGCGTTGCTGCTGAACTTTGCGCACGGGAGTATAAGATTAGCAGAGAAGAACAAGATGCTTATGCAGTAGAATCTTATAAGCGTTCGGCAAAAGCCTGGACAGAAGGAAAATTCAATGCAGAGGTGATCCCTGTTACTTTTAAAAACAAAAAAGGGGAAGAGGTAACTGTGTCAGAAGACGAGGAATACAAAAATGTTCGGTTCGACAAAATTCCCTCTCTCAAACCGGTTTTTGACAAGGAAGGAACTGTTACGGCTGCCAATGCTTCTACCCTTAATGATGGTGCCTCTGCATTACTGATCATGAGCGAAGAAAAAGCAAAGTCCATGGGCCTGAAACCCCTTGCGAGAATTGTTTCTTATGCTGACGCAGAACAATCGCCTGAGTGGTTTACCACATCGCCAGCAAAAGCCGCACCCATTGCCCTAGATAAAGCAGGACTGAATATTTCTCAAATGGATGCAATCGAAATTAATGAGGCTTTTTCTGTTGTGTCGCTCGCCAATATCCGTCTGATGGAGGCTGATGCCTCAAAAGTGAACATCAACGGAGGTGCTGTCTCTCTTGGACATCCACTGGGTTCTTCCGGTTCACGAATACTAGTAACCTTGTTGCATGTTCTTCATCAGCAAGAAGGCAGGTATGGGTTGGCAGCGATATGTAATGGCGGAGGTGGAGCTAGTGCTTTAGTGATTGAACGACTCTGACAACACGCTTATTCATCTTTTCTCAGGATTTTTCCCACATAAAAACCATCACAGTCAAACTTTTCAGGATGAGTCTCAGACTCTCCTGATAAGACAAAATTGGTATGGGAAGAGAGAAACTTTTTTACCTGTTGTTTCCCCTCGGATGGCAGTACGCTGCATACAGCATACACCAACATTCCTCCCGGTTTGACCAAAGTCATATACTGTTCAAGTAAAGCGGCCTGGAGCTGAATCATCGATTCTAGTTTTTCTTCATTTAGCATCCATTTGGTTTCCGGATTTCTTCTGAAGACTCCTGTTCCGGAGCAGGGTGCATCCATGAGCACAAGATCAAACTTTCCTGCTTTTTCCTGCAGTTGCTTTTCATCTGCATCCCTAATGATATTGATGCCTGCACGCGAGGCTCTTCTCGAAAGTTCTTTGGTTTTGTGCCTGTGGATGTCATATGCCCATATTTCTCCCCGGTTGTCCATGATTTGAGCCAAATGCAGGGATTTTCCTCCGTGGCCTGCACATACATCTGCCACGATCATATCGGGCGAAGCCCCGCAAAAATTCGACACAAACTGAGAGGCGGCGTCTTGCACCTCCACCCGGCCTGTATGAAATAAATCGCTTTCAAAAATATCCGGTCCGGCATGCAGAATCATTGCATCAGAAGAAAGGGGAGAGGATTGTGGTTCGAATCCATTTTCTTCCAAATAATTCCAAACTTCATCATAATTGCAGATCAGGGTGTTTACCCTGAGGTGTCGAAAAGCGGGAACATTCAGGGCATTGGCCAGTGCAGGCCAGCGTGGCCCCAGCTCTAAAGAGGCCCTTTTCCAGAGCCAGTCGGGATACGATTCAGTGATGGCAGCTTGTCCGGAAAGGATTCGCAATTTTTTTCTGATGGTAGCAGCATCCCACTTTCTCAGAGAAGGGTAGCGCATGTAATCAATCTCATTCAGTAGAAGCCATGTGCCATAGAGCTGCCAAAACTCAAACAATTTAAAATCCCCTTCCATGCTCAGACCAGTTGAGGATTCCAGCAGCCTTCGGTAACGAATTAACTGCTTGGCGTTTTGTATAAGAAATTTTTTCTGCCCCGGTGTCATGGGTCCGGAACTGCCAAGGAGTGCCGAATAGGCTGCATCAGGATGCTTCACCCGGTTGACAATGGTATGTACGCAGGCAAACATATTTGCCAGAAGGGTTACCTGCCTGCGCAAGCCTAGAGTGTTTTTTTTCATTTTTACCGTGAGCTCAAGGATAATTAATAAAATTTGTACTTATGCTAAACTTCTATATTTTTGTCTGATTATATGCTTAAAAATTCATCCATGAAGGTTTCAATCTACGCAACATTTGCTGCCCTGCTCGCCACGGGGTTGGTGTTAAGTTCCTGCGGCAACAAAGGTGGCAATGTGGAAATGTCGGCTGCCGATTCTGCTGCCCTCAATCAAAGCAAGGAAAAGGCAGTAAAGGTTTTTTTCGCGGTTCCATCTCCGCTGGAAATGGCCAACATGATCAAGCAAACCGGAGCTAAGTTTAACAAATCGGTGCTCAATCCCGTTGGTAATGCGCCCAGATACTCCAGTTCCCTCACGCAAGCGCTTAATCTGGGTATTTACACCGCAGATCTCAGCTACTGCAGCAGTTTTGATCAAACACAGGAATCCATGCAATACATGGGTACATGCAAGAAACTTGCAGATGCCCTCGGCGTAACAGGTGCTTTATCTGAAAGCATCATCAACCGACTCGAAAAAAATGTAAACAATAAAGATACGCTCCTCGATCTGGTAGCTGAGATGTATGCAACAACTGACACTTACCTTCGTGAAAATGAAAGGGCAAGCACTACCGCCATTATTGTTGCCGGTGGTTGGGTTGAAGCGCTGTATATCTCAACTCAGATTGCTAATTCATCTAAAAACAATACAGCTATCATACAAAGAATTGCTGAACAAAAAGATGTGCTGAACAATCTGGTTAAACTTCTCGAAAGTTACCCCTCCGATCAGGAAATTACGACTGTGCTTGCAGACATGAAAAGCATACAGTCCCTATACGCCAATGTTACCATCACTGCCGAAGCAGGAGAGGTAAAGCATGATGAGGCAAGCCAGGTAACAGTTGTGGATGACAAGTCAACTTCAACTATTAGTCCTGAGCAACTGGCTGCCATCACCAAAAAAGTAAGCGAAATCCGATCAACCTATATCAAATGAATTAACTCAGATTACTTATGAAAGCGAAAAGATTTTTGCCTGTTGGTTTAATTGCCTGTCTCTTCACCATTTTAACCTGTTGGTATGCAGTAGCTCAGCAATGCAATGCATTCTCAAAAAAGAAATGCCTCCCGGTATTAAAACCTTTTCAGCACAATGGGCTGCATAATATAGTGGCCATGTCTCCCGGAGAATCAGCAGCGCTTGAAATGACTTTTTACGCCGATACTGATTATCGTCTGGCTGTCTGCAATGATGAGCGATTGGGTGATGTGAGTTTTCGTGTTCTCAGAAAAGACAGCTCGGTGGTTTTTGACAGTAGAAAATTCGGGAATCCCCGCATGTGGGACTTCACGATGAATTCTACCCAACAGTATTTCATAGAGGTAGATGTTCCCCGTGCAAAAAACCGCACCAGTATTGAAGAAACCGGTTGTGTTTCTGTGCTTGCAGGATATAAAAAGAATTAACCCTCCCTTGGGTTTCCCTCTTCCTTTCAACTAAAACATGCCTTTGTCATGGTGGTTATCCGGTCGGCTTGCTGCCGGTGCCGGTCGTGGCAAACTTGCTTCCCCCGCACTGTTCATAAGTGTTTCTTCCATCGCTGTGAGCGTTTGTGTCATGCTCGTATCACTGGCTATTTTAAAGGGTTTCTCGCGGGAAATTGAAAATACCATTTCCTCATTTTCCGGGCATCTTCAGCTTACTTCCTATCAGCAAAACCCCTCCCTTGAGCCGGATTTATTTCCTGTCCGCAAAAGCTTTACCGATAGTTTAAAAGCACTCAGTGGCGTCGCACAAGTAAGACCCTTTCTTTATAAAGGCGCCTTGCTCAAGAGCGATGTTGAATCGGAGGCGGTGTTGGTGAAGGGTGTTACGCCTTATGATTTTAAGGAGCACTACCGGCGTTTTCTGAATGATGGTATGTCGCACGAGTTGCGCGAGAATGATGTGTATCTGGCTGCTTCTCTTGCCGGGAAACTCGGCACTGCCGCCAACAAAAAAGTTTTGTTCTATTTTTTAGAGACGCCCTCAAAACTCAGAAAACTCAGGGTGGCAGGCGTTTTTCATACCGGTTTCGGTGAGTTCGACCAGCGATTGGTGCTCTGTCATGCCAAGGCATTGCAACAATTACAGAAAGCAGATCGGGAGATGTTTGCGGGACTCGAACTATCGCTTTCCAAAAATGCGGATGAAAAAGCCGTGCTCATGAATCTGCAGGAGCTGATGCCTGTTTGGATGCAAAGCCGAACCGTTAAGGAGATGAATCCGCAGTTGTTTGACTGGCTCTCGCTTCAGGACACCAATGTAGTGGTCATTGGCAGCATCATGGTTCTTGTATGCATCCTTAACATGCTCACTATACTGTTGGTTCAAATGCTGGAGCATACCCATACCCAGGGAGTTTTTCAGGCATTGGGGATGCCCTCCGCTGTGTCAGGCAGGGTTTTTCTGTTTTTAACCGGTCGTTATGCACTCATGGGGCTAATAGCCGGCAATGTGATGGGTTTGGGATTGATTTTTTTACAAGAGAACTACCGATGGATAGCCCTTGATGCAGATTCTTACTATATCTCTTATGTACCGGTTTACCTGGATTTGGTTTCGTGGTTAGGTGTTAATGCCGGCGCCCTTTTGGTTTCCTGGTTTTCTGTAGCCTTGCCTTTGTGGTTTTTACAAAGAGGGGTTCAGAAAAACCTTCTGTTCAGGTAATAAAAAAAGCCGGACAAACCGGCTTTTCAAGAGAGATGAGATGCTTTTTAGTGAGCAGCTTCAGCAGGCTTTGTAGTGTCTGCAGATGCAGCAGCAGCAGAATCTGCAGCGGCTTGTGCTTTTGCAGCTTCGGCTTCAGCAGCGGCAGCTTCGGCAGCAGCAATTGAATCGGCTTTTGCTTTTTCGGCAGCGGCTTTCTCTTCAGCAGAGGGACCGCAGGCAGTGAAGGCAGCTACTACGAAAGCTGCAACGATAAAGATGGATTTTTTCATTTGTGTTGAGATGATGTTTGCGTATATGATTATTGAACTTTTACAGCGCCTTTTCTAGGATTGCTTCCGTCAGATTTTGTTTGGCTACCCTCTTTAACTGCACCGGCGCGAGGATTTTTAGGCTCCTCTTTTTTGGTTTCTTCTTTCTTCTTCTCTTTCTTGGCTTTGGGAGCTGATTTCTTTTTGGCAGCTTCTTCAGCCTGAGCGATAGAGTCCTGCATGGCTTTTTCACGGGCAGCGTTCAGAGAGTCCTGCATGGCTTTTTCCTGAGCAGCAGCTACTGAGTCGGCAATGGCTTTTTCAACCGCAGCGATGGAATCAGCTTTGGCTTTTTCTTTTTTTGCAATTTCTTCGGCAGATGGGCCGCAGGCAATCAGGCCTGAAAGGAGTGCAAATCCGGCGATAAAGGTTATTTTTTTCATGCTTTTTCTTTTTGGCGACGCAAATGTATGAAAATAGCCTACAAATCATCAAATTTTTATAGTTTTGCGACCACACTTAAAAAATTAACAATGAAAAAACAAATCTTTTCCGCAGCCTTGCTTTTTGCGGCTGCCGCCACCTTGCTTGTTTCCTGTGCCAAAGATGAAACAGCACCGGTAGTAACTCCAAAAGACGGAACAACCTCATCTTTTGATTTGGGTGCCGCTGTAGATCCGGGAGCAACAGCCAACGATGACAAAGACGGCGACATCAGCGCCAGCGTTACCAACGATTTCGCTACTGTTGTAAAAAAGAATGAAGTAAACACCTACACGGTAAATTACAAGGTTGCTGACAAAGCCGGAAACGAAGGAACTGCAACCAGAACCGTAAAGGTGAAGGCTGATAAACTTGCGGGCACTTATGCAGTAACCGATGTGGTTTCCGGTGGAACATCTCCCGGTACCT
>JBEICQ010000094.1:0-7880 GCA_040383885.1 Flavobacteriales bacterium | reverse complement strand
ATATCCGGGGAACCTGCAGGAAATGAATTACAGGGCAATAAAAAGTCTCACTCAGTATAGTTAATAAATACCTTGCTTTTTTATTTCCCACTCCATTTTTTCAGTTTCCACTAAACATAAAACGCCTGTAAGTTTTTGGCATTGAAAGGAGCTTCGACATCCAGAAAATGGTAAAATGATTCATGTATTGCATCCACTGAATACATTTCAACTTTAAGGTGCATCGCCCGGAAACTGGGCTCAGGATGGGAATGCATAGGGTAAGTACAATTTGTTCGCGCCGGCGAGGGAAGGTCCTTTGATAATATCAAAAAATGGAAAAAACTGAATTTGCTGAGGACTCTCTGTTGCAATCAGATTCAATCCTTGATACAACGGACTGAGAAGCCATACCCACGGTAATTAGCTTGTATTGTTGGTGCAAAACTACTGAAGCTAAGTGCATCTGATTGGCCCAGGATTACTGTGCTGGTCCAATACCATCCACCTGTGATTTGCGTAGTGGAGGCAGTGTTATAATCACGACCACCTGTTAAAACAAGTTTGAGTGGTGAAGCAAATGCACCCGTAAAATTTGCACTACTCCATGTAAGTGTTTCTGCATTAAATTCACTTGATGTGGGCAGGCGGTAACCGGTAGGACATGGATTGTTGATACCATTTACGCCTTGCCAAAGATTGGCATTTGGTGTTTGTCTCCAATCATAGGGTTGAGAGCCGGTAGCAATAAAACTGCCATGGCTAGGCTGATTTGAACTGCTCAATGTGCCGGTTATTGATGAGTTGCGACACTGATGACCATCTGATCTCCTTCCCCATTGGTATAAATCTCCGGAGGCGTTAAAATCATTAAAATTGGTGGCCACCTGATTTGCTCCGAGATTCCTGTCCATCCATACTTTTCCGGTAGAGGGATTGGATACTTCAACAATTGTGGTTGGGCCATTGCAGAAAACAGATCCGGTTGGATATGCCTCTGTTAAGGTTACAATATTCAGGTTTAAAACACAAGATTGCCCTCCCACATGTATATTAAAACTTGCTGTGCCCGTGGAGCTCGGAACTCCGCTGATGGAATATGTTAAGTTACCCGCGCCAATTCCAAAATAGCCACTTGCCAAAGTAGCAGTTAAACCGGTAACACCGGTTGAGGCCAAGGATTGTCCACTAAATGGACCACCATTCCCACCAGTGTAAGGCACCATACTGCTAACACCGCTTGCATTATTACCGGCAACCAAAATACCTGTGTTCGTTGCAGCACTGCAGTTAAGCGATGTAATTGTTCCGGGACATTGTCCACCAACTGTCCATGTAAGTGCGTTGTTGCATATGGTCAGTGTTTGTCCCTCGTTGCCGGGGTTAAGTGTTACCCAAGCCGTTCCATTCCAGTACATGATTTGGTTGTTGGCGGTACCATTGCTGTAGCCATTTCCCTGAGGACCCACCAGAGAAACACCTGTAGCTGGCCATACACCGCTTGTCTTTGGACCAAATAATGTATTGGTGGTGGTGTTGATATAAAAGTCACCATTATTACCCAGGACTGCAGAGGGATTGTTAATGCCGTTCAGTAAGGTTTTGCCTTCGGCACCATTGATTCCATTTGAACCTGCTGGTCCTTGTGGTCCGGTTGCTCCTTGAGGCCCTGTGGGACCCTGTGGGCCTGCTGCACCAGTTGCTCCTTGAGGTCCTGCAGGTCCTTGTGCTCCGGTTGCTCCTTGAGGACCTGTGGGGCCCTGTTGGCCAGCGGCACCATCATTTCCGGCCGGGCCTTGTGCGCCAGTAGCTCCTTGAGGACCTGCAGGTCCTTGTGCTCCGGTTGTTCCTTGAGGACCTGTGGGGCCCTGTGGGCCAGTGGCACCATCATTTCCGGCCGGGCCTTGTGCGCCAGTAGCTCCTGTGGGACCCTGAGGACCTATCGGCCCAGCGACACCTTGAGGGCCTGAGAGGGAAGAAATGAAATCACTTTCGGAGCCTGTATTGCCAAGAGACAACCAAACCTGATAAGCACTCAAACCATTTTGACCATTTACACCTGCGGGTCCTTGAGGGCCTGTTGGGCCTTGCTGTCCCTGGGGTCCAGCGACACCTGGTGCACCATCATTTCCTGCAGGCCCTTGTGGCCCGGGAATACTGCTTCCGCTGCTTGCTGCATACATGGCATACGGTACACTTAGTAGTTGCGTTGTTCCGTTGATTGTATAATTGGTTCCGCCTGCAGGATCAACTTCTGATTTGATAAAGAAAGGTCCATTGGCCCAGTTGATGCTTGCCAAACTACCGGTAACAGCACTGCCGCCACCAATTTCTAAACTTGCCAAACCATTTTCATTGGTAATGGCGCTGTGAGTCTCCACATATACTGCTAATCCCGAAGAGCTTCCTTGCAAAACACTAAAGCGAACTCCCACGACCTGGTTTACAACAAGTGCATTGACTGCATCACGCACCACCATTTGGTGACTCATTTTGAGTGGGGTTTGTGTTTGACCGTTTATTGGAAAAATTAGAAATGTAGCAATGAATAAGCAAGCAATTTTTCTGAATAACTGTTTCATGATATCAAGTGATGAAATTGATTTATGTACCAACCTTGTTCGCATTGGGTTTAAGTCAGCTGATAAGTTTGTCTTGTTTTTTTATGGGAACGATACACTTCGATTATCCCCATGCCGGTTTTTAAGATTCGTTTTTAGCATTGAACTATTTAAATCCAAGTCGATGTCAAGTTTACTCACAAAGAAATTACATTGTTATGAGGTAAAACAGCCCAATCAATTGTATTATACCACACAAGTTGTCAATTTACCACTTAAAAGGCAAAAGCTAGACTATGAGAATGAACATCACCATCAAAAAGTTTCGCGTACTAAAACATTCATCATAAGAAATAGATTACCCCTTCACTCCTTTACAACAAACAAAAACCAAAAATTCAAACCTGCTACCTTAATATGTGAATAAATGGGGGTAAACAAGCTCCATGTAAGTCCCCAAAAAAACACACTTCTTGTTGCCTGATTTATTTCCGTTGAAGTCATTTCATTAACACAGGCAAATTGCCTGTTCTATTTTTGTCTGTTTTTACAGGCTGTGTTTTCGCTGTAACGAACAAGCTTAGATTGCTTCAATAACTCTTTGATGTTTGTAATAAAATTGGTTTGCTCATCCTCTTTTAATTCAGCTAACTTAAAACAGTAATCTGTTTCTCCTTCGCGCCCCCAGGGAACCACCTCGAAAATCAATTTCTTCTTGTTTTTCACTTCATAATCATTGAGATAATCTAAAAATGTATTTCGTGCATTTTTATCGGTACCTGAACCTATACTAATGAACGAAACAGTGAACCGACAAATATTTTCTATCTGCATGGTAGTTCCTGTCACATTTTTACCCCTTGATACAGCGGTATGTC
The DNA here is from genome assembly GCA_040383885.1 of Flavobacteriales bacterium. Classification (GTDB taxonomy): domain Bacteria; phylum Bacteroidota; class Bacteroidia; order UBA4408; family UBA4408; genus JBEICQ01. The sequence continues at coordinate 4,462 of JBEICQ010000094.1, read as the reverse complement.
TACATGAAAAAAAAAGTATGATGACGCATAAAAACAAAAGCTTTTTCATAGCATATGTATTAAAAACATCAGCGGGGTAAAAGCCCGCTGATGCATAAACTTATTTGGTTACAAACAGTTTTTGAATGGCTAAATTATTTTGGCTTCTAAAAGTTAGGTAATATACTCCGCTTGAGATATCATTCACATCAATTGAGGAATTTGGATTTGTTATCACGCCATAATCTTTAACTACGACACCAAACATGTTAACGAGACTTGCAGAAACTGAATGTATTCCGCTCAGGTCTATTGACAAGGTAAATTGTTTGTTACAAGGATTCGGAAAAACAGAAATGGCTTTTGTAAATGCCCGGTTGTTTAGAGCGTTTGGTTGATCACAACCATTGGAAGTAAGCAATCCTGCACGGGGTCCATTTAGAGCGGCCTGCATTCTGTCTGCCTGACCTATTGTAAACATGTTCATACAATCATCGTCAACATAATCCATATAATTCATGTACATCTCACCATCGGCACCCGAACCGCACTGGTTATTTGCTCTGTGCGGAAAAGTGGGACAATCGTAATTTGCTTCCTCTGCAGGTTCAGTGTCTTGTACAAAATCATCCCCGCACAAAGAGTCAGCCCAAATATGTCTGAGATTTAGCCAGTGCCCAACTTCATGGGTCGCCGTTCTACCACCACTATTGGCAGAAAAAGTTCCGGTTCCTGCCGTTCCCTCGGTTCCAAAAGCCTCATATCTGATAACAACACCATCTAAATTAGGTGCAGTGGTGAGCTCCTCCGGAAAAGTGGCAAAACCCAGAGTGGTGCCACTGAGGTTTACCACATATAGGTTCAAGTATTTTGTTGGATCCCAATTATCATGACCGCCATTCGCTGTCGATCTGATGTCATCTAAGCTATTATCATCCCAGCTTATTACTGTAGTTTCCGTTCTTGTAATCCCGTCGGTGGGATTTCCATCAGGATCTTGCTGCGCAAGACAAAATTCTATTTCAGCATCAGCAACAAATTGTCCGAAAGGGTGCTGGTCATCCAGGGTATCGGCATTCATCCGCCTGAAGTCTTCATTCATCACATCAATTTGTGAGTTAATTTGACTGTCGCTAACATTTTCCGAGGAATCATTCCAAATAACATGTACTACTGTTGGAATGGTAATAACCGCTCTTTTTTTACCCGCACTATTGCTACGAGGATGGTTTAAAATCCATGCCTTGCTTTTCTGTTCGCCTGCAAGCATTCTCTCTTTTAATGAGGGGTCTTTGGCAAAGCTCTTTTCTAAATTGTGCATGGTGGCACACTTGCGTGGCTGTGCCTGTAAAAACATTGTGAATAAAGCAAATAGTGCAACGATTTTGATTTGTAGTTTTTTATTCATTTTACATTTTTTTCCTACTCTTTTGGCTTTTCGGTTTTCGCCCCCAATTATCTACCATTGGGCATGGCCGTTTTTTATCGTGGGTTCTGCTCCACACTCTTATTCATATGATGGAGATTTTAAATGTTTACATTGAAATTTAGGTACAAAGGAAATTTATTAAAACTTGATAATGTGTTACTAAAAGAACCTTTATGACACAGAAAACAATATTTTGCTACTTTAGCGGTATGGAAAGCATCATGGAACTGGGAGATACGATTAAAAAATTCAGGGAACTGAAAAACATTACCCGCGAGAGCATGGCCGCAGAAATGGACATGAGCCTGAGCGGATACAGCAAAATTGAACGAAACGAAATCGATCTCACCATTACCAGAGCAAGGAAAATCGCAGATATCCTGGGGGTGGATCTTTCCCAACTCCTCAGCTTTGATTCTTCCCAAATTTTTAACCTCACCAACAACAACACCGTGCAAGCTACCGGTGCCAAAGCAGAACAGATGAATTTTTACTCTGACCATTTTAAGGACAAATACATCAAATTGCTGGAGGAGGAGAATGCAAGACTGAAACAGGAATTAGAAAAAAAGTAAGCACAAAATGGGCTATTGCAACCTCTCCGGGAAAGGTTAGCATAAGCATCTTCAGCAAAACAACAGTCCTCTTTTGCCCCGGGATCATGTGCTTATTTCACTGTTTGCCATCTCGCATGCCTGCAAACAAAGGTGTATGATCTGCTGAGGCGAATTTTATTTGCACCTTGAATCTCCTTTTATATCTAAATCTTTTGGCCTCCGCCTAAACTTGGGTCTGTACAAAAAGTACCGAAAGCTCGCACAAACATCCAAAATCGTCTTTCAGAGTCCCGCCCTGTTTTGTTGGAATAAGCTCATCCCATCAAACCATGAGTTGAATCGCAATCTTGTCTTACCCCTGCTATTTCTTTTGCTTGTGTGAAGCCTGTTTCCGTTCTTCCCGGGGCAAAAAAAAAGGCACAATCTCTTGTGCCCTTCATGCTTTTTTTATTTGAGTAATTACAACCTGGCCCTTACCAAATCGTTCACGCCTTCTGTTCTCTTTGTCCAGGTATAAGTGCCTTTGGCAAAATTGGCCACCGGAAATCCCATCCAGGCCACCAGGTTGCCCTGAGAATCCTTGTAGTTGTACAAAGCCTGCGTGGCGGGAGTAAACTCCCAGATCATGGTATTTAAATTCTGGTTTTGGTTGTTGTTCTGGGTAAAACTAAATCCCGTGCTCACATCGTTCTGACCGGGAATGGTAATCTTAACATTGGTAAACTTGTGATAAACCGTCTGCTGCAACCAGCCATTGCCCACACCAATGATATTCAGCAAATCGTTGAGGCCTCCACCAACAATCGCTGTTGCCTGAAGCTTAAACTCTACCGTAAAATTGTCAACAACGCCTTCACCCACAAAATATTCGCCCGTGTTGAGTCTGAGGTTGGCATAATCAAACACCTGGTTCATTTTTCCGGATAGCTGTGTCCATTTGCTGTCGCCATACACGATGCGTGTGGCAAGCGGTGCATGTGTGCCCAGCATCCCGTTGTCGTCTGTAAGCTGTATCACGGTTACCGGGAAGGCTACCTGATTAAGGATGTTGTTTCCGGCTGCATCTGTAGCTGCCGTAAGTTCCCAATTGCCCTGCATCAGTATTTTGGTGGCAGTGGGCTCTCTGCGACAGGAAGTCCAGCCAAGGCTGATGATCAGGAAAAATGCGGGGAGGATGATTTTTTTCATAAACCGTTTATTATGTACAAAGATATTCATATACAAATATGAAGCCACAATTTTAGACATTCTCCCTGATGCTGCCCAAAAGTTCCTCCACAGTGAATGGCATTCCCTTGATTTTATTCACCGGAAGAGCATCCACCAGGTATTTGTCGCGCAACAGTTTCACCAGTTGTCCCCTGTTCATTTCAGGAACAAGTATTTTGCTGAATCCTTTGAGCAGCTCGCCCAGGTTGGCCGGAAAGGGATTGAGATAACGCAGATGCAGGTGCGATACTTCTATGCCTTGTTCACGCGCCTGCTGGGCTGCACTCTTTAGCGCACCATAGGTGGAACCCCAGCCTACCAGCAAAAGTTTTCCTTTTTCCGGACCGGAATCAATGCTTTGCAGCGGAATATGTTTGGCAATGCCTTCAATCTTTTCCGCCCTTATGCCTACCATTTTTTCATGGTTTGCCGGATCATAGGAGATGTTTCCGGTAAGGTCTTCTTTCTCCAAACCTCCTACCCTGTGCTCCAGTCCTTTTACTCCCGGAATGGCCCAGTTGCGCGCCAGTTTTTCGTTGCGTCGGTAGGGATAAAACTTCTCGCCTGCCACGGCTTCTGCAAATTTCACCTGGATTTTTGGTAGTGCCTCTGCCTGCGGAAAGCGCCAGGGCTCCGCACCATTGGCAATGAAGCCATCGCTTAAAAAGATAACGGGCGTCATAAACTCCACCGACAACCTTGCTGCTTCCATCACCATTCCAAAGCAATCGCTGGGGCTTGCTGCAGCTACTACTGCAAGCGGCGCTTCTCCGTTACGGCCATATACGGCCTGTAACAAATCGGCCTGTTCGGTTTTGGTAGGTAAGCCTGTAGATGGGCCTCCCCTTTGTACATTGATGATCAACAGCGGGATTTCCAGCATGAGCGCCAGACCCATCGCCTCAGTCTTGAGCGCAATGCCCGGCCCTGAGGAGGCAGTAACCCCGAGGGATCCTCCAAAAGAAGCCCCAATGGCTGCGCATATGGCTGCAATTTCATCTTCTGCCTGAAAAGTGATGACCGGAAAGTTTTTGTGTCTCGACAATTCATGCAGGATGTCGCTGGCAGGAGTGATGGGATAAGATCCGTAGAACACATTTAATCCGCTTTGCACACCTGCTGCCACCAATCCGAGTGCTGCCGCCTGGTTTCCGGTGATGGAGCGGTACTCGCCCGGGACCATTGGGGCTTTTTTTACATGAAACCGGCTACTTGCGGTTTCTGTGGTTTCTCCATAGTTGTATCCGGCCTGCAATACCTTGATGTTGGCTTCAATGAGCTCAGGCCT
>JBEICQ010000093.1:0-8040 GCA_040383885.1 Flavobacteriales bacterium | reverse complement strand
GCGACCCTTCGGGTGATCTCCTGCGGAGCTTCCCGCAGGGTACCCCGCAGCCCGGTTCGCTCAAAAAACCGGACAAGCTGAGGGCCATTGCTTTTCGTATGAAAACATACAACTCGTTTCTGTTTTTTTGAGTTGATTAGAAAAGGGATTGCAGCGGTTACTTTTTTGCAGCGCAAAAAAGTTTGAGCGGAAAGCCCGCCCCCTGCGGGTTTACCCGCAGGGGGAACGCCCAAAAAAAAGCAAAAAAAAAGCCGGTGTATCATTCACCGGCCTTCGTTTCTTTCTTAGAGGTATTACTTCTTGATGATTCTGAATGTTTTGAGCGTACTCTTGCTGTTGCTGATTTGCAGGGTGTATGCAGCCACAGGCAGTTCATTTAGGTTCATATCCAGCTGACGGGATGACAAACTCCGCGTGCTTACAAGCTTTCCGGACATGTCGAAAAGATTGCATTGGATGGCTTCTGTGGGATCGGTTCCGAGTGTGATGCGAACGCTTTCTGCAGCAGGGTTTGGATACACCGCCGCTTCAAAACTTGTAGAGGCTTCTTTGATATTGGTGATAAGCAAATCGTGGGGTTGCTGCACACCCTGAATGATGCTGCCGGTAGGTCCTGAAACTGCTGAGCAGGCAACCTGCCCGATGGAGTATGAAACAGATCCTCCGGAACCAGTTGCCACACCGCCTGCAGCTACTGTGGCCTGTTGTGAAAATGCCAGGGATGAAATTCCTGTGAGAAAGGTGAGTAAAAGAATATTTGTTTTCATGTGCTTATTATTTTTTCAAATGTACGAAGGGTAAACTGATTTCAAAATCCTTCTACAGAATTTTTTTAAACAGGGCGCTGATTCCTGTGGCCATTACCAAAAGTAAGACGAGGGTACGAAAATTGGTTTCCGGAATTTTCCTGAGCAATTGTCTTCCCAGCCATGATCCTGCAAAGCCGCAGCTAAACAAAAGCGGAATGAGTTTTACCTGTTCTGTGTTTACAAAACCGTTGATGGCATAGATGGCCAGGCGGCTGCTGTCTACGCCCATGTCTATGCAGGCCGAGGTGGCAATAAAGGCATCACTGCCAAGGCCGAAGGAGGTGAGCACCACTCCCCTCACCGCGCCGCCCGTGCCGAGCAATCCGGCTAAAAATCCTGAGAGCAGGCCTCCACCCGCCAATACCGGAGGGCTTTGCCCGAGCCTAAATTGCTTAAAGTACAGCAAGCTTCCGCTGAGAAGTATCAGAAATACAGAGAGCACCCATTCGAGCGCATCGGGTTGCACATACCTTGTGGCAAGAGCCCCCACAACCACTGCCAAAACCGCGGGCAGTCCCATGAGTAGGATGATGTTTTTGGAAAATCCCCGGCGGAAAAGGCCAATTTTAGACAGGTTGCTGGATACATGCAGCAAGGCGGTGATGCCCAGCACGGTGTGAAAATCAAAAAAGAAGCCGGCTACCGGAACAAAGAACAAGGAAGACCCGAATCCACCGATGGTTCCCAGCACTTCGCAACCCAGTGCGAGCGCAAAAAACAAAAAGGTATCTCCGGTGCCGAGCAAAATCCCTGGCACTAAGTTAGTGGAGAATAATTTTTCGTTGCAGGGTTTTGTGTTCGCCGATAACCCTCGCCAGATAGATGCCTCCGGAGAGGTGTGCACAGGGAACCACACTCCGGAAACCCGGACTGAAAGCCTGCGAGGAAGTGTAGACAATTTTTCCTTGCATATCGGTGATCTCGAGCCGGATATTTTCCATGTCGGAGGAGGCAATGTCTACCGTGAATGTTTCTGAAGCAGGATTCGGAAAAATATTCGCTTCGAGAAGATGGCCGTTTTCCGGAATACCCATGTCTATAGGAGGAATGGATACTACATAGCCTACGGTTAAATTCATTCTGGTGAGGGAACCGTAATCTCTCGGATAATTTTTGATGACAATGCCATTGATTCGTTTGAGCATCAATTGACCGTTTCCTCCGGCAGTGTTTGCCCAGAAACCGAGTCCGTCGCCTCCGTATTCGTCCACATCATACACTTCTATTCTGTAGCAACCGGCGTAAAGGTTAAAAGTATCTGCATACACGGTATTATTGAGCATGCTCCCCACTGCTCTTTGGTAGTGGATATTGCCCTCGTCGTCAAACACCTTGTATCCCACTTCTGAACCCTCGTTGTTGGTTTTTATGTAAAGTACAAGACTGGTATCATTCACTGCCATAAGCTGGTTAGCGCTAAGATTGGTTACTGAAGTGAGGGTATCGTCGTAGGGATAACCGGGCGTTTGCAGGTTCACGGATGTGGCGAACACTGTAAAAACCTGGTCGGCCATGTTTGGCACCAGCGTGTAGGGAAGCACCACGGTATCTGTGGTCAGGCTTGGAATGCTGCAGTGGTAGTTGTAGATAAACTCAGGTTGGTCTTGCAGATAGTAGCGGAAGTTCACCTGTTCGATATGGTTTTTACCCATGTTTTTAAGAATGATTCGGGGATTCATGCAGGCGGGATTGTCGCGCAGAAAAACTTTTTTAGAAGTGGGATTGATGATTTCTACCAATGCAATATCGTTCATGGTAGTGGGCTTTTTTTGCTTGAACACATAAGCCGAAATATCTTCTCTGGCTGAACCATCACCACTGTGCTGTTCCATGCTGATGCGGAAGCTGTGGTTGCCTGCTCCGCTCACCGGAAATAATTTTTCGTAGGGATACACCAATGCACCCGGACACCAGTTGCCCCTGTCGTACACCCATGTACCGTTTTGTGGAAAGAGCGGATTGTCGCCGCATTTTCTCCAGCGCCTTACTGTATCTACCGGACTGCCATTGTAGTGAAGAATGCGGAACTTGTCGCAAAACTCAGAGCATCCGGAAGCATCGCTGCCATGTCCAGTATGGTTGAGACGGAAAGTAAGTAATTCGGTATTGTTATCAGTGCTTACATTTTGTGCAGCCAGACTATCGTTGATGCTGTAGGTTGCGCTGCCGTATGGGTAAGAGCCACTCCATAACTTTTGAAAACCGAGAGGCTCACACACCGGCGTTCCTTCGGTGAGCGTAAAGGTGAGCTTTACCTGCCATCCCCTGCCCACATTGGTTTCATAGCCTGTGTGTATGTAGCCAATCTCTACAGAATCGTGAAAGAAATCGGCAAAGTCGGTAAGGTCCATGTCCCAGTCGAAAGACCAGGAGGGTTGGAAGCCAAGACCGTAGGGTGTGATGTACCGCACAAGTTCAATGTCCTGAGAAGCTTGCGAGGATCCGCCTTTTCTGCGCAGCATCATTCTGTCTATGTAATCCCATTCTCCGCAGATCATTCCGGGAGGGCATTTATAAGCCATATTTACACTTACCTTTCTGTATTTGGTGGCGGCTGATGGAAACACGCCCCAGGCTTTGTATTCGTTGGCACCGGTTGAGGGATTGGTCACAACGGTTACATTGTTATGTGTAATCACCGTGTATTTGTCGCCGGTGGCGGCGAGCAAGCCTTGCGCAAGCAGAAGGAGTAGCAGAAACTTTTTCATGAGTAACAATATGAGTTGCTAAGCTACTCATTCCTTACAAATGAAAAAATTGATGTGTGGAAGTCTGCCTGCATCAAACTTCAGGCCCGGGAAGCACCCTTGCTCTTCCAAATGACAGGAAGCTTGAGAGTCTCGAGCAACAAAAGAAGAAGCAGGGCAGGTACAGCGGCAAGCAGTATTTCGGGAAGCGGCAAAAAGCAAAAGTCAAACAGCTTGATGAACACAGGGAGACGAAGCGAAAGGAAAAGAAAAAGGAAGGCTGCCAGGCTGATGAAAATGGCTGCGGGATTGGGTGTGATGAGGGAGTGAAAGAACAGGCGGGTTTTTGAAAGTGAGGAGAGGCTAAAAAAAACATTGCAATAAATGAGGGTAGAAAAAGCCAGGGATTTTACATGCGCAGGATGATATCCCCTGCTTATTGCAATAAAATAAACAGTTGAAACGGCCACCAGTATCAGCAGGCCTTTTGTGATGCTGATGAGGATTTTCTGTCCGCTGAAAAACACCTCATCACTCGCTCTTGGAGGGCGCTTCATCAATCCTTTTTCCGGAGGCTCGGCAGCAAATGCGGTGGAGCAAACCGGATCTATGATCAATTCGAGAAACACAATGTGAAGTGGAAGAAGAAGCACAGGCAAGGCAGGAGAGAATGCCGGAATAAGCACAAACCCGATGATGGGAACATGAATAGAGATGATATAAGCCATGGCTTTTTGCAGGTTGTCGAAAATGCCTCTGCCTGCTTTGATGGCTTCCACGATGGAAGCAAAATGGTCGTTGAGCAAGACGAGGGAAGAGGCTTCTCTGGCCACATCTGTTCCTTTGATGCCCATGGAAATACCAATGTCGGCAGCTTTCAGTGCAGGTGCATCATTTACCCCATTACCCGTCATTGCCACTACCTCACCATTGGCTTTGAGCGCCTCAATAATCCTGAGCTTTTGTTCGGGCACGATACGGGCAAACACAGCCGTGTTATTGATTTCAATGGCAAGTTCTTTGGGCGACATGTTTTGAAGCATGCTGCCTGTGATGGTCTTTCCCCTGTGAGCAAGTCCGGCTTTTTCTGCCACATGCAGGGCGGTCTCCGGAAAATCTCCGGTAATCATGATAACTTTTATGCCGGCCTCTCCGCATTCTCTGATGGCATCGGTGACACCCTCGCGCAGAGGATCCACAAAACCTGCCAGCCCCATAAAAGAAAAGGCAAAATCACTCTGGCTATCGGGCAGTTTACCGGGGTCGGCTGTGGCCGTTGCTGCTCCCAAAACACGGTATCCTTCGGCGGCCAGTTGTTTTAACTGAAGGGTATAATAGGATACTTGCAGGGGACTCAGCTTGCAGAGGCTGAAAATAGTTTCGGGAGCCCCTTTACAAAACACTTTTGTGAGCGATTCTTCCTTGTTGTGCAGTACGCGGGACATTGCGGTAAGCTTGCTGTCGAGCAGGTATTCACGAAGAGGCAAACCACTGTAAGAAGAGGAGATGATGCTGTTGCGGAAAGCCTCTGCTATGGCCTTTTCCATGGGGTCGATAACATGTGCGGCAGAGGCATGAAAAAGCACCTGTAGGAGTTCGTGTTCCTTTTCTTTTTTCGGGGATTCCGGCATGCTGTTGTCGGGCCCATCAGCCGGCAAGAGTGCACCCAGTTGCATTTGGTTGAGTGTGATGGTGCCTGTTTTGTCGCTGCATAACACGGTTGCAGATCCGAGCGTTTCGATGGCAGATGGTTTTCTGGTGAGCACTTTTATCTGAGAGAGCCGCCAGGCACCCAGCGTAAGAAAAACGGTGAGCACCACCGGAAATTCTTCCGGAAGAAGCGCCATGGCTGCAGACAAGCCATGAAGGATGGAAGGCAAGAGTTTGCCCCTGCTAAAATAAAAGGCCGCAGCAACGGCAAGGCTCACGAGGATGCCACCCAGAAACAATCGCTTGATGAGCCACCGGGTCTCTTGCTGCAAGCGTGTATCTCCTTCCTCAATCGTTTTGAGTGCCAGTCCAATCTTGCCCATCCTGGTATGGATGCCGGTAAGGCTTACGCTTGCCATGCCTTTGCCCGACACCACGAGCGTTCCGGAGAAAAGTGATGCTTCTTCCCGATTGTGTGACTCCACTGTTTTTAGAACAGGCATGGATTCACCGGTAAGCATGGATTCATCTACCATCAGTTGATGAGCTTCAAGCAGATGGGCATCTGCAGGAATGCGCTCACCTTCGTGTACAAGGATAACATCGCCGGGCACCAACTCACGCCCGGCAATACGGGTGGCTTTTCCCTCACGGATGACCGTTGCCATGGGAGAGGCAATCTGCCGGAGTTTGCTCAGCGATTTTTCTGTTTTGCGATGCTGGTATATCGTGATATAAATGATAACCACAATCCAGCAAAGCAAGAGGATGCCCTCAGCGTAATCGCCCAGGAGAAGGTAAACGACGCCACATGCAAGGAGCAAAATAAACATAGGCTCCCTGAGGACTTCAAAAATGATGGTGGTAAAGTTTCGTGATTCTCCTTCAGGCAATTCGTTATAGCCGTGGGCGAGAAGCAATTCTTTGGCACGGCTTACCGAGAGACCGTTAAAGGAGGACATATCCAAAAATAAACAACTCTTTTCACCGCGATGAAAAGAGTTGCTAACAGGTAAGAGGAAATCAGCTTACATCATTATAAACCGTAGAACGATTTCATGCGCTCCCCTACCCCTTGTGAAAGTAGACAGTCCTGAGGTGTTCACATCAAAGGAGTAACCTACAGAGTATTTGTAATAGTCGGCCAGAATTTTGATAACAGCCGCATCGTTGGCACGACCGAATACGCCAAAAGAAATGGAGAAGGGTTTTACAAAACCGGTGTACTTGCTTGCATTAATAACTTTGTATTTGTAGAAGCCTCCAAATAAATATTCGGAAAAAGAGCCCTGTCGGAAAATATAGACGGCCGGCATCAGGGCGCCACCGCCATTGTTTATTGCAAACTCAGCATTGGTAAAGAAGGTGAAGCGTATGGGCAATTTGGCGTTTTCTGTTTGTAAAAATCCAAAGTCCGGGCGGTTCACATGATAGGCGGAAAATCCGATGTTGATGAGTTTATCTACGCTGCCGATAAAGGCGCCTTTTCTTTTTTGATAAGAATACATTACCCCTACCCCGATATCAGGATAGGTTTTAGAGATGTTCAGGCTGCCTTCACCGCTGGGAATAGAAGAATTGTACTTGGCGCCGTCATACTGGTTGCCCCATCTTCCTTCGGTGGCTCTGAGGGAACGCTGTCCGAATCCGGCATGCAGGCCAAGACCGATTCTGGCATATTTACCTACTTTGATGTGATCTGCAAGACTCAGGGAGATGCCGTTGTTGGTGATGGAGGGTGCACCTGCTTTGTCGGCAGTTACCTGAAGCCCCATGCAAAGCCAGTTGGAGGGTCTCCTGGTGGTATTGCTCACCCGGCCGTGCACAGCTGCATTCACCGTGGAATAAGGAGCACCCAGGCTCGACCATTGGTTGCGGTAATTAAGCATGCCTTCCATTCCATAATTGGCACCGGCAAGGGCCGGATTGATGGATAGAGGCGTCATCTCCGCAAAGGAAAAATGCATATCCTGTGCATATCCAAGACACACAAATAGGCTAAGAATAAGGGTTAGACGGTTTGTTTTTTTCATGTTGTTTTGAGTTTATCTGGTAAGGGTAATGTTGCCTGATTTTTCAATTTTTTGACCATCGAGTTGTTCTATATACAAACGATAAGCATAGGTTCCTGTTGGCGCAGGACTGTCTTTGTGTTTGCCATCCCAACAGAGTTGCTTGTCATTGGTAAAGAAGATTTGTTCTCCCCATCGGTTATAGATGGCAAAGGTAATTTCTTTGATGCAATTACTATAGATGCATAATTTTTCATTCTCCGGTTCTCCTGTTCCGTTGGGTGAGAAAATATCGGGTATAAACAATTCATTGCAAATGATTTCCACTACAATGGTTACTGAGCGGGAATAAGCGCAGCCATTGGTATCTTTTCCGGTAACAAAGTAAGTGGTGTTTTTTAAAGGCGAAGCAATCACATTCTGACAGTCGGTGCAGTTTAATCCTGTGCCCGGAGTCCAGGTATAATCCACGCCTCCCGCAACGGTGATCCTCACAGAATCTCCGAATTCAATAAGTGTATCGGTAGCTGCTACCAAAACCTGCGCAGGTGGGATGGAACCCACATTTACCTGTGAGGTATCCTTGCAAGCGTTTTGGTCGGTGACGATCACAGTATAACTGCCTTCTGCCAGTCCGGTAGCAAAAATTCCGGTGGCACCATTAGACCAAACATAGGTATAACTACCGGAGCCTCCGCCGGCAGAGACCGAGGCTGTGCCATTGTTGGCATTACAACGGGATGGTGTGGAGGTGGTTGTTGCCGAGGGTCGGGAGGCTACCAAAACAGGTGTAGAAAAAGTATCTGTTGCACAATCGAATGTAAGAACCACTTTTACCTGATAATTTCCGGGGATAGTAAACACATGGCTTGGACTTGACTG
>JBEICQ010000092.1:0-8049 GCA_040383885.1 Flavobacteriales bacterium | reverse complement strand
TTCCCTTCAATTTCCTCTACACAAGAAAATCAGAAAAGGCTGCAATGCATCTTGAATAAATGCTACCTTTATGTATAATGAAAGAGATGAATCGCAAATCCACTTTTTATTGCCTCTTCACACTGTTTTGTTGTCTTACCATTTTGGCTGCAACAAACCACAGCATGGCACAGCCCTACCCTATCGGCCACCGACAAAGCACCTTTACCGATGCAAGTCGCAACAACAGGAGTATTCCCTGCGAGGTGTATTATCCTGCAACAGTTGCAGGCGACAATGTACCTGCCGCCCTTGGTACTTTTCCGCTGCTTGTTTTTGGTCATGGTTTTGTGATGACCTGGTCGGCCTACGACATCTATTGGAATAACCTTGTGCCCCAGGGATACATCCTGGTTTTTCCCACAACTGAATCAAGCTTCTCCCCCTCTCATGCCAATTTTGGGCAGGACCTGGCCTATCTCTGTGCTGCCATGCAAACAGAAAATACAAGTGCTTCCTCACCCTAGTATGGTATTGTAGATACAGCCAGTGCCGTGATGGGTCATTCCATGGGTGGAGGCGCTTCATTCCTGGCCAAGCAATACAACCCAAACATCACGGCCATGGCGGTGATGGCGCCTGCCGTTACAAATCCCGCCTATGCACCCGGCAACAATGAAAACCCTATTCCCTGTTTGGTATTTGCCGGTGCCAACGACTGTGTGGCTCCACCTCCTGTGCATCAATTGCCTTTGTATGATTCGGTTTTCAGTGACTGCAAATCTTATGTGAGCATCACAGGTGGGGATCATTGTCAGTTTGCTTCAAGCAATTTTAATTGTACGCTGGGTCAGCTCTCCTGCTCACCACAGGCAAGTATTACAGCCGGTGTGCAGCAAAGCACATTGTTTTCTTTGCTTAATCCCTGGCTGGATTATTATTTGAAAGGCAATTGTCCACAGGCTGGCGTTTTTCAGAGCCTGGCAGATGCAGGAAATGGAATAAACTTATTGCAGAATTGCGAGCTCGCCTGCCCTTTGAGTGGTGCATCTGATGAACTTCCACACAGGCAATTGAAGGTGGTTTTCGCACAGGATAAAATCCGCTTACTTGCAGAAAAAAACATCAATGGTCAAGCATTTGAGATCTTTGATCTGCAAGGGAAATTGATAGACAGCGGCTTTGTCACCAACAATGAGGCCGGCCTGCATCACCGTCTGATCAAAGAAGGTATTTATTTGTTTAAGACCGGAGCCTATGTGGGCAAACTGGCTGTTTATCCCTGAACCATTTATAAGGCAGATTTTTTGGCACTGTAGAGTTCAAGCATGCGGTCGGCATAATTTTCCATTCCGTAGTTGCGGCAAAAAATCAAACCTTCCTCAGCCATTTTTGCAGGGCGTGATGGATCGCTCAGCAGCCATTTGATTTTGTTGAGTATTTCTTCTGCCGGGGCATCGTTACTGAGCAGAAACCCATTCTTGCCGTCCATGATTAATTCGCGGTTGCCATAGCCATCAACAGAAATAACGGGTAATCCGGATGCCATGGCTTCCAGCAATACAAGACCAAACGGTTCGTAGGTGGCAGGATGGATATACACATCCGATGCATGCATCTTCTGCGGAATCTCCCCGCTGTTTCCATGAAAAAAAATACTGTTTTCCAGTGATTGACCGGCGATCTCTTGTTCCAGCTGAGGCCTCAGTGGTCCTTCTCCGTATACATCAATGCGATGTGGAATATGTTGCTCCTTGAGAAGCGATGATAAACGGATTAACAAGGCATGATTTTTTTTCTTTACCAGACTTCCCACGGAAATAATTTTGAGGATTCCGTCTTCCATAAAACCGGTTTTTTTTCCTGCAAATCTCTTGATGTTTATGGCAGTGGGAATGTAGGTGATGTCTTGAAGTGAAAGGGGTAAATGGTTTTGCAAAAAGGTTCTTACATCGGGAGAAATTGCCAAAAAACGGGTGCGTGAAGCTTTGTACTTTTTTAGTATCCAAAATCTTTCCCATGCAGATGCCAGAGCCTTCCTGGACAAAAAGGTTTTCCAGGAAACGGACTTTAGTTGAAACATGTTGTCGTGCACATGTGTGATATAGGTGGCATCTGGATGGATGAGCGAGCGGGAATACAATTCGGAGAAAAATAAATTGGAATGCACTACATCCGGATTAAACTCATCGAGTATTCTTTTTAAGGTGGGGACATGAACCTCCGTAGGCCTCATAAAATGAAAATCAACCCTGTCTGTGCAAACCAAAATTTCAACTGACTCTTCGAGTTTTTTAAGTTCAGGAATCATGCTGTAACTCCGGTGCAAAGGAAGATGACAGAGTATTTTTACCTGATGACCTCTGCCGGCCAGTTCGAGCGCCAGGCCGCAGGTAAGTACTTCTGCACCTCCGCAAGACAAGGTAGGAATGACAAACAAAATCTTCATTACTTCAGAAAGATGAGGACATTCAATGTATGGCAAAACATCCCATCAAATGTAATCAAATTGTACACCCATTAGAAGCATTCATTCAGCTTGTTCGCTTCTCATCTCATTAGCTGCTTATCAGCCCCAAACAAGTGAGAAGGCTTCATTTACAAACGGAACCTTTACCGTATTGATATCCATGATTACCACCCTGTCTTTGGGTGGTTTGTGGTATGGATCAAAATCACTCAGTGGCTCCATGTGTGAAATATGCTCCATGTGAATAGGCAGTTCAGCGCCGTTGCACCTTACAGTATTTTTGTAACCGGCAAAGCCATGAAAGAAAATCCGCACCTCCTTGAAGTGGCTCGAAAGGCTACCTTCTGCTGCGGCAAAATGCAGTTCGCGATGCGCATGCTTGTGGGTAATTTTTCGTTTGTAATATTTTCCTTGTAAGTGCTCGTAGCTTTCGCCGTCGTCTTCGTAATAGGTAAATGCTGACTCTGCACCTTCGTACAAATGTATATCAAGCGTTGTTTCAGGTTTGAGCTTGAGGTTGGATACCACACTTTGCATGGGCAAAATGGCTCCTGCCTTCACATAAAGAGGGAGTGTTTCGCGGTGAATTTCAACAAGGTGCTCGCTATTTCCCTCATATTTCTGATCGGTTAAAAAATCATACCACTTTCCTTCCGGCAAGTAAGTTTTTACATACTCTTTATGACTTTCGGCAGGACATACCAGGATGGCATTTCCAAAGAGGTATTGGTTTTGAAAAGCAGATGCAAAAATCTTCTCATCATGGGTATAGTCAATCGCGAGGCTCCTCTGCACCGGCATGCCCGTTTGAGAGGCTTCATAAAAGGCGCTATACAGGTAAGGCATGAGTTTATACCTTAGTTTGATGTAATTTCTGGAGATGTCTTCTGCTTCTTCACCATAGGTCCATGGCTCGGAATCGCGGCTATTTACCATCGCATGCGAACGAAAGAAGGGAGAGAAAGCCCCAATAGCAATCCATCTTGAAAATAGAGTGGCGTTGCATTCTCCGGCAAAACCACCGATGTCGTATCCCGCATTGGCAATCCCTGCGAGACCCATGGCATTTACCAGGCGAACACCCGCAAGCATGTGCTCATCCGAACTTGTATTGTCGCCTGTCCAAACAGCTGCATAACGCTGCACACCGCTGAATCCCGCACGAGTGAGAACAAATGGTCGCTTCCCGAGGTGATTCTTTCCGCCTTCGTAGGTAGCCCTTGCCATTTGCATCCCGTATACATTTCGTGCCTTGCGGTGAGAAGCACCCTCTCCTTCAAAATCAAATTCAATCAAATCCGGTAAATGTTGACCCCATGCGGCAGGCTCGTTCATGTCGTTCCAAAAGCCTTCTACACCCGCATCAGTGAGGTGCTTGATTTGCGCTGCCCACCATTCCCTGGCTTTCGGGTTGGTAAAATCAGGAAATGCGCTCCAGCCCGGCCAAACCTGACCTTCGTAGACGCTGCCGTCCGGATACTTTACAAACAAATCTTTTTCAAGCGCTTCCTCATATGCCGCATATCCCTTCTCGGTTTTGATACCCGGATCCAGGATCACAACCAAACTAAAACCCAGGTTCCTGAGTGTTTCAGAAAGCCTTTTGGGATCGGGAAATCTCTGTGGATGCCAGGTAAAAACTTTGTAGGCATCCATGTAGTGGATATCCAGGTAGATTACATCACAGGGTATGTCTTTTTCCCTAAATGTTCGGGCAGCATTGAGCGGTTCTGTTTCCGGATAATAACTGTATCTGCATTGCTGGAAACCAAGGCTCCACAAGGGAGGCATTTCCATGGTACCTGTAAGCGAACTGTATTGCGCAATGATGTCTGCAACAGAGGGTCCTCCAAAAAAATAGGAATCCATGTTGCCATCGCTTGCTGTGTAGTACATGAAACGGTTGTTGGATGCGCCAAAACTTACCACTGACTTGTGAGGATTATCCATGAAAATACCGTAACAAAGTCCCTCCCTCAGCCCAATGAAAAATGGGGTGGAGAGATACAGGGGATCTGCATCTGCCGCATATCCAAATTTATCAGTGTTCCAATGAGTATACGCTTTTCCCCTGCGGTTGAGGTTTCCGGTTTTTTCGCCCATCCCGATGTATTTCTCATCGGAGTGCATTTTTTTATAAGTGGTAACCTCGGTTCCTATCCATGAGGTACCAAATGCAGGATCATCCGTGTTTAATAACCTGCCCGCTGAATTGTAGTATGAAAACCGAACAGGATTTTTTTCGATGTGCATCTGCAAGGCCTCAGTTTTTATCACGAGCCGATCAGATTCTTCTGTCACTTCAAATGCAATTCCTTTGGGTTTTGCTTGTACTGCGTATGATACTTTTCCCGGTTTTACTTGATTACGGTAAATGTTGGTGCGAATCACTGCATGGTCGTAGACGCTTATTTCAACTGTGGCAATAGCCGTTTGTATGAGCAGTCCATGCGGTATTTTATTCCATGAATCCATGGCGGGCAAGGATTCATTTAAGCTCCCTCCAATAGGAGCAGCAGCGTTTTTCTTGTTATTCATGAAATGGATGTAAGTGTTTTTTTGACACCAAGGCAAATGTATAAAAAATCATCGCCAATCATATGTGTAAATTCCAATTGATGGGCGAAAAACCTTTTTGCTGAAGCAGTGCATTGGTTTGAGAGAAATGTTTGCATCCTAAAAATCCACGATAGGCAGACAAAGGTGAGGGATGCGGTGCAGTGAGCACTGCGTGTTTATTTAAGTTAATCAGACTTTTTTTTGATTGAGCGAAACTTCCCCAAAGGAGAAAAACAGTAAAAGGACTGATCTCATTTACATAAGAAATCACATGGTCGGTAAAAGTATGCCAACCCAGGTTACTATGGGAATTAGGTTGATTTGCCCTTACTGTTAAACCTGCGTTAAGGAGAAGTATACCCTGGTTTGCCCATGCAGTTAGATTTCCATGCCGTGGCTGCAAAAAGGGAGGATTTAGTGCAGCATCGGAAGCCAGTTCCTTAAAAATATTCTGGAGGCTCGGAGGAATTTTTGTGCCTTGGGGAACGGAAAAGCAGAGACCATGTGCTTCTCCGGGATTGTGATACGGGTCTTGTCCGAGAATAAGCACTTTGGTCTTCTCAGGACTTGTATATCTGAATGCGTGAAACACCTCATTTCTTGGTGGATAAACCGTTTGTGCAGCATATTCAGCTTTGAGTTGAGCTGCCAATTGCAGGAAATACGCTTTCTTAAACTCATCCTGTAAAAAGGGTGCCCAGCCCATATGATAATGCCGCGTCATGGTATACCTTTGCAAATGTATGCATCTAGATTGGTCTCTTCTCTTTCCCGACTTTCCTCCCGATAGCAGGATATGGGTGTTTCAGGCAGACAAGCAACTTTCTGAGTCAGATAAAAACTTCCTCTCTCAAACATTGGATCTTTTTTTTCCTACCTGGACCTCTCATGAAAAACAAATGAAGGCAACCCATGCTTTGTTGTTTGATTATGTACTCATAATAGCGTTGGACCCGACACAGGCAGGCGCCAGCGGTTGTGGCATAGACAAACTGATGTATGTGGTAAGAAAAGCAGGAGAATCTCTTCAGATTGATTTTTTTAACAGAAACAAAATCCTCACCTTGGTTCATGGAATCGCACAATTAAATGCTTTGGCTGAGGCAGGCAAATGGCTCAGGGAAGACACCCCTGTAATTGTTTTTCATCACCTGCAGAAACTTGCTGAGATCGATAATATCTGCATACCGGCCAAAGACTCCTGGTTGGCCAGCAGGATTATTCCCGCTTAAAAAGTAGCGAGCTGTCGCCATAGCTCAGGAAACGATATTCATTTGCGAGAGCATGTGCATAAATTTTTTTCCAGTCCTCCCCTACCATGGCAGCAATTAACAACATGAGGGTGCTTTTGGGTTGATGAAAATTCGTTACAATAGCATCCACCATTTTTACCGGATAGTCGGGTGCTACCATTAAACGCGTGCTCCCTTCAATCGTTTGCAAATCGTTCCTAATCATATATTCCAGCACATTTTCGAGGCTTTGGGACCTGCTTAGTGAAGAAGGATTTTCTATGGCTTCCCATTGGCTGGCCCACTCCTCTGAGAGAGAAAAGCCGGGTTGCAGAATTTTATTTCCGAGTCGGTAGATGGTTTCCAGTGTACGCAAAGAAGTGGTGCCAACCGCAATCACCATTCCCTTTGATTTTGCATGCAGGGTTTTGAGGCTTTCAATGCCAAGCACTATTCGTTCTGAATGCATCACATGATTTTTTACCATGTCTTCTTTCACGGGTGCAAAGGTTCCCGCACCCACATGAAGTGTAAGATGGGTTTGGGTGATACCTCTGCTATTTAAATCATCCAAAACGCGTGTAGTAAAATGCAAACCTGCTGTTGGCGCTGCTACCGAGCCGGGATGTTTTGCATACACAGTTTGATAGGATTCTTCATCGCTTTGGCTGGCCATCCGCTTGATGTAGGGAGGAAGCGGAAGGAGGCCACAGTGTTCAATTACCTCGGTTAAATCATATTCTTTTGCCGGCGTAATTGTGAATTTTACCTCGTATGCTTCTGACTTTTTTTCAAGTAATTCAGCTTCAAGCAGAATCTCCCCTGCGGCCATGCTTACTTTTTTACTGAGTTTAAAATCTTTCCATTTCCGCAGATTGCCAATCATGCAATGCCAATACTCCGGATTTCCCGGACGGGAGGGTTCAAGGCAAAATATCTCAATGCTTGCTCCCGAAGTCGTTTCAAAGAGCAATCGTGCATGAATCACTCTTGAGTTGTTGAATACAATCAGGCTATCTGAAGGCAATATATCCGGTAATTCATCAAAAATATTGTCGGTAATTTGTCCTTTGTTGTAGCACAAAAGCTTGCTTTTATCACGCGGCTCTTTAGGGAACATCGCAATGCGATGCGCAGGTAAATCGTAGTTGTAATCGTTGATGTTGAGCAGGTCAGGATTCATGTCTGCCTGCAAATATCATCAATTCTCAAATTTGGGCAAGTAGTCTCTCAAGATGTCTTTATGAACCATCATATCCATCATCTTTAGTTTGATGTAATCTTCGTGCATGATGAAATAGCCATATAGATCGCTGCTCTTCTTACAATTGCGTGAACCCGCACCTGAATCTTTTACAAGAAACCAATCTTTCCCTAGAAAATTCTGATATCCTACTACATGCATCCCGTGTTCATCCGAAGTGGACTTATTTGAAAATCGTAATTGACGGGAGTGTTCATCAATATAATCAGGAGGAATATCAAAGGTAGGAATGAAAGCAACATTGTTTGATGCATTAAATCCGGGTTCAGAAACATCTCCTCCTATACAGAAACTGTATCCGGCCCTAAGCGACTTTTTGGCAATCATCATAAAAACATCGAGTGGGATGTTGTAATATTCTTTGTTATGCCACCAGTTGTCACTCACCTCATATTCGCCTTTTTTCCAATATGGATATTGAAGCAGAGACATCACACTCACATAATTTTCAGGATTGAGTTTTAATACTTCTTGCATATATTCAACTGGAGTGATGAACTTCTCGTTGTAGAGAATTTTATCGGGAGGCTGCCCCATGTGTCTGT
>JBEICQ010000091.1:0-8124 GCA_040383885.1 Flavobacteriales bacterium | reverse complement strand
GTCGGCATTCTCTGCAACAGAGCAGGTGTTGATGATGTATACATCTGCCGCCTCGGAGAAGGCGATACGCTCGTATCCATCCTCCACAAATTGTCTGGCAACTGTGGATGTCTCTGAAAAATTCAGTTTACACCCCAGGGTATGAAAAGCAACCTTTTTGGCAGAAATCATCGCAACAAAGATAATTGAAAAAACACCCGTCTGATTAACCCTAAATTGAGCTATCTTTCGGGCTGTGCAAAAAAATTTTTACCATATTTTCTTTTTGCTCTATTGGTTGATGTTAGCTGCCTGTACCCATCAAAAACAGGAAAAGTTGAAGATTTTCAGATACAATGAGCCGGGGGGTATCACCAGTCTGGACCCGGCCTTTGCAAGAACCACTGAAAATATCTGGGTGTTGAATCAACTCTTCAATGGTTTGGTGCAACTTGACAGTAAGCTCCGTGTATCGCCCTGTCTTGCTTACAGATGGGATATTATTGACAGTGCAAGGCAATATGTGTTTCATTTACGAAGTGATGTGTTTTTTCATCACTCACCCTGTTTTCAGGGTAAAAAAAGGCGCATGATAGCTGCGGATGTTGTGTATTCTCTCAATCGCTTGAGAGATCCCGCCACGGGTTCTCCCGGTGCCTGGACCATGGCGGCAGTGGCCGATAAGGGTATTTTTGCCACTGACGACACTACACTTATTATTAGACTGGAGAGACCTTATTTTCCTTTTTTATCCTTGCTTACACATCCCTATTGCGCGGTGGTACCCCAGGAGGCAGTTGCCTTTTACGGAAGCAGTTTCAGGGCGAATCCGGTAGGTACAGGACCTTTTATTTTCAAGGCATGGGCTGAAAATGAGAAGTTGGTACTGAGAAAAAATCCAAAGTATTTTGAAATGAGTCAAGGTAAACGCTTACCGTTTATTGATGGTATAGCCATCAGCTTTATCAAAGACCGACAAACGGCCTACTTTGAGTTTTTAAGAGGTAATTTTGATTTTATGAGTGGGATTGATGGCTCCTATAAAGATGATTTACTCGACGAAACAGGAAATTTACAGAAGAAGTTCAGCCAAATCAGACAACATCGCATGCCATACCTGAAAACTGATTATCTGGGATTATTATCTTCAGGCCATCCAGCCCTGCAAAACAAGAGTTTTAGAAAAGCGCTCAGTGCTGCCATTCATCGCGAAGAGCTCATCAGGGTGCTTCGAAATGGAATTGGTCAAGCAAGTACCGGTTCGTTTGTGCCTAAGCCCTTGCTTCATGACAATTCCCCCAAAAGCAAATCAAGTATTTCTCCAGATGCATCCGCATTGCTCAAGGCCTCCGGGGTGAAGGTTAGCGAGCAGCTACCCCTGGTGATTTCCACTACAGCAGCTTATGCAGATGTATGCGAATATATTCAGCAGCAATGGAGCGCGCTTGGCATTCCGTGTAAGGTGGATGTATTGCTTCCCTCT
Organism: Flavobacteriales bacterium; assembly: GCA_040383885.1. GTDB lineage: Bacteria > Bacteroidota > Bacteroidia > UBA4408 > UBA4408 > JBEICQ01. The sequence continues at coordinate 6,662 of JBEICQ010000091.1, read as the reverse complement.
GTTCAGAGTAAAGCTATTGCAGAGGGAAGCCTTATGTGTTTCAGAAAGTCATGGGTGGCTGATTATGCCGATGCTGAAAATTTTTTATCGATTTTTTACGGAGGAAATATTCCGCCTGCAGGACCAAACTACACGAGATTTAATCATCCCGGGTTTAACAGAATGTATGAAGAGTACAATACCTCGGTAGATGCTCAGCGAGGGAATCTTGCCAATAGAATGGATAGCATTGTGATGGCAGAACTTCCCGTTATCCCTCTATACACCGATGAGGCGGTTGTTTTTTATCATGACCGAGTAAGCGGGATGCAGTTTAATGCAATGAATCTGCTACAGTTAAAAACCACCACCATAAGATAATAGTTGGTTTTTGCTTTGACTTTTAATCTGTGGGTGTTGTAAAGTCAATTCTCCTTAGATTGTGAAAACATGAGGATATTTTCTTCAATTACACCGGAGGCCGAAAGATAGTTCTCAGCAAATTGCAGACATGCTTTTTCCATTTCCCTGTATGAATGCAGTTTCATTTCGCCAAAGGAATGCAGGTAATTTGCATACGCTTCGGGATCATTTAGGGGAAGCTCTATTCCAATATTTTTATCCTGTAAATTTTTCCATGGTGTTTGGTCGCTGATCAGCACAGGTAATCCGTGCTGCCATGATTCCATGATGATGTGGCCGAAGTTTTCTCCTCTGGTAGGCATAAACAGCAGGTGATTTTGCATCATCACCTGATAGATATGAGTCGGAGCAATCGCGCCATGGTATTTTACTTTAACATTTGACGGCAATGAGTCTATGCTTGATAAGCATTCCTGCCAATATTCGTAAGCATAAACAGGCCCGTAAATATTAAATTCGACAGCTGATTTTACGCGATGCAAAATCTGAATGGCAAACAATAAATTTTTCTCAGGTGCAATCCTTGCTATGCTGAGCAATTTAAGGGGAGCAGAAAAATCTTTTTGTTCCCGATGATGGCTTGTAAAATTAGATGGCAGGTTTCCTGCTTTGATGACATGATTTTTTGGAAACCATTTCAGGATATCTTGCGCTTCTCCCGCGTGGGTAGCATGGAAGGTAACATCTTTGAAAAGGCCGCTCAAATTGGCATACATGAGGTAGATCCATTTTTTGAATGGTTTTACTCTTAGTGCAGATGGAGCAAGCATTCCTCTGGCGGCAACAATGATTTTATTGTGCGGAATAATTTTGAGAGGAAGTCTTGTATATGTGGCTGAATATAAACCATTGAGATAGGCAAAATCAAAGGATTCGGCGCTGATGATTTGTTGAAGAAATGGAGTGTTTTGATTCTTTTGTGAGAGATAAATTACACTGTGGCCGCGGTCTGTTATTGTCCACTGATCGGATTCTACCTGCAGCAATTTGTCATCACCCGGATATTCCATGTTTCCGGTGATGACCGAGAACCGAAATTCTCCAGAGAGTCTTTCTATGAGATTGATGCATGATTGTACCGGACCACCCGCCTTGTAGGCAGGGTAGAACCAGTCGATGAATATGAGGATATGTTTTTTTTCAGACACTGATTTGATTGGTTTCGAGCCAGTGATTCAATGAAACAAGATGCCAAATCCGGCTCCAGGTTGCATGATGTTTGTCCTCCATAAAATCTTTAAACAAAGTATCCAGTGCTGTGGCATTGGCAAAATCCTTTTTACCGAGAGCCTGGATTTGATCCAAAGCGAAGCCATGGAGTTCATTTTTTAGCCAATGCTTCCAGGGCAGCGTAAATCCCATTTTTGGGCGGTTAACAATTTCCTGAGGAAGTTTATCGCCGAGTGCGTCTACCAATAATTTCTTTGGCGTTGAAGACATTTTATACACATCTTCAAGTCCCAGTACATACTCTACAAGTGTGTAATCTAAGAAGGGAACCCTTACCTCAAGGGCAACAGCCATGCTCATTTGATCCGTATCTCTGAGCAGTACATGTTGCATGTAACTATACATTTCTGCATAAGAAACTCTCGATAAAAGGTGTTCATTGTCGGGAAAACCAAACATTGCCTGGCGGGCTATTTCCTCCACAGCATTTTCTGCAGGAAAGATATTTTTGGTGAGTAATTTGAGGTAATCTTCACTGAATAATTTTCTTGAACCGGCATAGAAAACAGGAAAGTTGATTTCTTTCTGTCTCATGAGCTCTGCCAACTTGAGGAATGAGTTTTTTTTACCGGAGACGCTCAACATTGCTGCAAAGCTTTTACGCAGAGAGTGAGGCAGACTTCCCAGCCAAGAGAGTTTGGAAAAGCTTTGGGCATGACTAAAAACCGGATAGCCTGCGAAGAGCTCATCGCCTCCAAGTCCGCTTAATGCCATTGTGATGCCTGCCATGCGTGTGGCTTTGGAAACTACATAGGTGTTAGGTCCGTCGTTGCTTGGATGATCGGTGGCCTGCATGGCATAAGGCAATTCTTGCAAAAAATCGGCAGGTGTAAGCTTGATTTCATGGTGTTTTGTGCCATATTTTTCCGCTACCATCCTTGCGTATTTTGCTTCGGAGAATTGTTCTTCTTCAAAGGTTACAGAAAATGTGCTCACTGCTTGCCGGCTGTATTGGCTCATCATAGCCACTACTGCAGAAGAGTCTATGCCCCCACTCAGAAAGGCTCCGAATGGCACATCACTCACCAGTCGTCTTTGTACGGATTCTCCAAACAATTTTTGCACATTGTAAAGCACTTCTTCCCTGGATGTATGCTCAGTATTGGTATAATTTTTTCCTGCATTCCAGTAGCATACCGGCTGCAATGCTTGCCCGTGTTTGATCTTTATGTAATGGCCGGGCATCAGCATGTAAACATCCTTGATCAGGGTTTTGGGCGCATGCACCGTATTGTACCTGAAGTAATCCGAAAGGGCTTTGGTGTTTATTTTTCTTTCGGGAATTCCTGATGCAAGCAAGGCCCTGATCTCAGAAGAAAAAACAAATTGAGGCCCGTTTTCGAAATAGTAAAATGGCTTAATACCCATGCGGTCTCTGGCCACAAACAACTCCTGACTCTCGGCATCATAAAAGGCAAAGGCAAACATTCCATTGAGCATGGATAGCGCTTTTTCCTTGTAATATATGCATGCATACAAAAGCACTTCAGAATCTGTTTCACTTCTGAAAACAGTATCCGGAAAATCTGTCAGAATGATTTTTTTTAATTCTCTGTAGTTGTAAATTTCTCCATTGAAGACAAGGCCATAACGATTGTTGTTAGCTGTCATCGGCTGTGATCCGGCATCACTCAGATCAATGATGGATAACCTCACATGGCCGAGGGTAACCTCTTCTTTTTGCCATGTACCTTGTCCGTTGGGGCCGCGGTGACTGAGTTTATCATTCATCTGCATCACTCTGCTGAGATCAGCAGGGGAGGAGGCTCCCGAAAAGATGCCGTTAATTCCGCACATGCATCAAATCTATTAAACTGTTTGCCCATTTTTCGGGCGTAAATGTAGCGGCTAAATCATGCGATGCAGCTCCCATTCCGAGCAATTGTTCGTGACTGAGTTGCGTAAAATTGAGCAAGCTTTCTTTGAGCGCTTTTTTATTCCTTGCCGGATAGATGAAACCATTTTTTCCTTTTACAAAGAAACTATTGATGGCACCTACCTTGTTGCTCACAAGAACGGGCATACCGGCGGCACACATTTCCTGCAAAGCCACACCCCAGGCATCATTGTGACTGGGCATGACAAACACGGAGGTTTGGCTAATGATACTTTCCATTTCTGCAGGTTGCACAAAGCCAAGGTGAACAATTCCGGGGGATTCAAAAGGGGGTATTTGACCTGTGCCCGCACACCACAATTCCCAGTCGGTTTGGGTTTCTTTTTTCAATTCTACAAACGCCTCCCACAAGTCAGTAATCCCTTTGATTTCGAGGTAGCGCCCCACATATAAAAATCGTTTAGGATGTTCCCGGGCTTTTGCCTCTCGGGCTCTGTTATACATGCTGCTGAAATGTTTAAAGTCGCAGGCGTAAAGCCCGGTGATAATTTTGTTGTCCGGGTATCCGAGTTTCTTTGCAAACTTTTTTTGTTCGGCCCCGGGAACAAAACAGTGAGAAAATTTATTCTTGATGAGTAAAGGAGAGACTACTGCGGCAAAATGCTGTCGGAGACTCCCTTTCCATTTGTTGTCGAAAATGAGAACTGTGGGAATCTTGCCATGAAAGTGGCTGCACACTTTAAGATAAGCCTTGTCTTTCCATCCGGAACATACAATCATGTCAGGATTTAACTGCATGCATGTATCCACCAGCTGGTTGTCACTGAAATCTGTGCGAACATGCAGGGTGATATTGGGATGAATATACCCGAATTTAAAAGGAGCTTCCTTGTTTAGCGGCAGGCGAATGATTTGAATGCCGGCTCCTGATTGAACTGCCAGGGCATTTACGCATGCCATGATGTATTCAGACAACTCGTTAAACAGAATCAGAATTTTCATGGGTTTGCAAAATTAATATAAGCACCGGGTTTTGCCTCATTCTCGTAAAATAAAGATAATCAGGTTGTTTAATGAAATTATAAAGATTTTGAAATTTTGGTTTGTGAATCCCGATTTGGTGTTTACTTTTGCAGCCCGAAATCATTTCATCAGTGTTGCTGATAAAAAGGTTTCAGAAAGTTCCCTCCTCGTGTGGGATTGGATTCCGTAGCTCAGTTGGTAGAGCACAACACTTTTAATGTTGGGGTCCTGGGTTCGAGCCCCAGCGGGATCACATAAGCCGGTTAGCCGGCTTTTTTTATTTATCAAGGACCCGACGAGTGGAAAGACGGATATTTCTTGTTAAAAAAAGATCCGGTCTCTTCCCAATTTTTCCCGAATGATTACTTTTGATTCAGCGTGCAGGAAGATTCTACATACGATCCCGGAAAAGTTGTTCACGAAATGGCCGATTCTCTATCCCGTCAATGGGAACTGAGGTCTGAACTTATTCGCCTGCAGGCACTCGAGGTGGCGGCAAAATCATCCGGGTACATTTTTGCGCTGGTGGTACTGGTTACCCTGGGTTTTTTTACAGTGATTTTTATCAGTGTACTTATTGCTTTGGCGCTCTCACAATGGTTACATAGCTATGTATATGGATTCGGTATAGTAGCTGTTCTCTACCTTCTTTCATTTTTACTTTTTCTCATTAACCACCGCAAATGGTTGGTGCATCCTATTGCCAACCAGGTGATACAAACCATGCAATCCGATTCCGATGGCCAGGGTCAATAATCTTACAGAACTGGCTCAGCGCAAGGCCGAGATACGAACCCAGCTTACCAAAGAGCAGGAGGGTGTGAAAAGTCGTTTGGAATGGATTTCAAATAACAAAAGTATACTCATCTGGGAATGGGTAAGACCCAAGCAAGGATTCATGGCAGATATTCTTCAAGCAGTGGTGCCGCCGATGATGAAAAATGCAGGAAATGAGTTTGCCTCCAAAATGGGAAAGGCACTATATGAAAAGTACCTTGAACCCATTGTTTCAGGGATTTTTGGAAAAGGAAAGGAAGAGATTTAAGGGAATTACTTCCCTTCTATCCACTTAATGATTTCGGCATCTCCGGGTTGCACAGAGGAAGGCAAAGTTTTTACCAGGTTTCCATCACCGTCCACAAGATACTTCTGAAAGTTCCATTTTACTTCAGAGTCCATTTTTCCGTTTTCTGCTTTTTTCGTCAGGAATTGATAAACTTCATTTTGACCTGAACCTTTTACATCAGATTTTTTCATCAAAGGGAAACTTACTCTGTAATTCTTACTACAAAACTGCTTGATTTCCGCTTCTGCTCCGGGCTCCTGTGAGCCAAACTGATTGCAGGGAAAGGCAATGATCTCGAAGTTTTTGTTATGGTATTTGGTGTAAAGTTCCTGCAACTGGGCATACTGAGGCGTGTAACCACATTCGCTGGCAGTGTTTACAATGAGCAATTTCTTGCCTTTGTATTGAGAGAAATTTACTTTTTTACCATTGATATCGGTAAAGCTGAGTTGGTGCAGGTTTTTATTTCCCATGGCAAACATGAATGAGAAAGCAAATAAAAGGAGCAGGGTGAATGACGGATAGTTTTTCATATTCATCTAACAATAAAATCCTGCAAAAGTTTTACTTTCTTACACGGGCATTTGTAGAAAGGCCTTAATTCTGCATCATCTCCGAATTTGCGGAGATTTCTTCCTGAGGAATCTTGAACAGAAATTGCCTGTATTGTTGAGGTCCGCCTTTTCTCAGGTTCTTACCCATTCTGCGGAGATTGAGATAGCGATCGCCCTCAAAGATGAGTTCAATGCGTCTTTCGCTCTGTATTTTATCCAACAAGCCTGTTGTAGAAGTTTCGGGCACATAATTATTTTTAAGAGCCCGTTGTCTGATTTTATTGTAGGCATTCAGTGCAAGCAGGGAATTGCCTAAAATCATCTCGCTTTCTGCCAGATTCAGGTATATTTCCGCCAGCCTTATATAGATGAGGTTGGGTGCTACCTGGGTGCTTCCTGTACCTTGTATACTCGAGTATTTGCGACTGATTCTGTTTGGAAATATCATGCTTCTTCGTCTGTCGGTAGTTGGTATGGCATCGTAAATAGAGGGGTCAACGGTAAAGGCAACCACGCCCCCACGATTGAAAAACCAGTTAGGTAAATTATT
>JBEICQ010000090.1:0-8152 GCA_040383885.1 Flavobacteriales bacterium | reverse complement strand
TTTCACAGGCCGTGGGTCAAAAATCAAAATTCCCCTCCCAACGTTTTGTTCGCCTTGTTTTCCTGATTCCGAAAAGGTGCAACACGACCCCCTGCCCCAAAACCCCTGGAGGAGATAGATTTGGCAGAAACCCCCTTTTTCTGGGTCAGGGCCTGACCCCGAGGGCCCCGGGGTCCTATTCACCCGCCCAAAAATTACTAGCGAGGAGTTAAGGGGGCCCTAAAATTTCGCTTAGGTCCGTCCAACAAATCAAAAGTTACAGCTCTTTTTTGCTAGGATGGACGGACGGGCGGGCAGACAGATGGGCGGACATTTTGCCACTCACTCACTGGATGAGAACGGAGAATGGCTGGACCTCACCCAACAAAAAAATTCATCAGCAGATATTTCCCCCACCGCCGGACAGATGCCGCGCTTGCTCGGACTCGCTCAGGCCTCCAAGGTTTTTAGAGCCCTTGGCGGGGACGCCTCTTTTGCCGGCTTCACCGATAAGGGCAATGAAGTTGCTTTTGGCAGCATAGGCGATGCCTCTACCTCCGAGGGTTTGTTCTGGGAGACCATGAATGCAGCAGCCGTTTTGCAGGTACCCATGGTGATGTGTGTTTGGGATGACGGGCACGGCATTTCCGTTCCTAAAAAATACCAAACTGCCCGCGAGAGCATTTCAGATGCACTTTGGGGCATGCGCCGCGATGAACAAAAAACCCGGGGCCTGGAAATATTTCGCGTAAAAGGTTGGGATTACCCTGCCCTGTGCGAAACTTTTCAAAAGGCTGCAGACCTGGCAAGGACTGCTCATGTGCCTGTGCTCATCCATGTGGAGGAACTCACTCAACCCCAGGGCCATTCTACCAGTGGTTCGCATGAAAGATACAAATCTCCCGAGCGTCTTCAGTGGGAAGCAGAGAGCGACTGCATCCGCAAAATGAAAGAGTGGATGATCGGAGCTGCTATTGCTACCGAGGAGGAGTGCAGTACCATGGAAGAAAAGGCAAAACAGGATGTAAAGGAAGCCAAGAACAAGGCATGGTCTGCTTTTCTTGAACCTATCAGGGAAGAGAAAGAAAGATTGATGTCTTTGTTGTCTGAATTGCCCGGAAATGAAGACTTGCTGGTTTCGCTGCAAGCCAACCGCGAACCCATCAGGCGCGAACTGGCAGCGCTGGCCAGAAAAGCCCTTCGGAGAAGTACCCATCCCCGGCATTCCGCCATGCAGGCCCTGCAACAGTTTGTAGAAACCTACCTCGATGAAAATGCTACCCGTTACGGATCACATCTTTACTCTCAATCGGTGCACTCTCCTTTGCATTGCACAGCCATTGCACCCCGCTATGAACAGGATAAAACCGTGGATGGCAGGGAAGTACTTCGGGATAATTTTGATGCCCTGCTTTCCCGCATGCCCGGTATGCTCATCTTTGGCGAAGATGTTGGCGGCATCGGTGATGTGAACCAGGGCTGCGAAGGATTACAGAAAAAATTTGGCGAAACAAGGGTATCTGATGCCGGAATCCGTGAAGCCACCATTATCGGACAGGGAATAGGGATGGCGATGCGCGGATTGCGTCCGGTAGCAGAAATTCAATACCTCGATTACCTCCTGTATGCATTACAGATTCTGAGTGATGATCTGTGCACTCTTCATTACCGCACCGCGGGCAGGCAAAAAGCCCCGCTGATTGTGCGCACACGGGGGCACAGGCTCGAGGGAATCTGGCACAGCGGCTCGCCCATGGGCGTGATCCTGGGCGCTCTCAGGGGCATGTATATTTGTGTGCCCAGAAACATGACCAAGGCAGCCGGGTTTTACAACAACCTCCTGCGGAGCGACTCACCTGCACTGGTGATAGAATGTTTGAATGGTTACCGTCTCAAAGAAAAAATGCCTTCCAACCCCGGAGAATTCATGGAACCATTGGGTATCTCGGAGGTCATACGGAAGGGGGAACATATTACCCTTGTTACCTACGGCTCTTGCTGCAGAATTGCCCTGGAGGCTGCCGAAATGCTGGCGGAGCAGGGGATTGAGGTGGAGGTGATAGACATCCAAACCCTGATTCCTTTCGACCTCGAAAAAGGAATCACTGCTTCACTTCAAAAAACTTCCCGGCTGGTGATCCTAGATGAGGATGTTCCCGGAGGAGCTTCTGCCTATATACTCAGAGAAGTGCTCGAAACCCAGAAAGCATGGCACCTGCTTGATGCAGCGCCTGTTTGTATCACAGCCAAAGAACATCGTCCGGCATATGGTTCCGACGGAGATTATTTCTCCAAACCCTCTGCTGATGATGTATACGATGCGCTCTATGCCATGATGAATGAAAGCAACCCCGGTCTGTTTCCTGCATGATGAAAAAACGATTTTCATATCTTTTTGTATGGGTGGTAAGCTTGTTTACCATGCCCGGAATACAGGCACAGGATTCCTGTGCAAGGGTTGTTAAAACAGTGGATTCACTGCTGGTACTTGCCAAGGGATATGCCAAAGACAAGAAGTTTATTTCGGCAGAAAGTTATTTCAAGGGCGCAGGGGAATGGAAAGATGCTTATCCGGATTGCTTTTCAGGAAGCGGTATACAAACCGATGAATACCTGGCAGTGGTGCCGCCTTCTACCTACCAGAAACTGCTTGAAGATGTGCTCCTGCTGCAGGAATCAAACAAGTTTGACGAAGCCCTGAGCAGGTATGCCCAGGCCGGCAATTATTTTGTGCGATATGAAGTATCACTCAGCGGATTGACCCATTTACCCGTGGAAGATTTTCTATTCGCATACGGCAAAGGTGGGTTTGTAAAACACTACATCAATAAATTGATGGGCGAAAGCAATTACTCCGGGGCACTGGAGATGTATTGCCGAATGCTCGACAAGGGCATTCCACCCGATGAACTCAAAAGGCCTCTCTATGATTTGGGTGTTCTATCGGCACAGTCGGATAAATTGCGCAATCCATCGGAAAGTCAGGAAAAATTATTGTCTGTATACATAGAAAAAAGAAAAGATCTTCGTTTTTTTGAAATGGGATATAAGTTCGGTTGGCGACATGCCAGGTAGACAAAAAATGAAGAGGAGCAAATATTGGTACTCCATCGTATTGTACTTAGTTGTAATTGTAGCCTCTTCCTCTTTGGCGCATGCACAGGGATTTCAGTTGCCCTTTGTTTCCGGTTTTGACAGGGCAGAGGAGAGGACCCTGTTTACTTTTTATCCTCAACAGGGCAATCCCTGGGAATTCAGCAGACATACCTCATTTTCTTCACCCTTTAGTCTTCAGCATCAGGCAGCCGGCATGCCCGGCTGGGTGGTTTCTCCCATGCTTGATTTCAGTCATGGTGTGTTAATCACAGGGAGGTATTTTTTCTCTAAAAAGAACAAGGCCAGAGGCGATACCTTGGGTATTTACCTTGGCAAAGGCGGTAGGAACCCCTCTGTTCATCCGTTTTTGCCGGTTAAGGATTTGTTTGCTTTGTCGGGGGGTAAAGGCGGCTGGCAGGATTTTGCCATTGAGTTAGCGCCCGGGTCAGATTCTGCATATGTGGCTTTTTATGCACGCAATACCTCAGGGAACACTGTACTTGCCCTGGATGATGTACACTTTAAACCATTGCATACATCAGGAGAATTCATTGTGAACAGTGTGGTGGAGTTTATGAATCCTGTACCAAGCGGTAAAACCTACAGATGCAAGGAGAGGCGCTGCGGAAAATTTTTTGTGAATCTCTACAATGCCGATGGCAAATGCGTATTTTCACGACCGGTAAAAAAAGGCAACTTCTCCTTCGACCGCAGCCTTTATCCGGGCAAGTACTTATGTACGCTGGTTGATGCAAGCGGAAACCTTATGCAAAAACAAAACCTCATCATCATCAGGGAATGAACATACGCCTTCTTCCATTTCTGTTTTCATTGCTTCCATGCATGCTTCAGGCACAGATCAGCATCCTCAAGACCGATATGCCTGCTGCCAATCAAACCATTTATCGCAGCACTGCTGTTGTACCCACCGGTTTGGATTATCAGGCTACAGGAACAAACCAATTGTGGGATTTTAGCCAGCTGGAAGAAGCCGGTAAGGATACCGGTAATTTTGTGAGTGTTTCCTCTACCAATTTTGCTTATCAATTGTATTTCAACAATCCGTTCTCCCCAAATTACAAAGCCGATTTTGCAGTGAAGGCACCTGATTTTCCGATTCCACCTGCAGCCGGTATCAGTATCACCGATGTGTATAACTACTACAAAAACAGCAATACTGAATATTCTATGGTGGGATTTGGTGCAACCGTAAATAGCATACCTACTTCTGTGCGGAATGATTCCATTGATTATATCTATCGTTTTCCCATGAACTACGGCAACACCGATCATTGCGTATCCCGTTTTGCTATTTCTGTTCCTTCAGTGGGAGGCATCAGTGAGCGCAAGCAGCGCTGGAATGAGGTAGATGGCTGGGGTTTGCTCAAACTGCCAAATGACGCGGTAGAACACCAGGTGCTCAGGATAAAAACGCATCTCATTCAGGTAGATACGGTTACCATCGCGTCTTTTGGCGTCTCCTTTCCGGTTGAATCCGAATCTTATGAATACAAATGGATTGGCAAAGGATTTTCTGAACCCCTTTTGCAAGTCAATACCACGCTGGGTTTTGGCGGTGGAGAAACCGTTTCTGGTATCCGTTATAAATTTATTCCGCCCAATACGGCAGGTATCACCGAACCCGTTAAAAACGAACTTGCCTTGCTGGGAAATCCTGTGAAGGATTACCTGAGGTTTTATTCTTCACCATGCCAATACAACATCTATGATGTGGCCGGTTCCCTGCAATTGCAAGGCCAATTCCGCGGGTCGAACGATCAGGAATTGTCGGTACAGGAACTTGCTTCAGGCATGTACCTGATCATCACTAACCACGACGGGGTGGTTTCTCGTGCACATTTTGTCAAGGAATAAAACGATTTTTTGAGGCCTCATACGCATATCGGTTTGCTTACCGCTACCTCACTGGTGGTGGCAAATATGATTGGCACCGGGGTCTTTACCAGCCTTGGTTTTCAGTTGGCCGGTATTGACAACGGATACACCATTGTGTTGCTTTGGATGGCAGGAGGTTTGTTCTCTTTATGCGGAGCCATGGTCTATGGGGAGATGGGTGCAGCCTTTCCACGCAATGGTGGTGAGTATCATTTTCTCTCGCGTCTGATTCACCCATTTGTGGGGTTTCTGGGCGGTTGGGTGAGTGCCACAGTAGGTTTTGCAGCCCCTGTAGCCCTCGCAGCAAGTTTAATGGGAGGATATGCCTCACGCATTGTTGAGGGACTTAACGAACAGGTAGCAGCCGTTGCGGTGGTGCTTCTCATCTCATTCGTGCATGTGCGTGGAGTGCATATCGGCAGTCGTTTTCAGAATGTGTTTACCGTAGGAAAGGTCTTGCTTATGCTCTTGTTTGTGGTGGCAGGATTTTTTGCTGAAGAGTCATTTTCATGGGCCTTCAGTAAAGGATTCGAAGGCATCACCGGGGACCTGGGTTCGCAGGCATTTATCACCTCCCTGTTTTTTGTGTCTTATAGTTACTGCGGATGGAACGCATCAGCCTACATGGCCGGGCAGATTGAACGACCCGAGAAAAATCTGCACCGATCGCTAATCATAGGTACGCTGGTGGTTACCGTTTTGTATGTGATGATAAATATTTGTTTTTTAAAGAGTGCTCCTCTGCAGGAGATGCAGGGCGTGAAGGAAGTGGCCTATGCGCCTGCGCGTCATATTTTTGGAAAGGCGGGCGCCTCTTTTATCTCAGGGTGCATCATTCTCTTTTTAATCTCTTCCATCAGCAGCATGGTGATGACCGGACCAAGGGTAACCGAGGCAATGGGACATGATATTAAGGAGTTGCGAATCTTTTCCAGAAACAACAGCAAGCAAACACCTGTGGCAGCCATCCTCCTGCAGGCAGGTATTTCTGTGGTGCTCATCCTCTCAGGAAGTTTTGAGCAGGTGCTCACCTATCTGGGTTTTACACTTAATCTGTTTACGCTGCTCACCGTGGGAGGCTATGCTTTTTATCGTTTTCGCAAGGGGCCATGCAAAACTTATGCGGTGCCCTTTTTTCCTCTGCTGAGTGGTTTGTTTCTGCTGTATGCCGGCTGGATCCTTGTATTTGGCCTGATCCGTGCACCCATTGAATCGATAGCCGGATTGCTTACCCTGGTGGCAGGAGGCATTTTTTATTTTTTCTCTTCCTCAAAATAATCCTTACCCGACATGCCTGAATTCAGGCTTTTTATCACATCTTTGCAGCCTTTTATGAATTTTCTGTTTTCCCGCACAAGCCTTATCATTCCGGCTATTTTGTTTTTTCTTCTGTGCATCTCGTCCTGTAACAGCCATGCTCCGGAAAACAAAAAAACATCCGGCGAGGACACTGCCTCCGGGGGCACTTATAAAACACCACGCTTAGACGATAGCCTGCAAGCGCACAAAAATGTAAACAGCATGGCACGGCTCATCGCCGGTCTTCTCCCTGAGGCCGGAACAGAGGCAGCTGAAGTAACAGGAACTCCCGCCTGGAAAACATTTTCTGCCAACCTGAACTCGCGTTTCGGAAAACTCGACAGTACCCGGCTGATGACCATACGCAATTGGAGAAACAAAGAATTGGCTGCTACCCTCGCAGGCGAAGATGTATTGTTTTATCCGTTTTCCGGTCCTGATTTTTTAAATGCCTCCCAGTTTTTTCCTGATGCATCCACCTATTACATGTTTGCACTGGAAGCGCCGGGCAGCCTGCCGCCTCCGGCTGAATTAAAAAAAGATACCGCCGGAAACTATTTTTCAAGTATTGAAAAGTCCCTCTGGTCTATACTCAACTTTTCCTTCTTTCGTACCAACAGCATGAAGGTTGATCTGAATGCTTCAGACCTCAATGGTGCCGTTCACCTGCTTGTACTCTTTGCCGAGCGCATGGGGTATGAAGTATACGAAGTGCAGGCAGTGAGCATCGATTCCATCGGACGAATCAGTGAAGGTCAGGCAGGAACAGTTCCGGGAATGCGAATCCGCTGTCTGTCGCCTGATAAAAAGCAAAATAAAACCATCCTGTATTTTTCAGCAGATATCTCTGATTCCGGTATCCTCGGAAAAAAAGGACTCAGGTTGTTTCTCGAAAATCTTCCGGACAACAGAAACACCTATCTGAAATCCGCTTCCTACCTTTTGCATGGAGGTAATTTTTCGTGGATGCGCGCACATATCCTGCGCAAAAGTCATCATGTTTTGCAGGACGATAGCGGTATTCCATTGCGGTATGTAGACAGCACCTGGCAGAAAACATTTTATGGAAGTTATGATGCGCCCATCAGTTTGTTTAAAAACAAATATCAGGAGCAGCTCCGCGCCATTTATGATGCCGGCGGTTCCAATGTGCGACCCCTTCCTTTCGGAATTGGCTACGACTACCGCCTGAATGAGTCTAACCTCATGCTCTTCTCCAAATTAAAAGGAAAGTAAAACCGAATATGCTTACTTTGCAGACAAGCCATGTTTGGATGGTAAAACTTTTGTTTTTTATTGCATGATAAACAAGTCGGGCGCATCGCGTATAAAGCGTTTTGTGCTTGTGCTTGCAGGTATGCTTGCCTGCCTTGTACTCCTCTTCCTTATCTTTAGAAATGTAGTATTACAGGCAATGGTGAACCGGGTAGGAGAGAAGCTGAAAAATAAATACGGCTTTACGCTGAGTCTCAAAGAAGCGCGTTTTCGTGGTATCTCCATGTTGAGTTTTAAAGAGGTGCTGGTGAAAACAAGCGAGGGCGACAGCCTGTTTTACTGCTCCGAAACAGAAGCAGGCATCAGGACGATTTATTTGTTGGTAGGTAAGGTAAGGTTGAACAAGCTAAGGGTGCTTAACATGAGTCTTCTGCTCAATCGCCGCCAGGGTCATGATCCCCTCAGGCAGTTGTTGGTGAAAGATGCGCAAAACAAAAAAACAATTGCCAAAAATACTGAGACCGATTGGGGCGAATTGTCCAACCGGCTTCTCAACAAAGTTTTTTCTTCCTTGCCGGCAGAAACCCAATTCCTCAACACGCATTTTAGTTACAGCAACGATACGGCAAGCACGCAATGGTACATTCCTCAGCTCTCCTATCATGAC
>JBEICQ010000089.1:0-8272 GCA_040383885.1 Flavobacteriales bacterium | reverse complement strand
TGCCAGGTTATGGAATGCCCTATTTGTTGCTGAGACTGGTTTTTAAACAATCTGTTGCGATTACCTTGCTCATGTTTGCGCAGGTAATTTTTTCTGTGCTGGCAAATCTGTGGCTTGGTAAATTGTATCTCTTGTTGTTTGATGAGAAGAGAGGAGCCCGTGTATGTTCCTTGATGTTTGCCACCTTTGCCCCATTACTGGTATTTAATCTTTTTACGCTTTCGGAGAGTTTTTCGGTCTCCGTCTTCATCGGGTATTTTTATTTCCTCATTTGGTATATCAGAACTCCCCGTCCTCACTTATTGTTACTCAGTGGTTTTTTTCTGGGCTGGTTGGTATTTCTGCGTCCATTCATGGGCCTGCTCCTGCCTCTAACTGCCTTGTTTTTGTGGATGAACGCTCCTGCCAAACAGTGGGTGAGGAATTGTGTACTGGTGTTTCTGGCTTTCGCCTGTTTCGAATTGGCATGGATTACCAGAAATTATCTTGCCCTCAATCGTTTTATTCCTTTGGAAACGCCTCTTAACGAATCCTACAGTGAGCGCAGTTCTTATCGTAAGTCTGCCCTTGCCATTCGCGGCATGATCAATGCTTTTGGTGGTGAGTCGGGCGAGTTTTATCCCGGTGCTGAGGGCGCCTGGTTTCACTCAAATGACAAGAGACCCGTGCCTGATGGTTTGTTTACGCCAAGGTTTTTACAATTGGTACCGGCTGACTCACTGCTTCATTTAAAAGCCATTTTTTTGGGCAGTGGTTCTCATGATAACAGCGAATCTGTGTGCGATTCACTCAATGAGCTGGCCTACCGAACTGCCGGGCGCTATGCTGTTGCCTATCGCCGGGCGCATCCCTTGCATTCCTATCTGTTGGTTCCGCTTACAAAGGTTTTTGAATTTGTATTTACCAATGGTACCATATTGATGATGATGCCTCCTTTTCCGGAAATGAATTTTGTGGAGAAAGCCATCAAGGTGATGTACTTTTTTCACTATTACTTTGTCCTGCTGTCGGGTATATTCTTTGGCTTCCTCATAGCCTACCGTTCCCGCGATTTGCGCAGGCTTTTGTTTATTCCGGTGCTTTTGCCATGGTTTATTGCTGCCTTGCTGATCTTATACACAGACCTGTACATTATTCAGCATCGCTACCTCTTGAGCATGCTGCCCGGATTGATCATATTTTGTTCCTACGGCATCATATGGATGGCGGACAGGCTGGCGAGTAAAAACAAGCCATAAGTATCAATACTTATTTGTCCAGCCGAAGTGCTTTTGCACGAGCTCTGTTCTGTTTTCCTTTACAAACTCGATAAACTCTGCGGCGAGCGGTGAATTTTTTTTTCCTTTCATCCAGATGAGGTGCCAGTCTGATTTCACGGGCAGTCCGGGCGCAGGAATAATTTCAAGGTCATGTTGAGCGAGTTCGTTTTTCATCCCAATCAATGGCATCAGAGAAAATCCGAGTCCGGCGGCAACCGCTTGTTTAACCGCTTCATTGGTACTTAACTCAAGGGTTTTGCGGGGTTTGATGTTGTGCTTCTTCAGGTATCGCTCCATTACCTGAAGCGTACCCGATCCCTGCTCCCTGAAGATAAAGGGCAATTGTTGAAGGCTGTCTCTGTTGAGGCGTTTTTTTTGGAGCTCGCTGTCGGCTTTACCCACAAGAAAAAGTTTATTTGGGAGCAGATTTACCTTCTCTACTGCGAGGTGTTCGGGCAAAATACTCACTAGCGAGAGGTCGGTGAGATTTTGTTCAAGCGATTCAATCACTCTCGCCTTGTTCGTTACCTGTATAGAAAATTCTACGGATGGGTGCTTTTTCATGAAGTCATGAATAAAAAATGGTACCAGGTATTTGGCCGTTGAAACCACTGATATGGACAATCTTCCGGTGAGTTGTCCTTTATAGGCAAGGGCTTTGTAGTTGAGTGCATACACCTCCTCCAAAATCTTTTTGGCCGATGCTGCAACTTCATGACCAAACTCGGTGACATGGAGTTTTTTACCAATGGTTTCAGTTAAGGGAATCTCAAACTGTTCCTGCAGCTTCTTCAGCTGAATAGATACCGCGGGCTGCGTAAGGTTGAGCTCATCGGCAGCGCGGGTGATGCTTCTCACCTGTGTCACTTTTAGAAAAATCTGTAGTTGATGGAGTGTGTAATGCATAAATATATTTAATGCCAAAAATAATAAATATAAATAAAAATATATGAAAAAACAGCTGCACCTTTGCGGCACAAAATTGAAACACACATGAAAACCATCACAATTGCCAAAGGCGACGGTATCGGACCGGAAATCATGGAGGCCACCCTCCGTATCATCAAAGCGGCAGGTGCACGCATCGAGGTGGAAGAGATTGAAGTTGGTGAAAAAGTATATCTCTCGGGAAACACTTCCGGAATCTCTCAGGATTCATGGAACAGCATCCTCCGCAACAAGGTATTCTTAAAAGCACCCATCACCACGCCTCAGGGCGGGGGGTATAAGAGTTTGAATGTAACCACGCGTAAATTCCTCAGTCTGTATGCCAATGTGCGTCCCTGCAAAAGTTTTCATCCTTTTGTTTCTACCAAACATCCGGTGATGGATGTGGTTATTATCCGCGAAAATGAAGAGGATTTGTACGCCGGTATCGAACACCAGCAAACCGATGAGGTGGTGCAGTGTTTAAAAATCATTAGCAGGCCCGGTTGCGAAAAGATCGTGCGTTATGCCTTTGAGTTTGCCCGTCAGTATGGCCGTAAAAAGGTGACATGTTTTACCAAAGACAATATCATGAAGCAGTCTGACGGATTGTTTCATCAGGTTTTTGATGAAATTGGTGCAGCTTATCCCGAAATAGAAAAAGAACATTGGATTGTAGATATCGGTGCTGCCAAGCTTGCTGATACGCCTGAGGCTTTTGATGTGATTGTGATGCCGAATCTGTATGGAGATATTCTCTCAGATGTGGCTGCACAAATTGCAGGATCAGTGGGTCTTGCCGGATCAAGCAATATCGGTCCTGAATGCGCTATGTTTGAGGCCATTCACGGATCGGCTCCCCGTAGGGCCGGGCAAAATATGGCCAACCCTTCAGGGCTCTTGCATGGTGCCGTGATGATGCTCAACCATTTAGGTCAGCATGATGTGGCAGAAAATGTGCACAATGCGTGGCTCACTACCATAGAAGAAGGTATTCATACATACGATATTTACAAAGAAGGTACAAGTAAGCAGAAAGTGGGCACCAAAGAGTTTGCCGATGCGGTAATAGCCAACCTAGGAAGAAAACCAAGCACGCTTACCCCTGTGGTGTACAAAACAGAAAAAGCTTTTACCATTCCTACCTACACGCCGGCCCCCAGGGCAGACAAAAAACTGGTTGGGGCCGATATCTTTCTGCACTACAGTGATCGCAACCCCAACGAATTGGCAGAAAAGGTAAAGATTTTGGAGGACAACGACTATAAACTTTCCATGATAACCAATCGCGGTATCAAGGTATGGCCTGACGGATTTAGTCAGACTTTTTGTACAGACCACTGGCGTTGCAGATTCAAGCCCGCTGAAGGAAAAACATTTTCCAAAGAACACATCATCAGTCTGCTGCAGGATGCGCAAAAGCATGGTTTTGATGTGATCAAGACTGAAAATCTTTACGAGTTTAACGGCAAGCCCGGATATTCGCTCGGGCAAGGACAATAATGGAAACGCGAAGCACGCTTCATCTCATCAATGGAGAATTTGAAGGTAAGGAAGCCCTGGAGCTAATTACCCATCTGGTGCATGCAAAGATTCGTTTCCTCGAAAATAAAATTGAGCAATCTCAAAACGAGGAGGATATCAAGATGCGCGAAAAGCATATTAAAATGTTGCACGAAGAACTTTCAATATGCGCCAGAAGAATCATCAAGGCTTCAAGGGTTCATATTGAATCTGACCTTCTGATTGACATTATCTGACAGCTAAAATTTCCTGAAAAGCCTGTCTTACAACTGTAGGACGGGCTTTTTTTATTTCTCAATGATTAAATGTAACCATTGTGGCCCCATAACCATAGTCTTCATAGGGCGCATCCTTGTATCTTACTCCTGCTTCCCCGGCCAGGATTTTTAGGACTTCATTTTTCAGCGTGCCTTTTCCAACTCCGTGAATCACCACAAGGGTTTGAATTTTTCCCAGCCTGCAAGCATCCAGTTTTTTTCGGAAAGAGGAGAGTTGCATGGCAAGTTTTTCATGAGGCTGCATTTTTTCTGCGCTGTCTGTGAGTGCATCGATATGCAGGTCGATGCTGCTTTTTCTTTCTTTTTCACCAATGGCAGAGATTGGGGCTTGCGATTGTTTGCCCAAAGTGTCTTTGGCTTGAAGCTGGCTTAGAGACTTCTCTAAAAGAAATGTTTGATACTCCTCGGTTGACAGTAAAAGGCTAATTTTCACCGGATGCTTGTGTTGAGGAACAAGCACAGCAAGCTCTTGCAAACGGGTACGGATGTGCTTGCTGAACCAATCAGGGATGCGCTCTGTATTCCCGGGTATCCAGAGGCAGGCCATCATCAGGTGTTTTAGGTCGTTGGGGCTTCTGCTGAAAAAACTTCCTCTGCTTTGTGCTTCTATCAGTCCTTTGGACAGCAGGAGGAGATTATTTTTTTGGACTTCATATAACAGATACATGAGCGGAAGCGCATGTCCGTTGTAAAGACAGGCTTCTGATGTGATTTCATCATACAACAGAAAAACACCATTTTCAGGATAAACCCTTTCTATTGAATCGACCGTTTCCTCTTGAGGCGGGCTTTCTTTGCCGTGCAGGGGCACCAATTCTTTTACGGCCACAGTGATCTCAAATCCGTGTTCATCACTCACCAAAGCCACCTCCGGCCTCAGACTGCAAATACGAAAAGTGCCTGTCATCTGCATCAGACTAACCTCTTGTCCCACAAAAAAATGCTTGCTTTTATCTTTCATTTCCTTGCTTTCTGTGTTTGCATATGTTGCAGACAAAGATAAGCAAGTGATATCGGACCCATTGCAGCACCGAAAATGAAATAGAACAAGCCCTTTTACCTGTTCTCACTTCCCGGCGAAGAAACAATAAAACGGGAACGCTTATTATTTTATTTGTTTTTGTCTAATTTTCCTATATTGCAAAAGATAAAGGAAATACAAACTTCAATTTTCCTCCCATGGCCAAGACCAAGGCAAAGGCAAAGCCACAAAATGCCACCCCTGCAAAGCCCCGCACCAAGGAGCGCTATCTTAAGTACGAAATGGAATATCCCATTCATGCCTCAAAAGGCAGTTTGTATAATCTCCTAAGTACAGCAGGAGGACTCGCTATGTGGTTTGCCGATGATGTGAACCTAAAAGGAACTGCTTTTGAGTTTATTTGGGAAGACAACAAGCAACTGGCAGAGGTATTGGCAAAAAAGGATAATCATTACATCCGTTTTCAATGGAAACATGAGCCTGAATACACCTATTTTGAGTTCCGTATTTCAATTGATGAGCTCACCGGCGATGTGGCCCTTGTGATTACAGATTTTGCCGAGGATGCTCAGGCAGTTGAAAATGCCAAACTTCTCTGGCAAAACCAGGTAAAAGACCTGCATCATGCCCTTGGTGCAAACTAAGGGAAGCCTATCTTTGCATCCACAAAAGAAGGCTTGAAGACCCTGGATTCTTACATACTACGCGCATACCTGCTTCCTTTTTTGCTCACTTTTTGCATTATCATGTTCATTTTGGTGATGCAGTTTGTATGGAAGTATGTTGACGACCTGGTAGGCAAAGGCCTGGATATCGGTGTCATTCTAGAACTCTTGTTTTTTGTGTCTGCCACGCTTGTTCCTCTTGCCATTCCGCTTACCATTCTCTTGTCGAGCATCATGACATTTGGTGGATTGGCTGAATATTATGAGATTACAGCACTTAAAGCTGCAGGAATTTCATTGCAGCGCATCTTCAGACCCCTGATTTTTTTTACCCTTCTTTTGTCAGGAGCAGCATTTTTCTTTTCCAACTATGTTTTGCCGCTTGCCAACTTGAAAATGGGTGTGCTGCTATATGACATCACACACAAAAAGCCTGCCCTGGAAATCAGGGAAGGAGTATTTTACAATGGCATTGAAAACTATACACTCCGTGTGGGGAAAAAGTGGAAGAACGGAAATTCACTCAGCAATATCATGATTTACGACCACACCGAGAACATGGGGAATACCAAAGTAACCCTTGCAGATTCGGGTGTGATGGAAGTAACTCCGGATAAGCGTTTTTTAGTCCTTACACTTATCAACGGACACAATTATGAGGAGGGGGAGGCGGAAAACGCCAAGAACGACTACAAACCTTATGTGCGTTCCTCTTTTAAAAAACAGGTTGTTCGTTTAGATCTGTCTGATTTTAAAATGATGCGTTCGGATGCCTCACTTTTTAAAGGGCACTATTCTATACTCAGGGCCAAAGAACTGCTGGCTGCGGTAGACAGTGAGGAAGTTTATACACAAA
Organism: Flavobacteriales bacterium; assembly: GCA_040383885.1. Taxonomy (GTDB): domain Bacteria; phylum Bacteroidota; class Bacteroidia; order UBA4408; family UBA4408; genus JBEICQ01. The sequence continues at coordinate 1,781 of JBEICQ010000089.1, read as the reverse complement.
GAAGAAACAAGATCAACTACAGTCAGCTCACCAATTTTTTAATGAGTCGTGATTTAAAAAGAAGGGGATTCGAATCAAGAATTCAGCCCTATGAAAAAGAAACCTATGAGGAATACCTCATTCAATTGCCCAAGGCCGACAGGATGCAGGTATATGATGCCGCTCTGAACTTTGCGAGGAGCAATTCTTCCTTTGTTGAATCCGGAAAGTTTGAGCAAGAGGTGAGAGAAGGGAATAAGGTGAGGTATTATATTGAATTTCATAAAAAGTTCACTTTGTCCATTGCCTGCCTGGTTTTGTTCTTTATTGGCGCCCCCCTTGGCGCCATTATCCGCAAAGGTGGATTGGGCATGCCTGCTTTGTTTGCTGTGGGTTTTTTTCTTGTGTTTTATGTGGTTTCCATCATTGGAGAAAAGTCAGCGAAGGAAGGTGGGCTAAATCCACATGTTGGTTCCTGGCTGGCCATTGCTGTGTTGCTGCCTGTGGGAATATTTCTAACATATAAAGCCACGAAGGATTCTGTTCTTTTCGACATGGAATTTTACAAATCCTTGTTTAAACGACGCAATTCATATGCCACCGGTGCAAAAGATTCTGCAAATCTGTAACAAGCCTCCCTGGCCGGAGAGCGATGGAGGTGCCATGGCCATGCTGGCCAACCTCAAAGGTTTTTCTCAGGCAGGATTTGAAGTGGATTGCTTTTACCTGAGCACCCCAAAAAACGAAAGTCATCCTGACTCTTGGCCGGAAAAGCTCAAGTTACTTCATCAGCCTGAGACCGTTTTTGTTGATACAAGCATCCATCCGGCAAATACTTTTGTGAATCTTTTGAATGGAAAAGCATTTCATGCTAGTCGCTTTTTCAGCAAACAGGTAGCAAAAAAATTAGCAGAAAAACTCACTGCCCAATCCTACGACTTTGTGCTGCTCGAAAGCATTTACATGGGTGTTTATCTCCCGGTAATCAGGGAGCATTTCTCAGGCACTCTCATTTTAAGAGCACATAATATTGAACATCTCCTCTGGAAAAGAGTGGCCAACGAAGAAAAGAGGAAAATACGAAAGGCATATCTTCACTTACAGGTAAAGCGGCTCCGGAAATTTGAGCGGTCGGTATTTGCTTCCGCAGATATTATCCTTGCAATTACCTCGCTTGACGCTGCTGTGATTAATGAATCCGTAACCGGCAAAAAGGTATTTGTTTTGCCCTATTCCTATGGTGGAACCTACGCCAGCCCGGGAGATTTCAATGCTGCTAAACCGGTTTTTTTTCATCTGGGTTCTATGAACTGGATGCCTAACCAGGATGGCATCAGGTGGTTGGTGAAGCATGCCTGGCCACCGGTGTATGCAGCTTTTCCGGGTGCCACATTAAGACTTGCAGGAAGATTTATGCCTGATGATATTACACAAATGCATGGAAAGATGGGGATTGAGGTGCTGGGAGAAATTGCAGATTCGCATGATTTTATCAATTCCTGCGACATCATGATTTGTCCACTTTTTGCAGGTGGTGGCATGCGCATAAAAATTGTAGAGGCACTCGCGCTTGGAAAACCTGTTTTCTCAACACGCATCGGTGCAGAGGGGATTACATCTGATGAACCCCATGCTCCCGTACTTTATTTTTCCAACGAGGCCGAGCTACTTTCTCTGGTGGCAGTTTCATCCCATGCATCATTTAATTATCCGTTTCGATCCGCTTCGGCGATTGCATTGGTTAGAGAAACCTTCGGAAGAGAGAAGCTGTATCAACAACTTGCCGATTTTATTAATTTTGA
>JBEICQ010000088.1:0-8299 GCA_040383885.1 Flavobacteriales bacterium | reverse complement strand
GGGTTGATTGGGCAGGGTCATGGCCTCGCGGTATCCGATGATCTTTTTTCCGTCTTGTTTCAGGTTGGGTAATTCCCTGGAGCGGGCGCCCACTGCGATGATGATGTGCTTTGCATCATATAGAGTGCTCTTGCCGGCCGTGTCTTTTACTTCCACTTTTTTGCCCGGCTTGAGGGTTCCGTTGCCATTGATGACATCAATCTTGTTTTTTTTCATCAGAAACTGAATGCCTTTGCTCATGCCATCGGCCACATTGCGGCTGCGTTTGATGATGGCATTGAAATCTGCTTTGGCACCGTTTACCTCGATGCCGTAATCGGCAGCATGGTTGAGGTATTCGAAGACCGAAGCGCTCTTGAGCAGGGCTTTGGTGGGAATGCAACCCCAGTTGAGGCAGATGCCTCCCAGGCTCTCGCGTTCCACTATGGCAGTTTTTAATCCGAGTTGTGAGGCCCTGATGGCGGCTACATATCCGCCGGGTCCGCTTCCTAAAACAAGTACATCGTATTGCATATGCTGAATTTGCGCAAAAATAGCCTTTTGAACAAGAAGTTTCCACCCGTAAACAAATTCGCCTTAAAATTGTCTCCTAAACTAAAATCAAAACATGTTACAGATTGGATCTCCTGCTCCGGCATTTGAATTGCCCGATACAGAAAAGAAAATGCATAAACTAAGCGACTACACAGGCAAACCTGTTGTGCTTTTGTTTTTTCCGATGGCTTTTACCGGTGTATGCACCAAAGAATTGTGCAGCATGCGTGATGATATTGGCAGTTATGAAAAGCTAAACGCCACCGTGATAGGCATATCGGTGGATTCGCCATTTACCCTGGCCAAGTTTAAAGAAGACCAAAACTTTAATTTTACCTTGCTGAGTGATTTCAACAAGCAGGCCATTCAGGCCTATGGCTGCATGTATGCCGAGTTTGTAGCCGGACTCAAAGGAGTTGCCAAGCGTTCAGCCTTTGTGATTGACGCCGCCGGTGTGATTCGATATGCAGAGGTATTGGAGAGTGCAGGTGACCTTCCAAACTTTGAAGCCGTGAAGACGGCCCTTGCTTCTCTGTGATTTTTATCCCCTTTGGTTGAGGTAATCCTGAAGGATGATGGCAGCACTCATTTTGTCGAGGTTTCCTTTGTCTCTTCTTTGTTTTTTGGAGAACCCACCATCAATCAATCCCTGCATGGCAATTTTGGAGGTAAATCTTTCATCTATTCTGATGATTCTGAGCGCTGGAATTTTTTTGAGCAATGCCTCAATGAACTTCCCGATCTCAACCTCGATGGGATTTTCTTCATTGCGCAGGTTTTTTGAAAGTCCGATCACCACATCTGAGCAATTATACTCCGCCAGCAGATTGAGCAAGGTTTTTAGTGCCACCGGTGTTTCGGCAACCATCAGTGGATTTGCAATCATGCCCAGGGAATCGGATACAGCAAATCCCACTCTTTTTAAACCATAATCAACAGCAAGAACACGATTCATATGAAAACAAAGATAACCATCAAATCCAACAGCGCCATTGGCGTGGAAGGCGATTTTGAAATTGTAGACGAACAAGGCAACGCCTATGATTTATCGGGAAAGACCCGTGTAAGTCTTTGTCGTTGCGGCCACAGCAAAAACAAACCCTTTTGCGACGGAGCGCATAAGGCAGAGGGCTGGGAAGACAAGGCCGAAGCCAGGTAAACAATGAAGTTTAGCGGCATTCATCACATTTTCGCCGGATGGCAAATTATTTGCTAATATGCGGATATGTTGTGTTGGTTGCTGGCATTTTTCACTTTAACCGGGCAAGCTGCCAAAGAGCAGAGCCTCAGCGGGGGTGTGCTCTACCGCATGGATCCACAGGAGATCACTCGTTACGAGCCATACAAACATGGACAAAGCGTTGTGCTCAAAAACGAGTTTGCGGGAAGCAGCATCATCAACAGAGAGGAACTGAAAAAACTCAAAGGAAAGCACATCGTTTCCGTAGATCTGTATTACTCCCGTTACAGGGCCAGTCAGCAATTTGAGCAACCCTCCCTGAACAAAGAGCGATTTGATACACTCATTAAATACCTGCCACGCATAGCCCGGGGCTATGTTATGTTTAATGCCTTTGAGCAAACGGAAGCAAAAAATGAGGCAGAGGCAAAAAAACTGTTTCATGGATTTGTAATTCAGTTTCTCGAGCCTCCTACCCCATCCTCTTCCGCTTCGGAGCTAGACTTGCTGGATAAATTCTTAAACATGGATTCTCTGGGCCATTTTGAAAATGTGGTGGAAGAAAAAACGAAAATCAAAAAAGAGATTATTAAGAAAGGATATGATCCTATCCTGAAGAAGAACAGAAATAAAAAAATTGTGAGGGAAACAAGCGGCGGCATACTCTCTCGCAGGCCGCATGCAGATACTGTAGTGACTGAAGTAAAACTCAAACCCAAAATTGTGGGACGAAAATATGTGCCGCCTTCGCATATGTGGGGGATGGATCCTTCATCGATGAGCAGTGCCATGTTTAAAATGATGGCGGAGCGATTTGATTCAACTTTTTTTTATTTCATGAAAAAGCACAAGCCCGCTGCCAATACTTTGTTTGTGGTAGATGCTACAGGCAGCATGCTGCCCTACAACATACAGATATGCATGTGGAACCGCCTGATGTTTGATGCAAAAAATCCCGGACGATATGCCATTTTTAATGACGGTGACCGTAAGCCCGACGATAAAAAGGTAAACGGAAAAGTTGAAGGCGTGTATGTGTTTTCGGCAGACTCTGCGGTGGTTTTTGAGAAATATTTAAGGCTGGTGATGAAGAAAGGATTCGGCGGAGATCTTCCGGAAAACAACCTTGAGGCAGTTCTCAAAGGATTAAAAAAGTTTCCTGACAGCCCAAGGGTGCTCATGGTAGCCGATTGTTACTCCGGGGTAAGAGACATGGAATTGCTCAATAAAATAAAGGTTCCGGTAGATGTTTTGCTTTGTGGTACCCGCAGTTATGTACATCCCAACTACCTGAACATTGCCCGTGCCACCGGCGGAAATATCTATGCCATGGACACAGAAATAAGTCATCTGAAACAAGTGAAAGAAGGCAGTACACTCCTTTTCGGGAAATCTCGATTCTTGCTTAGGAATGGTAACTTTGTGCCCGTTTACTGATCATGAAAAAAAAATGGAAATACCTCGCGGGAATCCTTCTGTTCCTTCTGGCTGTTCTTCTCGCACTGCCATTTGTATTTAAGAATAAGTTGGTGACCAAAGGCATTGAGCAGGTGAACCAAAAACTGGATGCCACTTTTTATTTTGGCAGCTTCGATGTGGGACTCATTGGCTCGTTTCCGTATTTGAATCTCTCCGTAACGGATCTGTCGCTCATCGGCAAACAAGATTTTGAGGGTGATACGCTTCTTTTTACAAAAAAAATATCGCTCAGGGTCAACCTGATGAGTGTGATCAAAGGTGGTCCATACGAAGTAAAGCACATCATTTTGGATGAGCCGGTTATCAGGGCACTTGTGAACAAGCAAGGCAAAGCCAACTGGAACATCACCAAGCCCGGACCGGAAGCTGCTCCTGAAGGCGAACCCGGCAAGTTCAGGCTTACCCTTACAAAATTTGAAATAAACAAAGGGGATATTCTATACAAAGATGAACAGTTGGGAATCAGCTCACATCTGAGGGGATGCACACATGCGCTGAAAGGTGATTTTACGCAGGATGAATTCAACATGGATACCCGTACTGAGATTGAGGCGCTAAGCGTTTTATACGGCGGTGTGGCCTGGATCAGCAAAGTAAAAACCACTGCCGACATCATGCTCCTGGCCAACATGCCTGCCATGAAATTTACCTTTACCCAAAACAAAATTACGCTCAACGCCCTTGAGCTCCATGCCGATGGTTGGCTGGAGATGCCCAAAGAAGATATTCGTACAGACATCAAACTGAGTTGTCCGCAAACAGATTTCGCGGCTTTTTTATCGCTGGTTCCGGGCTGTTATACCAGCAGCTTTGCAGATGTTACCACCAAGGGAAAACTTGGGTTGAACGCTTTTGTAAAAGGCACTATGAGCAATACCCAACATCCGGCTTTTGGTTTGCGATTGCTAGTGAGTAATGCCATGTTTAAGTACCCCTCTTTACCGGGCAAAGTGGACAAAATTGGCATTGACCTGGCTATTCAAAATCCCAACGGAGTGCCCGACCGCACCACCATTCAACTGAACGCACTGCATGCCGAGTTTAACGGAAATGCCGCAGACATGCGCATGCTGATGCGTACACCCGTGAGTGATCCCTACATAGATGCTACAATCAAAGGCAAGTTGAATCTTGGGGAGTTGAAAAATTATGTGCCTTTAGAAAACAGCGAGTTGAGCGGCATGGTGAGTGCAGATGTGCAGATGAAAGGAAACAAGTCGAGCATTGATAAAAAGCAATATGAATTGTTTGATGCACGGGGCAGTATCCGCATCCAAAACATGCATTACAAAAGCCAAGATTTTCCGGCAGGCTTTGCCATCAGTGAGGCTGAGATGCAGTTTACTCCGGCAGAAGCCAGGTTATTAAAATTTGTTTCTTCGCTTGGCAAAAGCAGTATTGAAGCCAGTGGCATCATCAATAACCTGATGGGTTATGCCATGAAAGATGAATTGCTCAGCGGAAGCTTTTCGGTGAGTTCCCCATACCTCGATGTAAATGAATTTATGACCGGAAAAACAGCAGCAGCAACCTCGGCAGATACCACAAGCATGCAGGTGATTCCGGTACCATCCAATCTGGATTTTACACTCAGAGTAAGCTTTGGCAGATTGCTCTACAGCAACATGGATATGAGAGAGGTGAATGGCATCATCACGGTAAAAAATTCAGAGCTCATGCTCAGCAACCTGGGCATGCAAATGCTGGGAGGAAGCATGGTGCTGAACGGAAAATACAATACACAAAACATACACGCGCCGGTGGTAGATTTTGCCATGCAGCTCAAAGGCATGGACCTTACACAAACAGCAAAAACCTTTTTGACCATTCAAAGACTGGCACCTGTGGTGAAGCATGCTTCGGGTAATTTTGATTGTGGGATTTCTTTCAGTGGCGTCCTGGAAAAGAACATGTCGCCCCGGTTACATACCCTCTCAGGCAGTGGCAATTTGCTTACAAGGCAAGTAGTGGTTACCAATCTGCCAATGTTTGTAAAGGTGGCTGATGCATTAAAAATGCCGGAGTACAAACAGATCAATCTCAATGACCTCAAAGTGGCCTTTGCCTTTTCGAACGGAGAAGTAAAGGTGGCTCCCTTTGATTTTAAGATTCGTCATTCACAATTCAGGCTCGGTGGCAAACAAGGGTTTGACCAGAAGATAGATTATGACCTGGATGCGAACATCAGTATGGCAGATTTGGGATCGAGGGCCGGAGCACTGGCTCAAGCAGCCGTAAGTGTTGCCAATGCCAATGGGGCTTCTTTCTCTGTGGGAGAAAGCCTCAAAGCCGGAGTTAAGATTGGAGGGACCTTTACCAGGCCGGAACTCAAAACCAACTTTGCCGAAACAGCCGGTTCACTCAAAGACAAGGCAAGGGAGATGATTGACAAAACAAAAGCAGAGCTGGAGGCAAAAGCAAAAGCAGAGCTCGACAAGAAAAAAGCGGAAGCCGAGGCGCTGCTCAAAGCAGAAACAGAGAAGCGTCGTGCAGAGGCGGAAGCAAAAATAAAAGCAGAAGAAGCAAGGATAAAGGCAGAGCTGGAAAAGCAAAAAACTGAAGCGGAAAACAGAGCAAAAGCGGAAGCGGAAAAAGTGGCCCGCGAAGCAAAAGAAAAAGCAAAAAAAGAGGCTGAGAAAAAAATAAAAGGACTCTTTGGAAAGTAATCCTGCATACCATCCATCATTAAAAAAAGACATATGTCGTTAGATACCATAGAGAGTGCCATCGAAGAAATAAAAAATGGAAAAGTTGTAATCGTAGTAGATGATGAGGACAGGGAAAATGAAGGAGATTTTGTGTGTGCGGCAAGAACAGTAAGTCCGGAAATCATCAATTTTATGGCCACCCACGGGAGGGGCTTGATTTGTGCACCCCTGATTGAAGACCGTTGCGATGCGCTCGGACTTGGTCTCATGGTTCACCACAACAGTGCAGCCTATGAAACGCCTTTTACGGTTTCGGTAGATTTGATCGGGCATGGTTGCACCACCGGCATCTCGGCCCACGACCGTGCAAAAACCATCCTCGCATTGATTGATCCTGACATCAAGCCTGAAGAGTTGGGCAAGCCCGGGCATATCTTTCCGCTGCGTGCACAAAGACTGGGCGTGTTAAAGCGTGCAGGACATACCGAGGCGGCCATTGACCTGGCAAGGCTGGCAGGTTTTGAACCTGCGGGAGTGATTGTAGAAATTATGAACGAAGATGGCAGCATGGCCAGGCTGGAAGACTTAAAAGAGATTGCCCTTAAGTTTAACCTCAAAATTGTAAGCATCAAAGATTTGATTGCCTACCGTTTGAAGCACGAAAGTTTTATCAGGAAAGAGGTACTTGTGCAGATGCCTACCCATTTGGGCAATTTTACACTACAGGCATACAAACAAATCAACACAGACCAGGACCATCTTGCCCTTATCAAAGGTAGTTGGGATGAAAACGAGCCTGTGATGGTGCGCATGCACAGTTCCTGCCTCACGGGTGATATTTTTGGCAGTTGCCGCTGCGACTGTGGACCGCAATTACACAAAGCCATGGAGATGATAGAAAAAGAAGGCAAGGGCGTTGTGGTTTATCTTAATCAGGAAGGCCGGGGTATTGGATTGCTCAATAAACTAAAGGCTTATAAACTGCAGGAGGAAGGCATGGATACAGTAGAGGCCAATACACACCTCGGATTTAAAATGGATGAAAGGGATTATGGAATTGGTGCCCAGATTTTAAGAGACCTGGGGATTTCAAAAATCCGTTTGATTACGAACAACCCAAGGAAGCGGGCAGGCTTGTTGGGATATGGTCTGGAGATTGTGGAAAATATCCCCATTGAGATTGAATCAAATCCGCACAATGCCGGCTATCTGCAAACCAAGAAAGAAAAGCTGGGACATAACCTCAAGCTGGGCTTGAACGACAATCCATAAGGGGATTGGAGAGTGGGGCAAATGAGAGTAATTTATTGACAAATTATTAACACATTCATTTTCTCGTTGTCCATTTATTTATTTTGCCTGCGGCTTTAGTAGGTATTTATATATTGCTTTCAGCAATGTGTTTTGCCAAATTAAAGATCAAACAAAAACCAAATAAAAACCAAACAAAAAAATCAACATGAGAAATCTCAGAAAAACACTTGTCTTGAGCGCAGCAGCACTTGTGCTCATCACTTCCTGTACCATGGAAAAAAGGGTGTACATGCCCGGTTACCACATTGAATGGAACAATGGAAAAACAACTGCAAGTAAACAGACCCAAGTAAGCCCAAAGAAAAATGAAACTTCGGCTACTGCAATTGCACCTGTTCAGAACATGGGCCTGAGCACATTGGCTTCTGCTAAACAGGAGGCTGAGCTTTCCCTCACCGCATCTTCATCAAAGAAAGCCGTTGTTCTCCTTTCTACCCGCAAATCGCTATCCCTCGCCAAGCAAGCTGCCGAGCTTACCAAAATGTCACGCAAGGAGATTAAATACCTTGTAAAAACAGCCGTAAAACAAAACAAACAAGCTGCAAGTAAAGAAGGTGGTAAAAGCCAACTCGTTGCCCTGCTTCTTTGCTTCTTTGTTGGATACCTGGGAATCCATCGTTTCTATTTGGGTTACACAACAGAAGGGATTATTCAGTTACTCACTGGCGGAGGCTGCGGTATATGGGCGCTGATTGATTTGATTCGCATCATCACCGGTGATTTGAAACCCAAAAGTGAAGGCTACGAGAAAACGCTCTAAGCATTTACACTGCTGTTCTTGAAAAAGAACTTCTACCGTTTTTATTTCAGCGGGCTGTTGATGGTACCCTTGGTACTTTTTCTTCTGCCCGTTGATTTTTTTGATAATGGTCCGCCCATGTGTCTCTCTGTACTTCTGCTTGACATGGAATGTTATGGTTGTGGCATGACCCGCGGCATCATGCACCTGCTTCATTTTGACTTTGCAGCAGCTGCGTCTTTTAATAAACTGTCTTTTGTAGTTTTACCACTGCTTATTTTTTACATGGGGGCGCGGTAGCTGGGGTCTCGGTGCGAGCGGCTCGCCCATCTTCCTCCCGCAGCGCGACTGGTGGTTCGACAACTTCGACAACGACCTCGTGATGAACGTGCGCAACGGGGAAGG
>JBEICQ010000087.1:0-8404 GCA_040383885.1 Flavobacteriales bacterium | reverse complement strand
TACCCTGAACCGTACAGATAACAACAGCCAGCGCATAGGATATTGGGTAATCACGAATGCTGAAAAGCAGAATGAAGATTGCGATGAGTCAGCCAGGTTGGAAGAGGGCCGTTATGTAAACAACATGAAATCCGGTACCTGGAAATTTTACAATTGCAACACAGGCAACCTCAAAAGCGAAATCACTTTTAAGGAAGACAAAAAAATTGGTTACGCCAAAATTTACGGTTCCAATGGCAAGCTCCGCGAAGAAGGTTTCTGGAACATCAACCACTGGGAAGGCAAGTACAAATTTTATCATGAGAATGGAAACCTGTATCAGGATTTTCAGTTTGGGAACGATGGAAAAAGAGACGGCGTCCAGCGTTACTTTCATCCCAACGGAAAGATCATGGTAGAAGGCAGCTGGAAGGATTCCAAAGAGGCGGGAATCGTGAAAACCTACAATGAAGATGGACAACTTATTGAGGAAAAAAACTTCAAAGACGGAGAACTGGATGCGGAATCTGTAAAGACATACACACCCGAAAAGCCTCAGCCTGCTGCTGAAAAAGAACCCGAAAAAACACCGCCACCCGCAGAAGAGAAAGCAACCAAAGCAACGGTGCCCGGACAAATCCCCGACGGTTTCCACAAAACCTATGATGGTAACGGAAAATTGCTTCGCGAAGGAGAATTCAAAAATGGCATGCTCATGCAGGGAAAAACCTATCTATACGAAAACAACAAACTGGTTAAAACACTCATCATTGTGAACGGATCGGTTGAAAAAACCCTGTATGAAAAAAAGTGATTGTTATGTCATTGAAGCTCTACAACACCCTTACACGAGCCAAAGAAGATTTTGTGCCGCTCACGCCCCCGTTCGTGGGCATGTATGTTTGCGGCCCTACGGTTTACAGTGATGTTCATTTAGGCAATTGCCGCACCTTTATTTCCTTTGATATTCTGTACCGCTACCTGCTGCATCTTGGCTATAAGGTGCGTTATGTAAGAAACATCACCGATGCCGGTCACCTGGAGAGTGATGCTGATATCGGAGAAGACAAGATTGCCAAGAAAGCCAGGCTGGAACAACTGGAACCCATGGAAGTGGTGCAGCGATATACTGTGGGCTTCAGAAAAGTAATGGATCAGTTTAACCTGCTGCCTCCTTCTATTGAGCCTGTCGCTACAGGCCACATCATCGAACAGATTGAGATGACCAAAAAAATCATCGCGCAGGGCTTTGCCTATGAGGTTAACGGCTCGGTGTATTTCGATGTGGAGAAATATGCACAAACTTCTGATTACGGAATCCTCACCAACAGAAAGCTGGAGGATTTGATGGCCAATACCCGCGACCTCGACGGACAGGATGAGAAGAAAGGGAGGCTCGATTTTGCGCTATGGATCAAAGCCAAACCTGAGCATATCATGAAATGGCCCAGTCCCTGGGGCGAAGGTTTTCCGGGCTGGCATATTGAGTGTTCTGCCATGAGTAAAAAATACCTGGGAGAATCTTTTGATATTCATGGAGGCGGCATGGACCTTGCGGCCACCCACCACACTAATGAGATTGCGCAAAGTGTGGCTTGTTTCCACAGCAAGCCTGTAAACTACTGGATTCATACCAACATGCTCACCGTAAACGGACAACGCATGGGCAAGTCGCTTGGCAATGCATTTCTTCCGGAGGAACTGTTCTCCGGCTCGCATCCTCTGCTGGAAAAAGGGTATGCTCCCATGGCTGTTCGCTTTTTTATGTTGCAAACGCATTATCGCTCCACACTCGACTTTTCCAACGAAGCCTTGCAGGCTTCAGAGAAAGGTTTTTCGCGGATGATGGAAGCCTGGAAGAACATCAGTCATTTGCCCGAGCAGCAGGAAGCCGGATCACTTGATGCGGATGCACTGCAACAGGATGTGTATGCAGCGCTCAATGATGACCTGAATACACCGGTTGCCCTGGCTCTTTTGTTTGATGGCGTAAAATTCATCAATGCAGCTCTTGCAGGTACAGAGCGTGTTTCACCGGCACAAAAAGAAAAACTCCTGAACCTGTACAACGGAATTTTGGGTGATGTGTTCGGACTCAAGCCTGCCGAGACAAGTCAGACGGAGACCGTAGATAAACTCATGCAGACCATCATCGGGATGCGTAACGAGGCCAAGTTGCAGAAAAACTTTGCACTCTCTGATCTCATCAGAGACAAGCTGGCTGCTGCGGGCATTCAAATGATGGACGGAAAAGAAGGAACCACCTGGAAGATGCGCACATGAAAAACTTTAGAAGCATTTTTCTGATGACATGCTGCTGGTCAGCTTTGCTTTTTTCTTCCTGCGGTCAAAAAAATAAGGAAGAAGAAAATCAGGAGAAACAAGTGCCGCGCTATCAGCAGATCTCGCCTGCTTTTGATGCTGATTCCTGTTATGCTTTTCTCAAAAAACAAGTGGATTTTGGTCCGCGAGTGCCCGGCACAAAAGCACATGCAGCCTGCGCCGATTATCTGGTTTCACAGCTAAGGAAATATGGATTTACCTGCATGGTGCAGGAAGCACCGGTAAAAACCTACGATGGCAAAACATTCAGATTAAAAAACATCATTGCATCCATTGAACCGCAAAATCCCGATCGCATGCTGCTGATGTCTCACTGGGATTGCCGCCCCATGGCTGATGGAGAAACCGAAAACCGCGACCAGGCCATCGATGGTGCAGATGATGCAGCCTCGGGTGTAGCTGTTTGGCTGGAAGTAGCCAGGCAGATGCATGCCTCAGGATTGAAAAAAGGCATTGATATTTTTTTTACTGATCTGGAAGATTACGGACAACCCTCAGGGGAAGGAAGCAACATGCCGGACACCTGGTGTTTGGGTACACAACACTGGGCGAAAAACCCGCATGTGCCCGGCTACAAAGCAAGGATGGGTATCCTGCTCGACATGGTGGGCGCCAAAGCTGCCATTTTCCCCAGAGAAGGAACCTCTGTGAAATATGCAGCGCCATATGTAGACGCCCTCTGGCAAACGGCTTATGACCTTGGGTATGCAGGTATTTTTGTGGATGCAGAAACAGGCGAAACCACCGATGATCACCTATACATCAATAAAATTGCAGGCATTCCCTGTGTAGATATTGTGCACATGGATCCCAATACCGGTACCTATGGTAGACATCATCACACGCATGCCGACAATCTTGGCATCATTGATAAAAACACACTGAAAGTAGTTGGACAAACCGTGATGGAATACATCTGGAAACAATAGGAAACATGAGCAACGAAACCCATACAGATTTTTCACAGGTATTCAGCCTGCTCACCGAGGGAAAAATTCCTGAACTCAAAGAGTTGCTCTCAACCTACATGCCCGATGAGTTGAGCCGCTTGCTGGAAGAAACGGAAGATGAACTCAGCCAGAAAAATCTGTTTGGCCTGCTCGACATCAAAATTGCAGCGGAAGTTTTTAAGTTTCTCGAATTTGATCTCCAGAATTACCTACTTCACTCGCTTGCCTATGAGAAGATGGCAGCCCTGCTCAACGAACTTTCTCCTGACGACAGAACCAAGTTCCTGGAGGAATTGCCGGGTGCTGCCGTAAAAGAATTGCTTGTGTTGCTCGATCCCGAAGAGCGCGCCATTACCCTTTCTCTGCTGGGTTTTCCGGAAGGTTCTGTGGGTCGCCTGATGACTACCGATTACCTTGCCGTAAAAAAACACTGGACGGTGGATCAGGTATTAAAATACATCCGTAAATATGGGAAGTACTCCGAAACCATCAATGTAATTTACATCATAGATGATGAAGGCATTTTGCTGGATGATATCAGGATACGGGAGTTTTTGTTTGTGTCTCCGGAAACCAGCGTGAGCGATTTGATGGACAGTCGTTATGTGGCGCTGAGCGTGAATGATGATGAGTCGGCTGCCATCACCGTCTTTAGAAACAACAATCGTGTGGCACTGCCGGTAATTAATACCAAAGGTGTGTTGCTTGGCATCATCACCATTGATGATGTGTTGCGACTTGCAGAGGAAGAAGATACAGAAGACATTCAGAAAATGGGTGGAACAGAAGCACTGGAAGAACCTTATATTGATTCCTCGGTGTACACACTCATACAGAAACGCGCCGGCTGGCTGGTGCTCCTTTTCATAGGAGAAATGCTTACTGCCTCTGCCATGAGTTTTTTTGAAGATGAGATTGCCCGCGCAGTGATTCTTGCCATGTTTGTTCCACTGATTATCTCGTCAGGCGGAAACACAGGTTCACAAGCGGCTTCGCTTATTATCCGGGCCATGGCATTGGGTGAAATAGGCATCCGTGACTGGTGGCGGGTGATGAAAAGAGAATTTGTGAGCGGCCTTGCACTGGGAATCATCCTCGGTATCATTGGCTTTTTCAGAATCTTTCTGTGGACATTTTTTACCAATATCTATGGCCCTCACTGGCTCGGCATTGCACTCACTGTTGGCACCTCACTGCTGGGAGTAGTGATGTGGGGATCGCTTGCAGGTTCTATGCTGCCGCTTATCATCAAGCGAATGGGAGCCGATCCGGCTGTTTCCTCAGCGCCGTTTATTGCAACGCTGGTGGATGTAACCGGACTGATCATCTATTTTTCTGCCGCCATGCTCTGGCTAAAAGGAACCCTGCTTTGAGCAGAAGTTATGTATTACTCAATCACGAGCTTGCTGCTTCGTGTTTCCCCCTTGGCATTGGTATAGATCAATTGATACATGCCCTGCGAAAGGTTTTCGATATTGATTTTGTCTCCAGCATAAAATGATTGCGAACTCACCATTCTGCCGGTGAGATCAAACAGACAGATGTTTCCATCGATGCATGCAGCTCCCTCGCAGTTCAAACTTATTTGTTGGTTTGCAGGATTCGGATACACATAAAAAGAACGAGTTTCTGCATCATCTTTTAAGAGAGCACTGGGAGTAATGATATTCAAATCTGAAAGCAACCTGCGCCAGATGCCCGCACCTCTTGTTCCGAAATACATATACTGATTGTCATTGGCAAAGCACTGAATGATCATAAGCGTGTCCTGCAATCCTTCATTTGCCCCTGCCCAGCTTAATCCTCCGTCGTAAGAAATTCTTACACCTCCAAATCGTGTTCCTGCCAGAATGGTATTTCCGATAACATGTAGGTCATATACCGCATTTGTATTTGTTCCTACCGGAATGTTCGTCCAGTTCACTCCTCCGTCTGTAGATCTTCTTACAAGGCCCGACCCGGTAACCAACAGCGCATTGGATGTTGATGTTACTTCCGATACATTTGAAGTGATGGAGGTTGCTTGCCAGGTGATTCCATCATCTGTAGAAACCATTAGTCCGTAATTGGTAGCAGCGAAAATTTTACCTCCATATGGATGAATGGATTGCACGGGCATTCCAATTTGCAGTCCCTGTGCGGAGGTCCAGTTGAGTCCATTATTTGTTGAACGCCAGATGCCATTGGTGCTGCTTCCTGCAAACCATGTGCTTGGGGTAATGCAAAGGGTATTGATGTTTGGGTCGGTCAAATCGCCGGTGATGGGTGAAAATGATAAGCCGGCATCTGAAGAAACAAACAAACCGCTCCAGGTAGTGGCGTAAACCAAATTTCCGAAAGGGTAAAAGCGTGGGCGTTCAGTCAATACATTGCTGGTGCTGAAAGAATCTGCATGGTTATTACTTACCTGCATGCCACCATGACGGGGTGTGTAAATCAGGTTGTTGTTTGCATAGATATTTCCGATGGACATGCTGTGTATACCGTTGCCGCCTGCACTCCAGGTTGTACCTTCATCCGTAGATCCTGCAATGGTTAAAAAGCCGTTGAGGTTGCCGGCATACAATACTCTGCCAAAATGTTCGACCAGGTAATTACCAAACTCCGTAGTAAGTAATTGCCAGTTTAATCCCATGTCTGCACTTCTGTAAATTCCCATGTTGGTGGCAAACAGGTATTTTCCGCCATCCAGGATGAGAAAGCTATTGGCGGATGCACTTGGGTCGATGCCATTGCCGGGAAGGGGTGACCAGTTTAGACCTCCATCATTGCTGCAGTATATTTTGTTGTAGCTGGCACAGTAGAGTTGATTTCCAAAAACATCGAGCGTTTTGCGATAGAGAGGTTCCTGGAAACCATTGTTGGAAAGCGTCCAGGTTTGACCGGCATCCGTACTTCTGGAGATACCAAAAGTACTTAACAGAACAAGTGTGTCTCCGTAAGATACCACCTTGAGGCAATTGCTTGTGGGCAATCCGTTGCTGCCATCGAGGATGGTCCAGTTTTGCCCATTATCGGTGGAGCGATGCATATAGCCACCATCGCGGGTAACATATACCCCGGTAGCATTGGAGGTAATGCTGCTGGTTTTTACGCCATTAAATTGCTTGAGTATCCAGGTGGCTCCCGTATCGGAACTCATGAAAACCCCTCCGAATTCGGTACCTGCCCATAATCTCACACCATCAAAATGTATGCAGTTAATGTTTAGTTGCGTCAGACCGTTGGAAGATAATTGCCATGAATATCCACTGTTGTAGGATTTGTAAATACCTCCGCCTGTTGCGGCAAAAAGTAAGGTATCCACTTTTGCAAATCCTTTTACTTCGCCGGGTTCCACACCCGTTTTTCGCTCCCATTGAGCATTCACAGTGAGTGAAATCCAAAGAAAGGTAAGTGTAAATATGATGCGTTTCATGGTTTCAAAAGTAAGAAGAAATAAGCTTGTGATTAAGTAAGTATTAATAAAATAAAACATTGAATGGTATTTTACACTTTCCAAAGCAAATTACTCTCCGGATTAATTAGAAATCTCTGCAGAATTAAAGGCGTTTTTTTTTCCGGGTTGCAAATATTGTAAGTACTTTGCAAAAAAAACGCATGAAAAAATTTACTGCACTTATGATTTTGCTGGGCATATATGCACATGCAGCAGAGGCACAAATTACCATCACACAAGCAGACATGCCTGTGCCCGGACAAGCCCTTGTCAGCTGCAACGATACTGCCGGCCCTACAAACATGATCATCAGCCCTCCGGGAGACAACCAGGTATGGAATTATGCTTCGGGATGGGTTATCGGCAGCAGCAACAACCTGGTGTATCAGGCACCCGAAAATGTAAACGGATCTGCTCTTTTTCCCACAGCTACAGTGGGCATCAGTACTTCGCAAAATGGATTTTCCACAAACTTTTTTTACCGTCTTACACCCGGCTCCTTTGATGTTCTTGGAGGAACACTGTCCAGCGGTTTTTCTACAACTACCATCACTTTTCCCTCAGGAAATACAGCCATACAGCTACCACTTTCCTACGGACAATCCTTTTCTTTTACCCGCCGGGAAGTGGTGATAAACAGTTATACCATTCCGGGATTTTACCCCGTTAAAATAAGCAACCATATCACGGGTACATCTACATGCGATGCATGGGGCAATTTGACCACACCGGCCGGAACGGCTCAGGTGCTCAGGATAAAGACAAGCATCACCAGCGAACTGGATACACAGTATGTGGATTCAACAAATACCGGAAACAACTGGGAATTTTTTAATACCACTTCGGGAGCACCTCCTTATTCAAGCTATGCCTATTATCGCAACGGAACACCTTCTATTGTAATGAGTCTGAAAGCGGATAACGCCAGCGGAGTAATAGATTTGGAAAGCTATAGTTCTTTTACGCCTGCACTCACAAATGACATCAGGCAGGAAGAACCTTTGTTTTTTCCAAATCCCGCAACCAATTGGTTCCGCCTTATCAACAACCATCCGGAAAATGTGCTTGTACGCATCACAGACCTGAGTGGCAAAATGGTACACAGTTGCAACATCAGCGGAGTGAGTTTGGTGCAAATCAATACCGAAGGACTGAACCCGGGATTATACCTTGTAGAAGTGTGCGATGCAAACGGGGGTATAACCCGGAGCGCAAAGTGCATGGTGCAGCGATAATAACATGTGGGCAGTGTGCTGATGATCACTGCTTCAATTGCGGGGCTATCTTGCAGCGACAAGGGTGAGTTCAACTGATAAGTGCCATTTAAAAAAAATTCTTTGGGCCGCGCCCCACAGTTAAGATACATTCATTTTAACTTTACAAAAGTTCATTCAAGGCATCCTCGTTACAAACGAGGACGAGAGAAATGTTTTTGTTAGCTGAGTTTGAACTTTACAAAAGTTCATTCAAGGCATCCTCGTTACAAACGAGGACGAGAGAAAGCGCAAAGTGCATGGTGCAGCGATAATCACATGTGGGCAGTGTGCTGATGATCACTGCTTCAATTGCGGGGCTATCTTGCAGCGACAAGGCTGAGTTCAACTGATAAGTGCCATTTAAAAAAAATCTTTGGGCCGCGCCCCACAGTTAAGATACATTCATTTGAACTTTACGAATGCTCATTTAAGGCATC
>JBEICQ010000086.1:0-8537 GCA_040383885.1 Flavobacteriales bacterium | reverse complement strand
GCAGCGGAGCCAATAGCATTGCTGCTTATTGTTTAGGAATCACAGATGTGGATCCCATCGAACTGGATCTGTATTTTGAACGCTTCCTCAACCCGAAACGCAGTTCACCTCCCGATTTTGATATTGACTTTTCATGGAAAGAAAGAGATGAAGTATTGCAATACATCTTTGATAAGTATACTTACAGGTATGCTGCTCTTTTAGGAACCATCAGTACTTTTAAAGACAGCAGCCCTATAAGAGAACTCGGAAAAGTTGCCGGTCTGCCCAAACAGGAAATAGATTCCCTGGCAGATCATCCACAAAGGCAGGCCGGAAATGCATTGGCTCAACAGGTTTTGCAACTCTCGTCGCGCCTGCAATCTTTTCCGAATCATCTGAGTATTCATGCCGGCGGGGTACTCATCAGTGAAAAACCCATTTATGCCTACAGCGCCACTAACATGCCTCCCAAAGGCTTCCCTACGGTTCAATGGGACATGTACATTGCAGAAGACATTGGCTTTGAAAAATTCGACATTCTCAGCCAGAGAGGCATAGGTCACATCAAAGAGGCAGCACTGATCATCAGAGAAAATTGTGGAGTAAATGTTGATGTCCATCGCATAGAAGCATTCAAACAAGACGAGGGGATTAAGAAGCAACTGCGATTGGCAGATACCATCGGTTGCTTTTATATAGAGAGTCCTGCTATGCGCGGGCTTTTACAGAAGCTGCAATGCTCAGATTACCTCACACTGGTGGCAGCCAGTTCCATCATTCGTCCCGGCGTATCAAGTTCGGGCATGATGCAGGCCTATATTGAAAGACACAACCGTCCCGATTCATTTTCTTATCTGCATCCGGTAATGAAGGAGCAACTGAATGAAACCTACGGCATCATGGTATATCAGGAGGACGTACTAAAGGTATGTCATCATTTTGCCGGACTCGACCTTGCAGATGCCGATGTACTCCGACGCGCCATGAGCGGGAAATATCGTTCGAAGACAGAGTTTCTTAAAATCACCGAAAAATTCTTTTCAAACTGCCGCGCAAAAGGCTATCCGGATGCACTTGCGGCAGAGGTATGGCGGCAAATAGAATCCTTTGCCGGCTATAGTTTTTCCAAAGCACATTCGGCAAGCTTTGCCGCCGAAAGCTTTCAGAGCTTATATCTCAAAACCTATTTCCCAAGGGAGTTTATGGTAGCCGTGATTAACAATTTCGGAGGATTTTACCGCACCTGGGTTTACATAACAGAGGCAGCAAAAGCAGGTGCAGAAATAGCCTTGCCATGTGTGAACCATTCCCGTTTGCATACATCAATCAAAGAAAAAAAAATCTGGCTTGGTCTGATACATATTGAATCCTTGCGACATACACTCATTGATAAGTTACTGGTGAGCCGAGAGAGGAAGGGTCCTTTTTTATCACTTGAAGATTTTATCGACCGAACGGGTGCAGGTGCAGAACAGATGCAGATTCTGATTCGCACAGGTGCCTTGCGGTTTACCGGCATGTCTAAAGAGTCGCTGCTTTGGCAGGCATATACTTATATAAACCGCAGTGGGCAGGAACAGGTACATGACAAACTTTTTCCGGTGAGCACAAAAAAATACAGCCTTCCCGTGTTTGAAAAAAACCTGCTTTGCGATGCCTATGATGAAATTGAATTGTTGGGATTTCCGCTAAGCATGGATGATTTTGAACTGCTTCTTACGAGCCGGAGAGAGCCGGTAAAAGCAACTGACCTCAAACAGCTTAATGGACAGGAAGTGCGCATCATGGGTCTGCTCGTTACATGGAAACCCGTGCGCACATCGAAAGGAGAAAACATGTGCTTCGGCACATTCTATGACATGGAAAAAAACCTTTTTGATACCGTTCATTTCCCGCAAGTCTTCAGAGAATATCCATTGGGGGGAAAGGGTGTTTATCTGATCAAAGGAAAAGTGAGCGAATCGTTCGGACAATTTACCATTGAGGTAAACAAAATAGCTAAACTCCCGCTGAAGCCTGATCCAAGAAACACCTGAGTGTTATCAGAGAAAGTCCCTGCTGTCAGCAAAACAAAAAAGAATGAAATTGCCGGACAACTACTGTTCAGTAAAGAAAATAAGCAGACATAAAAATTATGCAGTTACCGGCTCAGGCTCCTTTTCAATCCTGAGGTTGCCGATAATAAACTCCTGTCGGGCAGGTGTATTTTTTCCCATGTAGTAGGAAAGAATATCATCAAGGCTGGTATTGCGATCTATCAATACAGGTTCCAGGCGCATGTCTTTTCCAATGAAGTGCTTGAACTCGTCGGGAGAGATCTCCCCCCAATCCTTTAAATCGTGTAATCTCGGGTTTGGGAGACAGGTCATGGATAGCATTTACGCGCTCCTGTTCATTGTAACAATAGCGGGTTTCTTTCTTATTTCTTACCCTGAAGAGCGGTGTTTGTAAAATATACACATGGCCGTTTTTAATCAAATCAGGAAAGAACTGAAGAAAAAAAGTGAGCATGAGCAGACGGATGTGCATGCCGTCAACATCTGCATCAGTGGCAATCACAATATTGTTGTATCTCAAATCATCCAGACCATCTTCGATATTAAGTGCACTTTGCAGGAGATTGAATTCCTCGTTTTCGTACACCACCTTTTTAGTGAGACCATAGCAGTTAAGGGGTTTCCCTTTTAAACTAAAAACAGCCTGTGTGAGCACATCGCGTGATTTGGTGATGCTTCCGCTTGCAGAATCACCCTCGGTAATAAACAGGGTAGATTCCAGTTTGCGTGGATCAGAACTGTTGAAATGAATTTTACAATCTCTGAGTTTGCGGTTATGCAGACTGGCTTTTTTGGCACGCTCGCGGGCAAGCTTGCGAATGCCGGAAAGCTCTTTGCGTTCTTTTTCTGACTGTATAATTTTTTGCAAAAGCAAATCAGCGGTTTCCGGATTTTTATGCAGGAAATTATCCAATTCCTGTTTTACAAAATCACCAATAAAACTGCGAATGCTGGGCCCTCCCGGCGCAATGTCCTGAGAACCCAATTTGGTTTTTGTCTGTGACTCAAACACCGGCTCCTGCACCTTGATGCTGATGGCAGCCACAATACTGGTGCGAATATCTGAAGCATCGAAATCTTTTTTGTAAAAATCTCTCACCGTTTTTACGAGCGCTTCTCTGAATGCTCCCTGGTGTGTTCCGCCTTGCGTAGTGTGCTGGCCATTAACGAAGGAATAATATTCCTCACCATATTGTGAACCGTGCGTAAAGGCAATTTCAATATCATTCCCTCTCAGGTGAATGAGTGGATACAGGATATTTCCGCTGAGGTTGCGCGACAACAAATCATGCAATCCTTTTTCGGACACATAAGGTTTGCCATTGTACTCAAGCACCAGACCTGTATTGAGGTAGGCATAGTTCCAGATCATCTGCTCCAGATACTCATGCATAAAATGAAAATTACCGAAAATGGCATCGTCTGGCATAAAGGTTACACAAGTTCCGTCTTTTTCATGCGTAGAAGCAACGGGTGCATCCTTTACCAATTCTCCTTTTTTAAATTCGGCTGTTTTAATTTTTCCTTCCCTCGCAGATTGTATCCTGAATGAAGCCGATAATGCATTCACCGCTTTGGTACCAACACCATTCAAACCTACAGACTTTTTAAAAACTTCAGAATCATATTTGGCTCCGGTGTTAATTTTGGATACACAATCAATCACCTTCCCCAAAGGAATTCCTCTTCCAAAATCTCTAATGCTCACCGCTTTTTCCCTAACTGTAATCTCTATCTTTTTTCCATATCCCATCACATATTCATCAATGCAATTATCAATTACTTCCTTGATGAGTATATAAATACCATCGTCGTGCGAAGTTCCGTCACCCAGTTTGCCAATATACATGCCCGGGCGAAGCCGGATATGTTCTTTCCAATCAAGCGAACGGATACTATCGTCGTTATAAGCGTTTTGTTTTGCCATTATTTTGCTATTTGTTGTTTGTACCATTCAGAAAAACTCCTCATGGCATGGGCCCTGTGGCTGATTTGATTTTTTTCTTCGGCGTACATTTCTGCAAAGGTATGTGTATATCCTGCCGGAATAAACAGAGAATCATATCCAAAGCCATCTTTACCCGATTCCTTGAGTGCAATAGAGCCGGGTACTGCACCCACAAAATATTCTTCAATATCTGTATCGACATAACATAGCACACAAACAAACCTGGCCGTGCGGCGGATATCCGTTTGCATGGCTTCGAGAAGTTTCGTTCGATGATTACTGTCTGAAGCGCCTTCACCGGCATACCTTGCCGAATAGATTCCGGGGCTGTTACCCAAAGAGATTACCTCAAGCCCTGAATCATCTGCCAAAGTTGGCATCCCCGTTTTTGAAAAAGCTTCAAGGGCTTTTATTCTTGCATTTTGCATATAGGAAATACCCGTTTCTTCAGGCAAGCCATCCATGCCCGTTTGCTTCAAGTCAACAAAAGAAATTGGCAAACGAAGTTCATAGGCAATGTCGTTAAACTCACTTAGTTTATGGAGATTGCCGGTGGCAAGCAGTATTTTTTTTTCGGCAGTCATCAATGTGGTAGAATGTAAAACTCTGTTCTTCTGTTCCGGTTCCTTCCTTCTTCTGTTTCATTGGTTCCAAGCGGAGCCTTATCACCAAAACCCTTGAAAGATATTTGTTTGTTTGAAATTCCTTTCGTGAGCAGATACGAATATACGGCAAATGCCCTGTCGGTAGAAAGAGCAAGGTTATCAGCCGGATTGCCGCGGTTGTCGGTATGCCCTCGTATTTCTACTTGTAAAACGGGCTGCCCTTGCAAGTAATCAGCAAAGGCATCCAGAACATACTTGCTTTCCTGCAGCAGTTCTGATGCATTTACCGCATAACTGATATTGTCCATTCGAAAAGCTTTTCCCTGCTCCACTTTTTCCAATGTTTTGGTTTCAGCATGTATAACGGGATCGGCATCCAGCTCTGTAGATTTCACCAGCCTGCTGCTAAAGGCTGCATCAGGTGCCATGAAGCTCACAACTGCATCTTCATTTTTCTCTAGTGTATAAATGCCTGCATACCCACCCGTGAGAGAATCTACTTCTATGCGGGTAATTTTTTTTGATTTTACTCCCTTTATTTCAATATGAGTTTTTGAGAGTGGTACCGCATCTGCCGCGAGTGTACCCTTTAATAACAATACTTTTTCAGGTCTTGCCTCAGGGTATAAGTCAAAAGAAAACACATCCCATCCACCCGCACCTTTTCCTCTTAATTTGCTGCTGGAAAAGTATCCTTTTTTTCCGTCGAGACTCACAAAAAATCCCGCCTCATCTTCAGGTGTGTTGATGGGATATCCCAGGTTCACGGGTTTCCTGAATGCTCCTGAAGTATCTGTTTTTACATAAAAAATATCATAACCGCCCAAACCAATGTGGCCGTCGGAAGAGAAGTATAGTGTTCGGCTATCGGAATGGATAAAGGGTGATTTTTCATTTTTATCAGTGTTAATTTCCGGTCCCAAACGCTTTGCTTTGCTCCATTTCCCATCTTCTTTTTTTGAGGAATAATAAATATCCATGCCTTTGCTTCCCTCTCTTGCAGATGCAAAATACAGACTCTTTCCATCACCGGATAATGTCGGTTGAGACTCCCATCCATCAGCTGTATTCACAGAATCACCAAGATTGACAAATGCCGACCATACACCATCTTTCATGGTGCTGCAGTACAAATCACAATTGACTTTGCCATACTTATTTTGTTTACATATGGTAAGAATAAGTTGCTGGTTTCTGAGTGCAAATGTTACGCCTCCATAGCCTTCTCCGGGAACATTAAATGGTGCAGCAAGTGCTATCGGTGGCTTGAACATGTCACCTTCCCTGGCTGAACAATGAAACTCTTCCACCTGTCTGGGCGTTAATTCATTTCTTCCCTGCTTTGTGTAACGACGCGTGTAATACAACATGCTGTTGTCTGGTGTTAACATGGGCAAGAATTCATCTTCATAAGTATTTATAGCACTTACTGATTGTGGACTAAAGGGCACCGGATTTGCATAAGTATCTGCCAGGAATGCCGCCAATGGCTTGATCTTTTCTGCCTCACTTAGTTCTTTTTCATCCTTTGCATCCTCATGCTTCAGATATACTTGCAGGTAATCATTGCATTGGGCATATAATTTTTTCGAAAATGCAATTTTCCCTAAGAGATAATACACCCTAGCATTATAAAAAGGACATATCTCAATGGTGCTCAAAAAATACTTTTCTGCCGTGAGATATCCATTCCCCTCCGTTTTTGCTAGTATTACATAGGCATTGCCGAGTGCATACCAGGCAGAAGCAAACTGCGGATCTTCTTCCGTAGCTTGTTTCAAGAAAGCGATACGGCGATGGATATCGTAGTTTTTCTGGTCAAGTCCTTTTTCCATCAGCTTGATGATCTTTTTAGATGGAGCCTCCTCACAGCGCTGGGCATACAGATTTACCGGCATGAACCATCCCAACAAAGCAAAAAGAATAAGTGCTGATTTACCTTCCTCTATCATCTCAATAAGGCACAAAAATAAAAAGCCGCAGAACGGATTCTGCGGCTTTAGTAAAAGTTTTTACAATATTTTATCTCATGATTTTGGCAGTCATCACTCTGTCGCCATACTGCACATTTACAAAGTACATGCCTTCGCTCAGGTTATTGATCATTGGGAGATATACTTTTCCACTCTGACCAAAATAAGTTCCTGCAGGAACAACTACTTGTCCCATGGCATTGGCTATTGATACATTGAAACTACGCTCACGATCAAAATTGAATTTTGCATAGAAACCACCGGCATCGCGGAACACGCCTACCTGAGATTCATCACGAACACCTGCATTCATACTGGTGATAAGCGGATTGCTGAACCTGAGGGTTAAATCCATCAGGGTATCTCCGGATCCGGTGTTGAAGGAATACAGATTGGTGTTGCTGAGATCATAAGTGGCACCGGTGTGGTTGTCCACAATTACCAGGTGATCACTTGCAAAAGGTGCAGGATACGCTGCAGCAAGTTGAGCAAGTCCGGTAAAGTTCAGCGCATAGGCAGTGTTTGGTTGCACCTTGGCGCGCAGCGGAATCATCATAGACTGGTCCACTGTAGACTGAGAGTAGATAGAGAGTGCGGAGGCAGCTTTGATTGCATACAGATTCATACTGCTGCTGGTACCCAGGAAGTCATAGGCATCCAGGTTATCATCAACGGTTGCGGTGATAGCGTTTTGATTGAAACGAAGAACTACCTCGTCACTTTGGTTGGTACCAAGAGTCGTCATGTTCAGACGCAGCAATGATTCATTGTCAAGTGCTGTTTCAGCCTGACGGAGGAAGGCAGCAGTATTGGCTGTTTTTACATTCTCTGTGGCAATCAGTGAGGGCGATGCAGCAGTGGCTTTTACCATGAAGCCCTGAGAAGAATTGATGTAGCGTGATCCACCGTTTGTAGCGACACCCGACACATACGATGCCATGGAACTGGTGGCTGCATTGTAGATGTAAACAGCATTGGCAACATTGGTCTTTGTCCAGCCTGCCGCATCCCAGTCAATGTTGGATGGATAAGGATTGGCAATCAGATTCCAACCATCTTCATTGATACCACCGCTATTGGTGTAGGTAATGTTAAAATTCTTGTTGCCTACAGTATGTGTTCCGGTAACATCAAACTTAATGTCGTTGGTGGTTTGGTAACCTGTAGCCATCCAAGCCCAGTATCCTCTTCCGTTCACAAGGGTGTTTGAACCGTTTGTGGGAGCAGTGAATCCATTGTTGGAACCACCGGTCACTGTTTCATCATACCAGTAAACAGATGTGAAAGACGGGAAAGTATTGGCAGTGGCTCCGGGGAATCCGGAGGTAGGGAAGTTGTTGGTCCAGTCGTTGATGGTAGCATCATTCACACAAGAACCAAGCAGTGCCCAACCCGGACCTGAGGTAGAACGGGGTGCATACCTTTCCATAGTGATACGGCCGGTGATGCTTCCTGATGTAACAGGTGCAAGACGGGCTGTTTGGGTATTGGTTGAAACAAAAATCATGGAGTCACCTGCATTTACATTGAAGGTACCTGAGGTAATGGTCATGGTATTGCGAAGACGATTTACACCTGCGGTTCTTACAACACCGATACCTGTGCGGTTGATGGTAAGATTTTCATAAGTAAATGGTCCACCGGCAAGCTGATTGGAAGCACCCGAACCATTGTACTCTATTGTACTTCCGGTAGTTGTATAGGCGTTGGAGCCGGGAGTAAAGCTTCCGCTCAGGCGAATATTTCCGGAATTGCTAAGGGTTCTGGCACCGGTTGATGAACTGCTCAGATTAAAATACTGGAATGCAGGAATGGTTTGTGTTGCACTTCCATTGAAGTTAACGGTGCTTCCGGTAACCGAGTAGGAATTGGTTCCCGGCGTAAATGTTCCTGCAATACCAATTGTTCCTGTTGAGGAAAGTGTACGGATGCCTGTTGAAGAACTACTCATGTTGAAGTAGTTGAAGGCAGG
>JBEICQ010000085.1:0-8716 GCA_040383885.1 Flavobacteriales bacterium | reverse complement strand
TCCTACACCGGGACCAACATACCACTGGAAGGTGGGAGTGCCGGTGCCTCCGTAAGAAACAGATGCCATACCATTAGACTGGCCATTACAAAGAACATTGGAAACAGCGGAAGTGATGGGTGGAACTCCACCGGGAGTGATGCCAATGGTTCTGGTAGAAGAACACCCGAAACTGTTGGTTACAGTAACTGTATATACACCCGGTCCGGCAGTGATGGATGAAGTGGTAGCTCCATTGCTCCAGAGGTAGGAGAATGGCGCACCACCTGTGGCATTTACCGTAGCTTGACCGTCTGCAGAATTACACTGGGTAGTAGGAACACTGGTGCTTGTGAGCGTGGCAGGCGTTCCGGAATTGCTTACAACCACATTGGGTAGATTGATCTGGCAGTTTTGACCGTCGGAAACAGTGATGGTGTATGTACCGGGACCCACATTGTTGAATGTTCCGGTATTGTTTAGGTTACCATTGAATAAGTAAGTGTAGTTACCGGTGGATCCTCCGGTGGCAACGATGGTAAATGAACCATTGGCTTGGCTGCAATTGGTGTTGATAACAGTATCTACAGAGGCAGTGATGGGAGTGGCACATGTACCTGCCCTGCGGATTTTGTAGTACACCAGGTGGTGTTCGAAAGCGAAAGGTGCCGTGTAGGCAACACTTGGTATATAGAATCCATTCCAGTTTGGATCGAGATTGTAGCGCACATCGGTAATGGCTATTTGAGAGATATTGTAGTCATTTGGTGTGTAGGTTGGATAACCACCGTCTGTTTCTTCAAAGGAGAAAAAGTTGAGAACATTCTTCCTGTTGAGGGTGTCTACATTACTCACCCATGTATATCCGGGCTTAAACCTCACAGATGTCATCAGGTATTTGGTTCCGGCATTCATGTTGTTAAGACCGATACAGGGGAATTGAACATAGTTAAATCCGCCCGGTAAAGTATCTGCAATCACTGCGTCTGTAAGAGGAATTTTGTATGTTTTTCTGGTTTGATTGGCAGGAGGGAAAGTCAAATCCAAACCGTTTCTCTGAAAGTTGTACTGCAAAGCTTTGAATCGAACAGTATCAAAATTGAAGTTGTTCATCATCCCGGTAAAATAATAGGTGGGCAACTGTGTTGTGGTTGGATTTACCACCACTTCAAACACAAGGGTATCCACTACACCCGGAAGGTTTTTCTCATACAGGAAAAGGTACCTGATGGAATCCAGTTTGTATGCCTGTGTGGCAGAGTAGTGCATGTTTGAGTCAGGAGCATAATAGGTAGGATCATAAAATTTGGAGCTCGACAAATCAAAAACAACACCCTGACTGTGTACAAATGGACCTGAGTATTCAGGAGCTGTTGCCGGACCGAATTCTGCAAGGATATTAGAATCAGGGAAAAGATAGTTCGCATTAAGCACAGAAGCACCTCCCCTGTGCAAATCCATGGTCTCACCATAGTTGTACCACCTGCTGTTTGTGTCAAGCGAAGCAGCCGATTGACTGGTGAAATTTGGGTTGCGAAGTATTCCTGAGCGGTGCACTTTTTTGCCCGATGGGGCGATGCGGGCCCCGTGTGTGGGTAACTCAGCCGATGCAGTCAGAAAAGAAATTCCCAGGGCAATCGCGGAGAGCGTAAAGAGTTTTTTCATTGTTGGTCTAATTTTGAGGCCAACAAAGTTAGCGGATTATTTTTCCCCGCCAAGTAATTCATGGGCCATTAACAAAATTTCAAACTAGCCCTTTACCAGGGAAATCAGGAAACTCCTTCTGCCTCCAGATACGCTTCGATGGGCTGGCAACTGCAAACGAGGTGACGATCGCCATAGGCATTGTCAACCCTTGCCACAGAAGGCCAGAACTTGCGGTCTTTCAGT
Organism: Flavobacteriales bacterium; assembly: GCA_040383885.1. Taxonomy (GTDB): domain Bacteria; phylum Bacteroidota; class Bacteroidia; order UBA4408; family UBA4408; genus JBEICQ01. Next base: position 6,847 of record JBEICQ010000085.1, on the reverse strand, counting down.
GAGGGCAGAGGGAAGGCTGCTTTCTGCCTGGAATAAGGCTTTGCCCAATCATCGGACAACACCATCGCCGCAGTGTGCGGGGCATGCTTCAAAACATTATCGGCATTGGTAAAGAGGCCATTCTCAATTTCATCAATCTCTTTACGGATGGAAATCATGGCATCACAAAATGCATCGAGATCACTTTTAGACTCACTTTCTGTAGGCTCCACCATCAATGTGTCAACCACAGGAAAAGCCACAGTGGGTGCGTGAAAGCCATAATCCATCAGGCGCTTGGCAATGTCTGCCACCTCTACTCCGCATTGTCTTTTAAACGCCACACAATTCAGAATCATCTCATGCGCACAAAAACCATTTTTACCTGTATAAAGAATCTCATAGTGGCCTTGCAGTCGGGCCTTGATGTAATTGGCGTTGAGAATGGCTACCTCTGTGGCATTGCGCAGGCCTTCGCCTCCAAGCATTTTGATATAGCCGTAGGAGATTAACAGAATCAGCGCACTTCCCCAGGGGGCAGCAGACACAGCAGGAATCGCTGAGGCTCCACCTGTTTTTACCAGCGGATGACCGGGCAAAAACGGAACCAGTTTTTCATTGACGCCGATGGGCCCCATGCCCGGACCACCACCTCCATGAGGGATGGCAAAAGTTTTGTGCAGGTTGAGGTGACATACATCAGCACCTATGTTTCCGGGACTTGTAAGACCCACCTGGGCATTCATGTTGGCACCATCCATGTAAACCAAACCGCCATGCAAGTGAATGATATCTGTAATTTCGGTAATTGACTCTTCAAACACTCCATGGGTGGATGGATAAGTCACCATCAAACAGGATAAATCTTTACTGTATAGTTCTGCCTTGCTCCGCAAATCGGCAAGGTCAACATTTCCTTGTGCATCGCAGGAAACCACCACAATTTTCATCCCGGCCATGGCAGCACTGGCAGGGTTTGTTCCGTGTGCCGAAGAGGGAATAAGCGCCACATTCCGGTGCAGGTCACCTCTGCTGTGGTGGTAGGCCCTGATTACCATCAAGCCTGTATATTCACCCTGTGCACCCGAATTGGGTTGAAAACTCATGGCTTTAAAACCGGTGATTTCGCATAAATCTTTCTCCAGTTCTTCAAAGATGTGATGATAACCCATGGCTTGATCCTGCGGCACGAAAGGATGCAGGTTCGCAAACTCGGGCCAGGTAATAGGATAGAGCTCTGCTGCAGCATTTAGTTTCATCGTACACGAACCCAATGAAATCATGCTGTGTGTGAGGGAAAGATCTTTGTTTTCGAGCGATTTGATATACCGCATCATCGATGTTTCAGAACGATGGGTATGGAATACCGGATGTTCCATGAATCCGGAGGTCCTGCTCACCTCCTGGTGCAGCGGACTCTTGTTTTCTTGCACCGGCTCAGTATTAAATATCCTTCCCAGTCTTGCCAGCTCCTCCTCTCCGTGGGTTTCATCAAAACTGATTTGAATATTTCCGGAGGGCAGGTCGTAGTAGAGATTGATATTTTCCTGTAAGGCTCTTTTGCGAATTTCTTCCCGTTTGGCATCCTCCAGTCCGGTGATGCAGAGGGTATCGAAAAATTGGTTGTTGTATAATTTGTATCCCGCTTTGTCAAGAGATAGTGCAAATCTGCAAGCCAGTTTGTGCACTTCACCCGCAATCATCTTGATGCCCTCAGGTCCGTGATACACCGCGTACATGCCGGCCATGATGGCAAGTAAGGCTTGCGCAGTACAGATATTTGAAGTGGCTTTGTCGCGACGGATATGCTGTTCTCTGGTTTGAAGTGCCATGCGCAGGGCATGGTTGCCCTGGGCATCAACAGATACTCCGATAATCCTGCCCGGCAGCAATCTTTTGTAGGTTTCCCTTACCGCAAAAAAAGCTGCATGTGGTCCGCCAAAACCCATGGGAACGCCAAATCGCTGGGAGTTTCCTACCACCGCATCTGCGCCCCACTCTCCCGGAGGAACCAGCAGCGTGAGTGCCAGCAAATCGCTTCCCACACAAACCTGTATTTGATTTTTGTGTGCTTCTGCTGTGAGTGCACCAAAAGGAATGACACTTCCGCGGGCACAAGGATATTGAATATAGATGCCAAATACATTAGTGGAGATGGCTTCATCGCTTTTTTCGAACTCTTGTATGGCAATACCCATGGCTTCGGCACGGGTATGAAGTACGGATTTGGTTTGGGGGAACACATCACGGTGAACCATGAAAATATGGGCGTCGTTTTTTACCTGCTCCTTCGGCCTGTTTGCATAGAACATGGCCATGGCCTCGGCTGCTGCCGTGGCTTCGTCGAGCAAGGATGCATTGGCTACCGGCATGCCGGTGAGGTCCATAACAAGGGTCTGAAAATTAAGGATGGCTTCCATTCTTCCCTGCGCAATCTCCGCCTGATAGGGCGTGTAGGCTGTATACCATCCCGGATTTTCAAGAATGTTACGACGAATAACATTAGGTACGAAAGTATGGTAATACCCCTGTCCAATCATGGAAGTAAATAGCTTGTTCCTGGCGGCAATTCCTTTGAGGTGTTTTTCAAATTCAGGTTCACTGAGTGCTTTTCCTATGTTCAGTGGCTTTTTCAGCCGAATCCCTTCCGGAACGGTTTGCGAAATAAGGGTTTCAACTGAATTTACGCCTATGGCTTGAAGCATGTCTTTTTGCTCAGCGGCTGATGGGCCTATGTGCCTGTGCTGGAATTGGTGAGGATGTGTCATTTTCGGGCTTGCAAAGATACACCTAAAACAACCAATGAAAAGGATTGGAAGCTTTGGCTGTAAAATTGTAAACCTTTGAGCAGGCAAAAGGTTTATTCACTTAATTTCGCAAGCCATCTCATCTTTATTCACATGGATCAATATTCTTTTCTCGGAAACGCCCACGCCTCAGTCATCGACGAAATGTATACCCGTTACCGCCAGTCTCCGGGAGCGCTGGAGGATGGATGGAACAGATTTTTTGAAGGATTTGAATTTGCCCGCACCCAATATCCTGAACTGCCGGCTCTGGCTTCCCTTCCTTCGGGCGGCTCCAATGAAAGTATCCGAAAAGAATTCATGGTGCTGCAGTTGATTGATCTCTACCGTAACTCCGGTCATCTGTTTACCGAGACCAATCCAGTGAGAAAACGCCGCCAGTATACCCCCAGCCTCGACGATATTCACTTGCTTGGCTTGTCGGAAAGCGACATGGATACGGTGTTTGAAGCAGGTAACCAGATTGGACTTGGACCTGCCAGGTTGCGCGACATCATTGCTTTTCTGAAAGAAACCTATTGCCGGACCATCGGAGTGGAATACAAATACATCCGGAATACACGCATCACCGGATGGATGGAAGAAAAGATGGAAGGCTCCAAAAACACACCCAATCTTACCCTTGCTGAGAAGAAATCACTGCTCCAGAAAATCAGCAAAGCGGTGATTTTTGAAAACTTCCTGCATACCAAGTTTGTGGGCCAAAAAAGATTTTCTCTCGAAGGTGCGGAAGCCACCATCCCTGCATTGGATGCAATAATCGAGAAAGGCGCTTCTCTGGGCATCGAAGAATTTGTGATTGGGATGGCACACCGGGGAAGACTGAATGTGCTTGCCAACATCATGAACAAAACTTACTCGGATATTTTTAATGAGTTTGAAGGCAATGAATACGAGGAAGGTTTGTTCGATGGTGATGTGAAATACCACCTCGGCTATTCTACCAATGTATTTACATCAGAAGGTCATAAGGTACACCTGAGTTTAACTCCCAATCCTTCGCACCTCGAAGCCGTAGATCCTGTGGTGGAGGGTATTGCCAGGGCAAAAATTGACAAAACATACGGAGGTGATGCAAGTCGCCTCGCGCCCATCCTCATCCACGGCGATGCAGCCGTTGCAGCGCAGGGCATCGTGTATGAAGTGATTCAGATGAGTAAATTGGAAGGATACCGCACCGGCGGCACCATTCATCTTGTGATCAATAACCAGATTGGTTTTACCACCAATTACCTCGATGGTCGCTCGAGTACTTATTGCACCGACATTGCCAAAGTGGTATTGTCTCCTGTTTTCCATGTGAATGGTGATGATGTGGAAGGCCTGGTTTATGTGATCAGACTCGCCATGGAGTTCAGACAAAAGTTTCACCGAGATGTGTTTATTGATTTGCTGTGCTACCGCAAGTACGGTCACAACGAAGGCGATGAGCCGAGGTTCACCCAACCCTTGCTCTATAAAGCGATTGCCGCACATCCCAATCCCCGCGAAATCTATCTTAAAAAACTAATGGATCAGGGAGTGGTGAGTGCTGATGAAGCCAAAGCCATTGACCAGGAATTTAAGAACACACTGCAAGAGAGACTCGAAGAAGCCAAGCAAATCCGGAAAACAAAAATCACCTCTTTTCTCGAGGGGTCCTGGAAAGGAATACGGATGACAAGTGCAGCAGATTTTGAAAAATCTATTCCAACCGCAATAACCAAAGATGCATTTGTTACACTCGCAAAATCCATCACAAGCCTTCCGGAAAACAAAAAGTTTTTCAGCAAGATTGATAAACTGTTTGGTGAGCGGCGCAAAATGATTGACGACAAAATGTTTGACTGGGCCATGGGAGAACAACTCGCCTATGCCTCTCTTCTGGAGCAGGGATTCAGCGTGAGGGTGAGCGGACAGGATGTGGAACGCGGTACTTTTTCTCATAGGCATGCCGTGGTAAAAATCGAAGACTCTGAGGAGGAATATGTCCCTTTGCAACACTTGTCTGATAAACAAGGTACTTTTTATATCTACAACAGTTTACTCTCTGAGTATGGCGTGCTCGGTTTCGAATACGGATATGCCATGGCACGCCCGGATTGTCTTACCATCTGGGAAGCCCAGTTTGGTGACTTTAACAATGGTGCACAAATTATCATTGACCAATACCTGAGCAGCGCAGAAGACAAATGGAGAAGGATGAACGGACTTTGTATGTTGCTACCTCATGGGTACGAGGGTCAGGGGTCTGAACACAGTTCAGCCCGCATGGAAAGGTTCCTTGTTTTGTGCGCTGAGTACAACATGTATGTGGCGAACTGTACTACTCCGGCCAACTTTTTTCACATCCTCCGCAGGCAATTAAACAATGATTTTCGCAAACCGCTGATTGTATTTACGCCCAAAAGTTTATTGCGTCATCCAAAATGTGTTTCACATATGGATGAATTCACCACAGGAGGATTCAGGGAGTTAATAGCAGATGAAACTGCAGATGCTTCCAAAATCAAAAGGATTTTGCTTTGCACCGGTAAGCTGTATTACGATTTGCATGATTACAGTGTCTCACATAACATCAGCAACGCGCTTATTGTCCGCATTGAGCAATTGTATCCTTTCCCTTCCGCTCAACTTTCGGAACTGATTGCCCGTTACCCTGCAGCTAAAGATTTTGTATGGGTGCAGGAAGAACCGGAAAACATGGGGGCCTGGTCGTATCTTATGCGAACCAGGCGAGAGTTGAATCTCCGTGTGATTTCGCGTGAAGAAAGCGCCTCTCCTGCCACAGGTTCACCCAAGATGCACGCCAGACAACAAAAGGAAATCATTGAAAAGGCATTCGAAAATATCGCTTAACCCTTTTTGGTAGCATTCGAAATACTTATACAAAAAGACGCATGGCTATGCCATCCGCCTGCCACAATCCTTTGCGGGTGATCTTCAATCTTCCGTTGTCCTGAACCAGGAGTTTTTCATCGCAGAGTTTTGTTGCGGCCTGTTTCCACTTGCGCATTTTTTTGTCGTCAAAAATCTTTTCTGGAAATGAGGGTAAGAGTCCTTCGGCCCTGCGTAATCCGGTAAGCATGTTTTCGTTAAAAACAGCTGCAGGAGTGAGTTCCTCAGCAGTAAACCAATCCTGTTGCAAACTCAACTGCTTGATATAGTTCAGGTTGTTTGAAGTGTTGGCTCTTCGGTTGGTATTTTTATATGAGTGCGCCGAGGGTCCCACCCCAAGATAGGGATTGCCTTTCCAGTAGTTACTGTTGTGTATGGCTTCACTGCCCGGTTTGGCGAAGTTTGAGATTTCATATCCACTGAACCCCTGTTCTTCCAGGAGCTCTCTGATCAGGTAAAATTGTTTTTCCAGGGTCTCATCATCCTGCTCCGGCATTTGCTTTTTGAGACTTCGTTTGCCAAAAACGGTATTGGGTTCGATGGTCAGGCAATACACCGATAAATGGTTCAGGGGGAAAGTCGTCAGGGAATGGATGTCCTGCTCCAATTGCCTCAAGGTTTGATTGGGAAAACCAAACATCAGATCGGCAGATATTTTTTTAAATCCTTCTTCACAAAGCAGATGCAATGCCTCAAGGGATCTGGCCGCGCGGTGATTTCGGTTTGCATAGGCAAGAAATGGGTCATGCAGTGTCTGTACCCCCAAACTTACCCTGTCTACTCCCAGCGTTTTCCAGAGATGTAATTTTTCTTTGTTGATGTCCTCCGGATTGGCTTCGATGGTGATTTCCATGAAGTCGGGATTTTTAAAACAATCGTTGATGGTGAGGATGAGTGCAGTCAGTAGTTCCTCGTCGAGCAGGGAGGGTGTTCCTCCGCCCAGGTAGAGCGTGTTGGGTCTTAATCCGGTGTCATCAAACCAATTGGCATCTTTCCGAATCTGATCAATCATGGCCTTTGCCATTTCAGGCAAAGACGAGAGCCTTGTAGAGAAATGAAAATCGCAATAGTGGCAAGCCTTTTTGCAATAGGGAATATGGAGGTAAATACCTGACAGGGAATTACTGGATTAGGGAATAAACGGGAACAGAAAAGGAAAATGATTCACGCACATCACCAGGATA
>JBEICQ010000084.1:0-8811 GCA_040383885.1 Flavobacteriales bacterium | reverse complement strand
GCGTTGAAACCACCCGGCAACTTTTGCTCAAACCTCACAGCTCCGGAAACGGAACCTCTTTTCACTTGGAGTTCAACCAACAAAGTGTTTGAGGTAGATGAAGAGGGCTTCACCCTTTGGGTAATCACCAAAGCTGACGACGGCAGAAGCGCCATCCAAATTATACCCAGAAGTTGAAAGAAGGCTAAATAGAGCTGTATCATTTTTTAAATACAGCCAAAGATATCCTCGTTACACCAGTTGGGTTATGCTTTTACATCCTAGTTATAAACAAACGATTGTTTATTGACTGAGGGGTAAAAAATGGCAAGGACCGCCGAAGGCAGACAAATCACTAAGCCCTTGTGAGGGCGAATGAGAGTAGTGGATTTTTACTGAGCCAATTTTACATTCACAGCATTGAGGCCTTTTTTGCCTTGCTGCACATCAAAGGTAACATCATCATTTTCCTTGATGTTATCCACCAAACCAGTCTGGTGAACGAAAACTTCTTCTCCGGATTCTTGTAAAATAAATCCGTAGCCCTTTGAGTTGTTAAAGAATTTAACTTTCCCTTTTTTCATAAGTATTGCATTTAATGTGGGATAATTCCCGTTAATCCGGAATGCTTGATAGAATTAAAATTGTAGTTTATTGATAACAATTACATCCTTCATTTATCCAAGATCGCGTCAAAGATATAAAATAATCTTTAGCAAGCATGTATTTATTATTATGGGATTATTTTTTGAAATTTGCCGACGCCGAAAGCACGCCTTTCCCTTATAATTCCCAATATCCCGAGTCAATATGAAGCTTCGCACCGAAAACCTGTTTAAAAAATACAAGAATCGTCTTGTAGTAAACGATGTGTCTGTAGAGGTAAACCAGGGCGAGATAGTAGGATTACTGGGACCCAATGGTGCAGGTAAAACCACCACTTTTTACATGACCGTAGGACTGATCAGACCTAATTCCGGTAAAATATTTCTTGATGAACGCGACATCACCGGTGAACCTATGTACAAGCGGGCCAAATTGGGTATTGCTTACCTGCCGCAGGAAGCAAGCGTATTCAGGAAGTTATCCATCGAAGACAATATCAAGGCTATTCTGGAAATGACCGATCTTACACAAAAGCAACAAGATGAAAAACTTGAAACACTGTTGGATGAGTTTTCATTGCAGCATGTTAGGAAAAACCGGGGGGATTTGCTCAGTGGAGGAGAAAGGAGAAGGACCGAGATTGCCAGGGCCTTGGCGGTAGACCCTGTATTCATCCTCCTTGATGAGCCTTTTGCCGGAGTTGATCCAATTGCGGTAGAAGATATTCAGGAAATTGTGGGGAAACTCAAAGAAAAAAATATTGGAATATTAATTACTGACCACAATGTGCATGAAACCCTTGGCATCACCAATCGTGCCTATCTGCTCTTTGAAGGAAAAATTCTAAAACATGGGACACCTCGCGAACTGGCCGAGGATGAATTAGTAAGGCGGGTATATCTTGGTCAAAACTTCGAACTTAGGAGTTAATCCTCAGCGAAGTCTGCTTCTCCTTATTAAGTATTCAGAAAGCACAGGTTCAAAGCCTCTGGAAACATCAACTTCTACAAGGTCTATTCTGTACTGAGCACACCTATTCCTAATGGAATCCAAAAAGGCCTCCACTCTGGACACATAACTTGCCCTCACCTCAGAAGGATTGAGTTGCATTTTTTCTCCTGACTCAAGGTCTACAAATTTGTAAGGTCTGTTCTCAAAAGCAAATGCACGCTCAGTTTGTCTGTCGGCCACATGAAAAAGAATGACTTCATGCCGGTTGTGTCTCAGATGCTGAAGCGCCGAGAAAACCGCCTCAAACTGTCCGCCGGTTTCGAGCATATCTGTGAACATAATTACCAATGAACGCTTGTGAATGGTCTCTGCCAAACGATGAAGGGCATCATGTATATGGCTTTGCCCATGTTGGGGTGTATTAAACTGCCTGGTGTAGGGTTCAAGGTAACTGTAAATCAATTGTTGATGAATCATGCTTGAACGGGCCGGGGTTTCAATCTTTGTATCGCCCGAAAAAATGGTCAATCCAAAAGCATCCCTTTGTGCCCTGAACAACTGCACGAGTGCAGCCATGGACTTTACGGAGAAAGACAACTTGTTCTCCTCCTGCCAGAAGTCACGGATAGCCGGATAATACATGGAAGGAGAAACATCGAGTACCAGTCTGCAACGAAGGTTTGTTTCCTCTTCAAATTGTTTTACGAATAACTTCTCTGTGCGGCCGTAAAGCTTCCAATCGATGTGGCGCGTAGGTTCGCCGGTATTGTATAAGCGATGCTCTGCAAATTCAACCGAGAAACCATGGAATGGACTTTTATGTAAGCCCGTGATAAAGCCCTCTACCACCTGCCTGGCGAGCCACTCCAACCTGGAGAACCGGTTAACTTCCTGTTTATAGAGCATTTTTGGATGCGTAAAAGTAATACAAGACACGAAAAAAACAGGGACCGGCTGTTGAGCCGATCCCTGTAACTAATCAACTAATGGACTTCAATACGCGAAATCCATTACCCGATTTAAACAATTTGTGCTTCAAGTTTTTGGGCGAGCACGGATTTGGGTACTGCACCCACCTGCTTGTCAACAACCTGTCCGCCTTTGAATATGAGTAGGGTTGGAATGTTTCTAATACCAAACCTCGCGGAGATTCCCGAATTTGCATCCACATCAACCTTACCCACCACTGCTTTTCCTGCGTAATCATTTGCCAATTCGTCTACAATTGGTCCTACCATGCGGCAGGGTCCGCACCATTCTGCCCAAAAATCAACCAATACCGGTTTGTCTGAATGAATCACCAATTCGTCAAAATTGGAGTCTGTTAGTTCGAGTGCCATAGCTTCTTATTTCGAGGTCAAAAGTAGAAAGGGGGGTACATTTTCACAAATGAATTCTGCTTACCAAGGTTTAAGACTTTGGTTTATTGTCCTTTACGTATTTTTAGCCCTCTCTATGCCAGATAATATGATACAAAATATTGATAATGTGCTAATTACAGACATTACCGAAGAAGGGAAAGGCCTTGGGCGTCATGACGATAAAGTGGTTTTTGTATCTGGTGCTTTGCCGGGCGACCGGGTAAATGTGCGGGTACGAAAACACAAAAAAAACTTCATTGAGGCTGATATTCAGTCATTTGAGTTAAAATCTCCGGATCGTATCAATCCAAGGTGCAAGCACCTTCCTTTGTGCGGGGGATGTAAATGGCAAGATTGGGATTATCCTGCCCAATTGAGGCATAAAGAAAAGTATGCCATGGAGCAACTGAAAAGAATTGGCAAGATTACCGAAGTGTCCTATCTTCCTATCAGGGGTGCAGAAAGAATTTTTACCTACCGAAACAAACTGGAGTTCTCATTTACTTCCAATCGATGGTTGTATGCAGAAGAATTAGACCATGCCATTCAGGAGACAAATGCACTCGGCTTTCATGTACCCGGAAGATTTGACAAAATTTTTGGCGTGGATGAATGCCACCTCATGCTTCCCCTGCACAACCGCATCCGAAACAAAGTATATGAGCTTGGCATCAGCATGGGCCTGAGCTTTCACAACCCCAAAACGAAAGAGGGTTACCTCAGAAACCTGATACTCCGAAACAGCCGGAGCGGACAATGGATGCTCATCCTGGTGGTTGGTCAGGACAACCGTAAATATGCAGAGGACTTGCTGCAGCAAATCAAAGAGTACTTTCCGGAAATCAGCAGTTTGTACTACATTATCAACACAAAAAAAAATGATTCCGTTACGGATTTACCTTGTATACACTTCTCAGGCGCCACTTATATTGAGGAAAAGTTGGGCACACTCACATTTCGTATCAGTCCAAATTCCTTCTTTCAAACCAACCCTTCCCAGGCTGAAGTTCTTTATCAACTGGTAGAGAGCATGCTCGAGCCGGATGGAAACCAGGTGCTCTACGATCTCTATTCGGGAACAGGCAGCATTGGCTTGTATCTGGCGGCGCGCGTAAAGAAAATTGTTGGAATCGAATATGTGCAGCAAGCGGTAGACGATGCCTATGCAAATGCCGCTCTCAATGGAATTCAACATGCCTCCTTTTTTGCCGGTGACCTAAAAACATTACTCTCCCCTTCTCTCTTTGAGCAGTTTGGAAGACCGGATGTAATTGTTACCGACCCGCCCAGGTCAGGGATGCACCCGGATGTAATCCGCCAGATTATTCAATCGGAGGCCAATACATTGGTGTATGTAAGTTGCAATGTAGCCACACAGGCAAGAGACATCGCCTTGCTCATGCCGCATTATATTCCCGTTGTTTCAGGAGCCGTTGATATGTTCCCACACACGGGGCATATGGAAAATGTTGTTAAACTCATCCGAAGAAATGAGTAGATGGCCTGTCTTGATTACCTTTGACAACAGGGGATGAAAAGCAAGCTGATTTTATTTTTACTCATGTTTCTTGCCTTTGGTTTTACCCATGCCAAAGAAGAATATGTGATATCCTATAATGCCAACTGCAGAGCAGCCTATGAAAACTTCATGGCAATGCGTTTTAAGGATGGAGAAAAATACCTGGAGCAAGAGAGAAGAACCAATCCCAACAACGCAGTCATTTACTTTATTGAAAACATCCCCGATGTAATCAAATGCTTCATTGCAGAGGAGGATGCAGTTTTTGAATCGCTCAAAAAAAACAGGGAGAAGCGCATCCATATCCTGGAAAAAACCGACGAGAATTCACCTTATCATCACCTGATGCTGGCAGAGTCTCATTTATTTTGGGCTATTGCAAGGATTAAGTACGGAGAATACATCACAGCAGCCATTGAAATCAATAAAGCTTACCGCCTGCTTAGTGAGAACAAGAAAAAGCATCCGGGGTTTAAACTCAACGACAAGAGCCTCGGACTCCTTCATTTTCTCATCGGTACCATTCCGGATTCCTACAAATACATCACCAATATTTTGGGTATAAGGGGAACTGTAAACCAAGGCCTGATTGAGCTCAGGGGATTTTACCGATTGACGGTCACGAACAAGGAGTTTGAAATATACCAGACAGAGGCCATGCTTTATCTGGGGATGGTGCTCATCAATTATACGCCCTATGAGCAAGAGGCACTGAATCTGATGTCAGAGATTGACAAGATTCGCCACCCCAACCCGCTTCTCCTTTATATCTACGCGTCTATTGGTTTAAAATCGGGCAAGTCTGACCAGGTAATTACCCTCTTTCAAAATCACATGCCCGGTCCGGAATACTATGTATTTCCTTATCTCTATCTTCAGTACGGTGAAGCAAAACTCAACAGGCTGGATGAGGATGCATGGATTTGGATCTATAAGTTCTTACATAATTTCAATGGTAAAAACTACATCAAAGCAGCTAACCAAAGGCTCTTTTGGTTTCACCTTTTAAATGAAAATGAAGACAAGGCCAACTTCTATTTCAAGGAAATTGACCGACGCGGGGAGCTGATTGTGGATGAAGACAAACAGGCACAGCGCAATTTCAGAAACAACCAAAAACCCTTGCCGGGTTTACTCAAGGCCCGTGTGCTATACGATGGAGGCTATTACAAACGCGCCTTTGCTGCACTCACCTCCATGGATCCTAAAGAATTTACCCTGCTACATCATCAATTGGAATACCTGTACCGGCTTGCCCGTGTACAACAAAAAATGGGACAGGAAAATCTGGCCATCATCAATTATGAGAAAGCATTCAAACTTGGTGAAAAACACCCGTACTATTTTTCTTCATCATCTGCTTTGCAACTGGGCTTGATTTACGAGGCAAAAGGAGACAAGGATGCTGCAAAAAAATATTTTCAAAAAGTGCTGTCCTCCGACAAACATGATTTTAAGAACAGCATCGATCAAAAAGCCAAAGCCGGTCTGAGCCGACTCAATGAAAACTAACATTTAGCCGAGTGTTTTCACCAGGGTAATCATACCAAGGATAGCAATTAAAATACCTGCGGCCTTTGAGATTTTACTTATTGTTAAGGGTTCTAAATGTCTCCTGATGTATCCGGCGAGGTAGATTTTTAAAAGGTCGAATCCAAAAACAACCAGGATGGTAGCAGAAAAATGCAACAATGTTTGCATACGGTTTCCTGAGAAATCAGAAATGGTAAGTCCTACCGCTCCTACCCAGAAAAAAATTACCGAGGGATTGGTCAGGTTGAACACATATCCTTTTACTAGTAAGGATATTCCTTTTTCTCTGAATTCAGCAGCGGTTTGCACAGGTGTTTTCATAGATCCGTAAAAAATGAATCCGCCATATAAGATGAGCAAGATGCTTCCGATAATGGTTGCCAGATAGCGGTTTTCAGGAGAATTTAAAATGCCTGCCAATCCAAAATAAGACAAAAGAATGCAAGAAACATCTGAAAGGATGATTCCGGTTTCCAGCATCATGGCACTTTTCACACCTTGGCTGATGGCAGTTTTCATTAGTAAAAAAAATACCGGGCCAATCAGCACACTCAGCAATGCACCCATCAGTGCTCCCTGAAGGATGGCATGTATCATCCCTGTTTTTGTAATTGTCTTTCAACAAACAATTCCCATTCGGCAAAAGCCTCACCTTTTAATACACGGGGAAATTTATTCTGTCCGCCTTCCTTGCCTTTTGACTTCAGCCAATCCAGAAAAACCTGTGCGGGAATCACCCTCACCTGTATGTCCTTTAATGCGGCTTTTCTCTCAACAGCATAATCATCATTGATTTTGCAAAGATGCTCATCAATCATTTTTGAGGCCTCCTCATCAGTAATCTTTCCGTTTTCAACACCGATATACCACTTGTGGGCAAACAAATTTCCATGATGTATACCTGAAACAACATACTCCGGAATGCTGGCGTCTGTTACTGAGGAGAGGTGTGCAATAGCAGCATTCATATTTTCAACGGAGAGATGCTCTCCCACAAGGCTGAGAAAATGTTTGGTTCTGCCGGTAATCACAATTTCAAAATGCTCAATGGAGGTAAACTTAATGGTATCTCCAATCAGGTATCTCCAGGCTCCACTATTGGAGGAAAGCAGGATGGCATATTCCTTTCCTTCTTCCACTTCATTGAGCGTGAGTGCCCCGGCATTGGGAAGAATCTTACCATCGGAGTCAAAATGCTGGTCATTGAATGGAACGAACTCATAATAGATTCCGTTATTTAATACCAGTTGCATTCCTTTGGCACCCGGCCTACTGGTATATGCAACGAATCCCTCAGATGCGAGGTAATTTTCGATGTAAAGCAAGGGTTTAGACAAGAGTCCTTCAAATCCTTTTTTATAAGGAGTAAAGGAAACCCCACCATGCACAAATATGCTCAGGTTGGGCCAGATATCATGAATGGATTTGAGCTTGTACCTCTCGATAATTTTCTCAAAAATAATCTGAATCCATGCCGGCACGCCCACCACAATTCCAATGTCCCAGCCCGGTGCCGAATCCACAATCATTTCAATCTTTGTATTCCAGTCGCGCTCCTTGGCTATATTGTTGCCCGGTTTGTAAAAATACTGGAACCAGGAGGGAATCTTACTGGCGGTAATGCCACTCAAATCTCCCTGATAGTAATCACCCATATGAACGAGGTGCGTACTGCCACCAACCATTAAAAATCCACGGTTCAGGAGTTTGTCAGGGAGTTCATATTTTGAGAGTGTGAGAATCTGACGGATGCTCGCTCTCTTAATTGAACGGATCATTTCTGAAGTGAGAGGAATGTGCTTGCTCGCTGCATCTGATGTACCGCTGCTGAGGGCAAAATACTTTACTTTCCCGGGCCAGCAGATATCTTCCTCGCTCTGCAGGCATCTGTGCCACCACTTGCTATACATGCTGTTGTAATCATGTATGGGCACTTTGTTCTGGAACTCCTGCAAGGGGTTTCTTGCAAAAAATATATCATCAAACTGGTGGTGCCTGCCAAAAGCAGTGTTCCTTGATTTTCTGAGCAACTTCAGCAACTGGTTCTTCTGAACCCTCTGACCACTCCGTAGAATTCGGATTTCCGGTATTGATCTTTTGATTCCGACAACGCCGGACAATATGGTTCCTACCAATGCCATCAAGTCAATCTTGTAAAACGCAAATATAAGGCGAAAGCCAATTAAGCCCCAAGCGGAAAACGGTGTAAATGATATCTCGCCGGAATGGGTTTTTCCTCGCATATCGCCGATGCCATGACTCCCGCCAAATAAGGCGCCAGAAGCACCCCTCTTGTACCTAAGCCATTGAATATCCAAGCCTTGGGCTGCAATCTGCTGGGTCCCAGCACCGGTGTTCGGTCCATACTCGAAGGCCTCACGCCTGCCTGGTGATTAAGAATCTTGTAAGGCACCTGGATCAAATCGTCAAGAGCTGCCAAAAGAATTTTTTTTCCTTCCGGACTTGGAAGGCTATTCAGATTGTCCCAGTCATAGGTGGAACCAAGCTTGAAAATTCCGGGTGAGATAGGTACCAGGTATTTTTCATCAACCAACAAGGACTCCTCCGGAAAGTTATCAATGGCAAGGGTTAAAATCTCTCCTTTTACAGGATTGAAAAATGGTTCCGGAAATAAGAGAGAGACATCATTGTATCCTGTACACAATACCACATCGGAAAATGAGTCTCCCTCAAAGCTCAGACCGCCGGAATGAAACTCAAGAAGGGAGAGGTCCAAATGCTTTTCAATTAATCTTCCTTCCTTTATTAACTTGTTTCTCAGAGCCGACAAAAACACGGAAGTATTCAGGTAACCTGCTTTATAAATCCTTATGTAGTCCTGCATTTTTTTCCACTGAAGCG
>JBEICQ010000083.1:0-8953 GCA_040383885.1 Flavobacteriales bacterium | reverse complement strand
TAGCCTGTGCTGAAGTTGTCTCCAGTCTCGCTGCTTCTCCGAATTGCTTCAGTGAGTTTTCTGATTTCATAAGATCAATCCGCGCTTTTTGAATTCTGTAGTGTTTCTGAAAACCATCAAATATGGGCAGGTTAAGCGTGGCGCCAATCAACTGGGTTCCAAACCAGGTTCCTCCCGACTTAAAAATATCAAACTCATTTCGCTGGGCAACCTGCTGAAATGAAGCATAACCGGCAAGTGTGGGTAAATAAGCATATTGGTATCTCTTGAGGTTAAGACGGTTCATGTCTACTGATTTTTTTAGCAGCTGAAATTCAATCCTGTTCTCCGGCGCAGCTTTGCTGTTGTCTAATTGATCCTCGCCCGGAATTTGCGAAAGGCTGAGGGAATCCTTTAGCGAAATTGGTTTCTCCATTTCAAAGCCCATCTGAAACTTCAGCAGGACTTCGGATATTCCAAGGAGTCGTTCTATTTTGTCTTTTTCAACCTGCAGGTTGTTGTAGTTTACTTCCAGCTTTTGCACATCAATCTCTTCTACAAAGCCCGCTTTGTTCATCTGAGAAAGTTCGTCCAGCGTGGCTTTTAATTGCTCCATCGAAAGCAGCAGACTTTTTAAGCGATACTGG
This sequence comes from Flavobacteriales bacterium, assembly GCA_040383885.1. Taxonomy (GTDB): domain Bacteria; phylum Bacteroidota; class Bacteroidia; order UBA4408; family UBA4408; genus JBEICQ01. Next base: position 8,327 of record JBEICQ010000083.1, on the reverse strand, counting down.
TTTACCAATGCACCATAATAGGCCTTTGCAACCGACACACGGGTTTCTATTTCTGTTCTTTTCACCGCTTTTTCAGAAAGTTCAAGATATCCTTTGGATGCCTGCAGGGCAATCAGGTAATCGCTGCTGAATAGCAACTGTGAAACATTTACTGCACCGGTAGCATTGTAGCGTACACCAAACTGAACAGGTATAAAAGTACCGGCAGGCGCTCCAAAAAACTGACCGGGAATCAGTGATGTAGGAATCACAATGAAATCACGCAAATCGAATGAACCGTTTACCTGTGGCAATCCAATGCCCCGGATGTCATTTTTGTCGGCCCGTGCACGGTCTAAATCGAGTGCAGCATTGATGTTGTTTACATTGTTTTTTACAGCGTAATCCTGTGCCTCCTTCAGGGTAAACGCATTCTGTGCAAATCCGGTGGAGGCACAGAAAATCAAAACAAAGAGGGGAATCAATAGCCCGCTTTTTAATTTCATAAGTTCAGGAAGTTGTTTGTGTTTATTGCTCCATTTCATAAGTATGCATGTATTCATTCACCAGCTTGTGACCCCGCAGGGTAACAATGCCATGTAAAAAATGTTTCATCAGTTCCATCTGTACCTGCACAAAACTGTATCCTTCTTTGGAAAAAATTTCGGGATTAAACATCATGTTCACCTCCTCAATCCGGAGCTTGGCAAGAATACCCACCGGAATATCTTCCCTGTAGAGTTTTTCCCTGATGCCTCTTTCCAGATTTTGTTTTACTACACGATAGATCTCTTTGTCGCGATATTTCCTGAAAACACCATAGGCATCAGAATGATATTTATACATATCATAAAGCATCACCGGATTCATATCAGAAAAAAAGCCGGACATGTGTCGCATCATAAGAACAAACTCATGAATGGCATGCTCCGCTTCATTCACAAAACCATTGATGCATCGGAGGTTTTCTTCAGTCGTAAGCTTAACCAATTCTTCCACCAGCTGGTTCTTGTCTTCGAAAAACTGGTAAATGGTTTTTTTGCTGATGCCCATCTGTCGGCAAATGTCATCCATGGTGATGGTCTTGATCCCATAACGGAAAAACATGTCCCTGGATGTTTGCAAAACCCTGCCTCTGATGTCAGTCATAAAAACGGCGACAAAACTATGGAAACTTTTTATGTGTCAAAAGTTTCCTGAAAAAAAACTTAATTTGTACCTGATGGCAAGACTCTTCTTTCTACTTACAGCGCTTTGGATGCTGACAGGCATGCAAACTTTAAAAGCCGATGCTCCTTTCTTCAGGCTCTGCGGCAACAGTGCGGGCAGTATGCGCCTCCATTCCCTTTTCCCAACGGCAGACAAAGGAATGATTCTGTGTGGTACCTACACCGATACAAGCGAAAAAAAAACAGCCGTGCTTGTTAAAACCGACTCCATCGGAACCATCACCTGGGCAAGACAATACGGCAGTCCAAAAGAGGTGCAGGGTTTCGCCGTGAAGGCCTCGCCCTTCGGTGGATACCTCATGCTCGGCGAAGCCATCGGCCTTGGTGCAGACAGTACCCAAAACGATTTTCTGCTCATAAAAACCGATCTGCAGGGCCAGCCACAATGGGCAAGAATCCTTGGAGGAAACCAATCAGAGCTACCCGGTTTTCTCGAGATGCTGCCCGATGGAAGCTGGCTCGTGGGAGGCTCGTCGCGCAGTGCTGCTGATACCATTGCTGCCTATGCAGCAAAACTCTCAGCCAACGGCGATTTGATATGGCAGGCAGCCTACACCGGTGGAACAAACCAACACTTCTCCTGTGCCCTGCCCCTCATCGGCGGTGACCTTGCACTGGGTGGAAGTGTGCTGATGAACAATGGCAGCGACTTTTTTCTGGTGAGAATCAACGCCCCCGGCGATACCTTGCTCAGCCGCATGTATGGACTTCCCTCACGGGACGAACAACTCTATAGCATGGTGCCGGGCGCCAATGCACAAATAACCCTGGCCGGCATGCGGAGCATAAACACCCAATTTTCAGAAGCTATTCTTCTGCGCATCAATGCCAATGCAGATACCGTTCAGGTAAGCTCGCCAGCCCGCGTACTTTCATCAAAAGGAATGCAGGCCCAGGGCCTTTTCGACGGCAGCATCCTGCTCAGCGCTTCCATCGATGCGGATACAAGCCTTACGGGTATTGCCGAACGGGCGCTCCTCTGCAGGCTCTCTGCCGGCACCGGCAATCTCTCAAAATTGGTGCTGCCCTACAATGGAAACTGCGAAATCAAACAAACAAAAGCCTTGCCCAACGGTGGATTTGTGTGCAGCGGCTTCCTGCCTGACAGCCTGCAGGCAGGAAGCACAAATGGCCTGTTTATTCGCAGCAATCCACAGAACATGATCACTTGTGCAGAACAGGATTATACCTCACCAGTGATGCCCTCTTATGCCGGGTCAGTAAAAAAAGGCTGCACTGTTTTTAATCCGGGATACCAAACACTGGAAGTAAGCCTGTATAGCCAGCTGATGCTGCTGCAAACACAAGTGCTCTGCGGTAAGCAGGATCCTCAGGGCAGCATTGAACGCATAAGGGAGACAAGCCTGATGCTCTATCCGAATCCTGCCCGGGAGCAGATAACCCTTTCAGGCATTCATGGATCCACTTGTACAATGTATGATGCCAGAGGAATGCAAATACAGTCCATGTCAAGTACAACTTCAGAGAGCCATACACTGGATATCAGCAAACTCTTACCGGGTGTTTATTATATCCGCGCCGGAGAAAAAACCGCGCGATTTATCAAACAGCCATGAAGGAAAAACAATTTACTTTTCCTTGTGTGAAACAAAAAGAAACAAGTATTAGCAAGAATTAACAATCAACATCAAAAGATTGCAAGAACTTCGCTTCGATAACAAACAGCCATGAAAAAAATCATCCTACTTGCACTTGCAGGTGCTATTGCTGTATCTGCCTGGTTTATCTACAACAGAAACCGCGTAGTCATACCACCTATTGACAAATCAAAAAGTGAAATCGGCTGGAGCGGAAAGAGCATCACCGATACTCATACCGGAAAAATACAACTTTCCAAAGCCGAGCTTCGGTTTGAAAATGATGTACTCATTGGCGGCATGTTCGAAGCCGAAATGAAATCCATTACGGTTACCGACATCACCGAGCCCGAAGAAAACCAAAAACTGGTGAGCCACATCTCTGATGCTGATTTTTTTGAAGTTGAAAAATATCCTACTGCCACTTATACCATCACCTCTGTAAAATCTCTGGGGAATGATGCATACGAACTCACCGGCAACATGAAAATCAAAGACAAGGAACATCCCCTTAGTTTTAAAACACAGATTACAAAAACAGAAAATGGAAAAACGGCAAGTGCCACTGTCAGCATAGACAGAACAAAATATGGTATTGAGTATGGTGCACAAGGAAAGCCCGGATCAGAAAAAGATTGGTTCATCCTGAATGATTTTATGCTCAACATCAATATCGTTGTGGGCAAGAGCTAAAGACAGGAGGCCAATAGCTTTCAGCATTCCTGTGTGTGGTTTCTCAAAACGAAGTGAGGCCTGTAAATGGATTATAAGCTCATTGAAACGAGACAAACAAAATTTACAGGCGCTGTCTCCTACAGAAAAATGATTTCCCTAAAATGAGTAGGGTTAATCAGGCTTCAAAACCAATCACCAGAATATCGTCTACCTGAAAGTGTTCGTTGCCCATCCATTCCGCAAAAAAGGAACGGATTTTTTCGGCCTGTTCATGAATGGAACTAGTCTGCAAACCACTGAGCATGGCAATGAAATTTTTTGTCAGCAGTTTTCTGCCTTCCGGACCACCAAACTGATCTACAACGCCATCGCTGAACATATACACGCGATCGCCTTTTTGCAATTCCAGCGTATGTTCTTCAAAAACCTGATCGGATTTGGTCGTTCCTCCGATACCTGTTTTGGTGCCCTTGATATTCTGCCACAAAACCCCTTCCCGAAAAACCAACAAAGGTCGGTTTGCTCCGGAGAAAATCAGCTTAGAGGAATCTTTATAAAATTCGCAGTAAGCCATTTCCATCCCATCCTTAATTGAGTTTTCCTTCTCCTGCTTTAAGGAGCGTTTCATCTCCCTGTTCACATTCGCCAGTACGCTTGCAGGTGTCGCCGAAAGCACTTCCTGATCGCATACATACGAAATCTTCTCAATGCCAAGCATACTCATAAATGCACCCGGTACACCATGGCCTGTGCAATCTGCTACTACCAGGCGAATACTGTTACTTGGTCCGCGACTCAGCCAATAAAAATCTCCGCTAACGATGTCCCGCGGTTGAAAAAACACAAAACCGCCGGGCAATAATTCCTTAAAATAATCGGAATCGGGCAAGACATTGGTCTGCAAAATTTTTGCGTAATTGATGCTGTCTGTAATCTCGCGATTGATTTCCTCAATGTGGGCTTTCTGTTTTTTAATCTCCGTTGTACGGTCATCCACCATCCTTTCGAGCACGATATTTTTTTGGCGCAGCCTGAGTGTGTTCCATTTAAGAGACAAATAAAACAAAGCTGCAAAACCTGACAAATAAATCATGTAGGCCCACCAGGTGCGATACCATGGCGGAAGAATCCTGAATGAAAATGTAGCTGTCTTTCCCTTGAAGCCATACATGTTTTTTGACTTCACAACAAAGGTGTAATCCCCTTCAGGTAGATTCAGGAAATCACGGGCGGCAGATTGGTTCCAGGGCGTGAATCCCCGGTCGATAGGTTTTAAGAAAGTAGAAAAATACAGGTTGTCGGAATTCACAAAGCTATTGGCTGCATATAAAAAGTCAACCTGGTTCATGCGGTAAGGCAAGACCAGTTTCCCTTCCGAAAAAAATTCAGAAGTATGGGGCGACAATGGCACATCATAATTGCCGCCATACACACAAGTGCTTCCATTTACCATGATCCGGCGGATGGTATTCTCAAAATATTTTTCCGGATGAAAAACCAGTGCCGGAAAATACACTGCCAAACCCCCATTCATACTTATCAGCACACTTTGGTTTTCGGCATGAAAACCCATGCTGTTTTTCTGCATTTTGTTGAGCCGGATAAAAGCATCTGAGTTTTTAGACCACTTCCCGTTTGTATATCTTAAAAAATAGAGCTTATGATCGGTGCCTTCATCACAATTCAGAAACACACAGGAATCGCCAATATTGAGCACAGAAAAACTATAGAGGCTGTCATTAGAAGAGCCCAACTCACGGGCGGTAATAAGTGGCATAACCCTGGTTTTTCCCTTCTCAGACTGCAGCATGTACAAGCCAAGTTGGGTAGTAAATGCCAGCTGATGTTGAAACACCTCAAGCATATAATGATTCTCACTCAGTGTAGAAAGTTTGTCAAGATTTACTTTTTTCAACTTGCAGGCAGGATCATTTACATCAAATGAATAAATCCCTGCATACTCCACGGAGAAGAACAAGGTATTGTCCAACTGTTTAATTGATCGTATCTCAGGAATCTCGCTTGTGAGATCGCTGTCGAAACGGTGGAAAATATTTTCTCCTGCAATTACCGTATTGTCAAAAATAATTTTGCGCAAACAATCCACCCCACCTACCCAAACTGTATTTGAATTTCCATCAGCACCTGCAATTACGGTAGTATAGTCTTCCGAGAGAAGTCTGGTTTTTTTTCCTTCAATAGCATAAAGTCCCTTGCTCCCTGCAACCAGTAGTGCGCATTTATTTCCTTTTCGCATCCACATCAGGTCAAAACATTCCACTCCCTTGAGCGCAAACTGTTCAAAAACCGGATTACTTTGCTTTGCATCTGCTTTGAATATTCCCCTATCAGTAGCAACATAGAGGATACCATCATTTACCACTGCTTTGTTTATGGTGTTAGGCAAATTGTATTTTTTATCATACAAGTGAAGTGATTCATTCAGTTCCACCATAGAGATGCCATCCATGGTGGCTACCCAAAGTAGGTGATTACGGTCTAAAAAGAGACTCGTTACATAGTTGTCACTTAAATCCCGATTATTAGTTATGTGATACCTGATGCTTCCTTCGTTATTAATGATGTACAAACCATTTTGTCTGGTCCCCAGCGCAATTGTCTGAGGATCTAATTGCACACCGCAAAAGAGCTGTTGGTTGGCCATCTCCTTGCTCAATTCTTTCCAGATAGGAAGTACCTTGCCTGAAGTAGTATCCAATAAAAAAAATCCATTTTCGCGTGTACCAACCAGCAGGGCATTCTGCCTGGCAGCAACATAATCCACTTTGATATTGGCAAAATATGCTCCGCCTTTGAGTAAGCTCACCTCACTGCCGCGTTCAAGACGACAAAGTCCTCTTCCCTGTTCCCGAAGAATGATGGAACCGGGAGAGGGGAAAAATATTTTGTGAAAAGTATTTCCTTTTTGAGGAAAAATACCTGAGAAAGAATTGCCGCGTTTCCGGATGATCAGGTCATTGGTAAAAAAACAAATCTCATTTTCTCTCGGAAAAATTTCCCATACCGTCTGAAAATCCCTGAGACTTGCAGGAAGCCTGTCAACAAAGGATTGGTACCTCATCGTTCCCGCCGAAGCTTCAGTCACCACACCAATGTCGCCATCACCACCCGTAAACACCTGATCCTGGTGACATAATACGCTTGTTACCCTTCCCTGCATGGAGTTTACCGGAGAAGAAAATTCTACACCATTGTATTTCAGCAAGAAGGTACCATTTGCTATGTAAACATTGCCTGCCTTGTCCTGACTAAAATCAAAATTATTTTGATGCCCGCCTGAGTATTGTGCACTGTGAAAAGACCTCACAAAAGGAGATGCTGGGGCCACACAGGAAAGGACAACACAAACAAAAAACAGAACTTGCTTCAGCAAATGGCTCATTGGCTCAAAAATATGCATTTGAATACGAATTAGAAACAACCGAAAACAAAACCACTGATTGGGTTTCCTGCAATCCGCTTGATTTGTGAAAATCAGGTTTGATACTTTGAAAAAAAACAGATAAAAATTTCATCATCCCTACAAACTACCAAATCCGATGCTGCTTTTTTGGGCGTTCCCCGGCATGGCCGGGTCGCACGATCCGCTCAACCTTGTTGGCCTTGCAAAAAAGTAACCGCTGCAATTGCTAACGCAAAAGTGAAAACAAAAAAACAACTGTCTGTTTATATTTTACTCCGGTAAAAACCGTTTATGCATTAATTCAAATTTGTAAAAAACCATCAAAAGAAACCATCAAACGAGTTTCTATCTGTTACCGACCAGGCGATGGCATGCTCCTTACAAACGAGAGAAAGTTGAGTTGAGCCTTGCAAAAGTTCATTCATGGCATCCACTTTGCAAACGAGGAAGTGAGAAAGGCATCCTCGTTAGAAACGAGGAAGTGAGAAAGAGTTCAATCCGGATGACTTTCCAACTTTCCACTTTCTAACTTTCTGACTTTCTGACTTTCTAACTCATTCTAATCCCTGAGGCAACGCACAGAACACCCGACTTGCAAGCTGAAGTAGGTTCTGATTAGATCGCCACCGCTGTAGTACAGGTAGCGGTCCCAGGCATCTGAAGACGTGAACTGAGAGGAACTCCACCAGTAACCGTTGTTGCCAATGTTGAAGTATGGTCCATCGTAGCCGCGGAAACCGCCCGGAAGACCTGAGAAGCCGCTGCTGTTATCGGCTGCCGTGTTGGGGCTAAACCAGTATTGCGTACCCGTGCTTTTCATTTTTCCTCCTGCAATTCCATTTCCGCCTAAAAAGCTACCCAAACTTGTCCACTCCGCATCCGTTGGCAAATGCCAGCCCGCAGGGCAAAGGTTGCGAACATCACTGGCTGCATACCAGTTGTATAATTTGCCGTAGGGACAATTGTACATGGCGCTGTCGTTGTTGTACCAGCAGGTGGCGCCGGTGCTTAAACCCTGCCAGGTAGCATCATTTGTTACCACCGGTATGGCATTGCCATTGCGGTAGTGGCTCGCCTTGAGATTCTCTGCCATCCATTCCTGGCCACCAATGACAATGGTTTTGTAGGTGTTGCCATCCTGGTCTGTCATGCTCCCGTAGGCAAGATTGGGATTGTGCACGCTGTCAGCACCGCAGGAATGCAGAAGGCTGCCGGTGATTGTTTCTGCTTTGATGCAACGCACACCATAACCCAAGGTATGATCCTCGGCAAATCGGTATAAATTACCATTGTTAAAATCCAGGTAACGGTACCAGGCATTGGTGGTATTTACCTGTGTGGAACTCCACCAGGGGCTGTATTGTCCGAGGTTGGCATACATCGCACTAAAATTCCGATACCCTCCGGGAAGTCCCGAAAAAC
>JBEICQ010000082.1:0-9336 GCA_040383885.1 Flavobacteriales bacterium | reverse complement strand
TTTTTTTCGGCCTTTACTGCTTTGTTTACAATAAATTTTTGGGTAATTACCTGCTCTGCATCTACCCTTGCCTCTTCATATTTGGCTTTGATGAGAGCCAATTGTTTGATTTGTTCTTCATTCAACTCTCGCAGGTAAACATAAGCACCACCATAGTTGGAGAGTATCCCCAATTTATCTTCCAGTTGACGGATTCCGGCTGTATTGTTGCGCGCAATGGCTGTTGCATACTGCTCATTAAACACCTGCGATTGTGTTTCATAATCATTGATTCCCATAAGCCTGAGTTTCTTCAAGGAATCATTAATCTGCTGGATTTCTCTTTTCAGAGCCAGGTATGAACCTTCTACAATTTTAAGTGCAGCTCTTGCACGCACCTTTTGCATATCATTTTTAACAGAGTCCAGTAAATCTGAAATTGTGTTACATATATCAGCTGCAAGTTGAGGGTCAGTATCATACACATCTATTTTTACAGACATGAATTCGGTGCGCTCAAAACTGATATTGTCGTCAAATTCATCGTATAGTTTGGTGTATTTATGAGGATCTGCAGAATTGATTCCATAATGTTCCAGCAAATTATACTTGCTGCATACTTGTGCTTTGATGGCATCCGAGTTGAGAATCTGAAGCATCTGTTCCGCTTCTTCTTCTTCCCCAAATTTCAGAATATCCTCTTTACCGGTTCCATTCACATCAAGCAAAGCCTTGGATATGGAATTAGACTGGGTAGGAAACATCACTACGGTGGAAAGGTATTTGGGCGTAATCAAAAAAGAGAAGATGGTTGAAAGTAACATTGCCGAGACCCCAATCATGAGGAGTTGTCTGCGCCATTTTAGCACAAACTCGATGAGGTTTACCGACCCGTTAAGCGGTTTTTGGCTGTCTGTGGTCATTGATTGATTTGAAATTAAGGATGGCTAAACTACATAATTTTGGGGAATTAGAGCTATTCACTGCTCCTCAAAACCCTCATCAGCGACCTCGGTCTGATAAGTCCTGATACCATTGCCCACAGGCAAGAGGCACCTGCAAACATACCGAGACCTGCCAGCGATGCAGAGGGCATTAAAATCTCCACAATTGAGTATGCAGTAACTAAACAAAGAAGCGCATAGAGAACGATGCCTGAAAGATGCCATTTGCCGGGCTTTAACCTGAGTAAGCGGTAACATAAATAAACCTGGATACATGCTGTTATTCCCTGTGTAATAAGACTGCTCCAGGCGCTTCCAAGCGCTTGCCACCTGGGGATAAGAAAGAGATTAAGACCAATATTGAGTAACATACCCATAAAAGCCATGAGGTTTAACTGGCGCAGATTACCATTGGCGGTAAGCAATGTACCGAAAACATAGGTTGTAGAAGAAAAAACCAAACAGAAAATAAGGACTGAAAATACCGGTGAAATGTGGTCTGCATGATGGGGATAAAGCAGCTTCATCAGAGGTTCGGAAAAAAAACATCCCGCAATAGCAGAGGTGAATGAAATAAAGAACAAAAAAGAAAAGGCAAGTTGCACCAGCTGATCAACTGCATGCTTTTGTTTCAACATCCTTGAAAACATAGGCAGTAGCAATCCGGCGAAAAGGTAAGCAATCATATTACCTGCATCGAGCAATCGATAGGCACCTGCATAATAAGATGCCTGTTCTGCACCTTGTTTTATCATTCGCTCAAGCATCACACCATCTATACGATTATAAAATGTCATTAATAAAACAAGGATAGCATATGGGTAAGATTTTCTTAGAATAACCAATGAAAAGCGAAGATTCCAGGTTATTTTTTTTGTCTCAGCCTTCCGCATAACCAGGGCGAGAGTGATGATGACAGTGATGACATAACTTGCTGTTTGGGCACCAATAAAATGTTCAATTGTAAAATGGTCTACCACTCCCGGAATCCAGAGCATCGAGGCACAAATCAGAATCATGAGAAGACGATCTGTTACTGAGATTAATGCATCCGATTTAAACAGATGCAAGCCCGACAAATTGGAACGCAGATAAAGAATGAGCGAGATAAGAAACTGGTTGAGGGATAAAACCAGTAATAATACTACATAAATACTGCGGTAACCGGTAAGCATGCCGGTGAGCAAGGTAGCTGCCAGATAAACAAAACCGAGCATCAGCTTCAGCACCATTATAAATGAAAAATGTTTTTTTAGTAAAAAATGATGCTGCGCAATGTTTTTGTTATTGAAATTAGTAATACCCATATCCAACAGGATATTGAGCAGAAAGGAAAAGTTATACAAAGCAAAATAGACACCATAGGCACCCGGCTCCAGGGTGTTTTGCACAACCCGGTCAATACCAAGTATCCAAACCGGTTTAATAATAAGGTTAAGCAGCATGAGCCAGCCGAGGCTGGAAAGGAACTTTTTTTGCATGGATCAGGATTTGATCAGCACTCCTTTTGTCTGCATCAGGGGGATATTGGTAAAATTTTCTTCGCTTATACTGCCCGGCAGAAAGATGAACTTTTTATCGTACATGTTTCCTCCCTGGAAATAACTCAGCCAATACTCATTACTTAGCATAAATACATCCTCAACAATTGGTTCAATCTTGGCGAATGATTGTCCGGGAAGGATTTCCAGAAAATGTCGTAGGGTAGAAGACTTTCTGTCGAATTCATCGATTTTTCCATATCCTGTTGAGGTGATGAGAACACCTGTGATAGGCTGCTCTTGCATATTTATGAGATAAACAAACCAACCGGATTCTCTATTTTCATCATTCTCTTCCTTAACAATAGCAAAGGCGACATCTTCAACCTTTAATTCCGGAATATCCTTGAGCATAATTTTTTTTGCAAAGGTATAAATTACAAATCTCAGCTGTCCAACATCCCCATGCGACCATCCTGGAAGTCGGCAATGGCCTGCTGAATCTCAGGAAATGTATTCATCACAAAAGGACCATAGCTAGCCATAGGCTCATGAATGGGCAATCCGCCTAGCAATACTATGGCAGAATCTTCAGTAGTATGAAGATCCGGAGATTCACTTGCCTCAAAAACCATCATCTGTTGTGCGCCGCATGTATGTCCTCCTGATGTAATACTTCCTTTGAGGACATATACCAAATATTGAAATCCGGTTGTTTTCTCTATTGAAAAATCCTTCCCGGCCTGCAAAGAACCAAACAAAATTAACAGCGGCGAATGTGTTTTGGCAGGACCCGTTTGCTTATCCGTCGAACCTGCCACTAGTTTTAATCCTCCGACGACAGGGAAATCTGCAGCCGAATAACTAAAATAGGCAGGTGGATCCATTTTGTGTAATGCGGGAACATTAATCCACAACTGAATCAGTTCTATGAGTCCGCCTTTGAGTGAAAAATTTTCGGAAGGTCCTTCACTATGAACTACGCCACTCCCTGCATCCAGCCACTGGGCACCGCCGGGTCCTACAATTCCCTCATTTCCGGCAGAATCTTTGTGTAGTATTTCTCCCTGAAAAATAAGACTCACTGGCGAAAACCCCCTGTGCGGATGGGGTGAAATACGATGATCCGAATTCGGTGGAAGGTCACTCATCCCATGGTGAAGCAAAACAAAAGGCCCGATGCGCTCTATGGACGAAGAAGGCAGTGGTTGTAATACATGAAAAGGACCCACCTTTGTAGGTGTCGATGGTACAACATAGGGCATGTTTGAATCTTATTGGAAGGGATTCAATTCCCCGGGGTTACTTCTTGATTTTAATCACCAAAAACTTGGATGAGCTCCAGAAGTTTTTGGCGTTTGAGATGGTCAGCTGGTTGATGGTTTTCTTATCACCGTCGAGCGAGTATGCGCCTTCAGGATGATTGGTGAGAACTTCTGCTTTCAGAGCCTGCAAAGGGATTGAAGATGTATTGGTGATATCTACCTTGGTGAAATTATCACGCTTAAAGTTGTTTCTGACAGTGGTGGATTTGCCAATTCCAATGAATCCTCCTGTTTTTTGGATAATTCCTTTTTCCTTCAGTTCCTGTTCCGTACCTACTATGTAATAAGCAGTATTAAGTTCTGCCAATCGGCCTGCACTCTCATCTTCTTTGCTTTTGAGATTTGCGGTAACAGACTCCAGATCCATTTTTAGTTTTTCAAGTTGGGTTTTAAGCTCTGCAATCTCCTTGTCTTTGGCATCCAATTGCTGTGTGAGTCTGTCAATGGTTCTCTGCATTTCAGCCATAAGTGTATCAGCCTTTATTTTATCTTTTGCTGCAAGAGCAAGTCTTCCACGAAGGGCATCCATGCTGCCTCTGCTTTTTGCCATCAATTCATAAATTGCGCGGATGTCAGCTTTGATTTCTTCTTTCTTGTTGGCCACATCCTGGCTTCTGCTGGCATTTACTATCAACTTTTCTTTTTGCTTGATGGAGTCCAGATTGTCTTGAATTTCATTAAAGGAACTCATGAACATCCGCACTGTGGAGTCTTTTTGAGAAAGCTGATTTGCAAGGTCACCGTTTACTCTTGCAAGGCTGTCGGCAAGGGGATTCTTTTCTTTCTCTTTAGGGCCACTGCAACCAATAAAAAGAACTATTGGGGCAAGAATAATGAATAAGTATTTCATTTGGTTTTGATTTTGGTATCCAAATGTATATACATTTAGGCAAAAATAACCTATGCTGATGAAAATTACCCATTCCGGCATCTTCAGCCTTCTTCTCTCAGTTATCCCGAGTTGTTTTTTTACATCATCACAGGCGGGAAATGTCACTGCCGGTCCCATGCTGGGATATGCTGAACATCGCGAAGCGCAGATTTGGCTGGAAGTAAGTGAAGATACTCGCATGGCAGAACTCACCTGTTTCCCACTGTCTGATAAAAAAAAGAATAAAAAGAAACAACTAAACATCACAGGTAACAACGGCCCCAGGGCAGTAAAATTCACGCTATCGTACCTGGAGATGAACACAAAATATGGATACGAAATCAGCCTGGATGGGAAAATCCAGACATTTCCTTTTCCCTGCGAGTTTAAAACCAAAGTGCTTTGGGAGCATCGTACTTTACCGCCTGATTTTAAATTTCTCTTTGGTTCATGTTTGTACCTGAACGACAGCTTGTATGACCGACCCGGAATACCTTATGGCAAGTCTCCTGAAATCTTACAATCCATGCTGCAAACAAGTTCAGATTTCATCATTTGGGGTGGAGATAATGTTTATCTGAGAGAAGCAGATTATTCCTCTGTTTCAGGCATGCGTTATCGATACAGTAAAAATTTTTCTCATCCCCTGCTGGGGCCGTTACGGGCATCACGATGCAATTTTGCTATTTGGGATGATCACGACTTCGGACCGAACGACAGCGGCAAGGAGTTCAGGCTGCGAGACTCCTCCCTGCAGATCTTCAAAGAATATTGGTGTGCCACTGCATTTGGCGGATCCCATGGTGGCAACTACCAATCATTTAAATGGGCAGATGCCGAGTTTTTTCTGCTCGACGACCGCTATTTCCGGTCTCCACCTGAAGCATCACCTGATAGCGAAAAAAAAGGAGAATTTCTCGGTAATGAACAATTGGAGTGGCTGGAAAATAGCCTGACAAATTCGGATGCCTCAATTAAATTTATCGTCTGTGGCAGTCAGGTAATAAATCCTATGAACAACAAGGAATGCATGAGAAATTACAAGTACGAATACAACCGACTCATGAAACACATTGCCGACAGCAAAACAAAAGGCGTAATTTTTTTGAGCGGTGACCGTCATTTCTCCGAAATCATCAAAGACACAACTATTGCCGCATATCCGGTCTATGACATCACCTGCTCTCCCATTACTTCAGGAGTTTTTCATCCCGAGAAAACCAAGGAAGGAAACAATCCCATGCGTATTGCGGGTTCACTTTACGCTTCGCAGAATTTCGCACTGATAAGTGTTTCGGGCTCAGGCAAAGAAAGAGCTCTTAAAATTGAATGGAAAAATACTTTGGGGGAGAGCGTCTTCGCCCACGAAATACCAATCAATTCACTGAAGGTTTCTCAATCAGAGAAATGATGTCACCCGAAAAGGGAGGGGTATCCGGCGAGAACCAGCTCATCAGAGTACCCTGTTCATCCACAAGATATTTAAAAAAGTTCCATGTAGGCTTTTTGTCATTCCAACCGTTCCTCCCGGCAGAGCTGAGCCAATGGTAAAGGTTATGCTGATTTCTTCCTTTAACAGAAACCTTGGAGGCCATTAAAAAATTTACCCCGTAGTTTTTACTGCAGGATTGGGCCACAGAAGCATTTGAAAAGGGCTCCTGAAACAGGAACTGGTTGCAAGGAAAGCCAATAATAACGAGAGATTCCTTGTATTTATCCTGAAGTTTTACCAGGTCTGGGTATTGTTTGGCATAACCACAAAGTGATGCCACATTTACAATGAGTATTTTTTTTCCTCTGAACTCACGCATGGCATGTATTTGCCCTGAGATATCAGTAAACTCAATACTATAAAAAGGAATATTTCGTTCACCTGTTTTTCCCCAAAACTGAAAGGAAAAAAAAGAGATGAGAAGGGTGATAATTTTCATGGGAATATAACATACCCATCAGCAAAAAGTTCAGGATAGTCCTTCCCTGAGGATTTCCTGCAAGTGCAGGATTCCTTTATAATTATCGTTCTCGGTGATGATGAGCTGGTTGATCTGGTACTGCTTCATTACCTGTAAGGCTTCCATAGCCAATGCGGACGCATCTAGTGACTTGGGTGAACGGTTCATGATATCAGAGGCCGTAAATTCTCTTAAATCATTAGTTTTTTCGAGCATGCGCCGGATGTCTCCATCAGTGATGATGCCTAGTACTTTTCCATGTTTTACCACAGCCGTAGCACCTGTTCTGCTTCCGGTAATTTGCTGAATAACAGGAGATACTCCTTGTTCGGGACCCACCTGAGGAGCAGTATGAGAGAGAAGCAATTCACCCGCTGTGAGGTACAATTGTTTTCCCAGTGTGCCTCCCGGGTGATATCGTGCAAAATCATGGGCACTGAAATTCCTGGCATTGAGTAAACAAATGGCCAGAGCATCCCCGATCACGAGCTGGGGCAGTGGTACTGGAGGTAGGTGCGAGATCATGCGGACAAGCCTCCGTACTTACAAAGGCTGCAATCACAATATCTGCATGTGAAGCAAGGTAGGAAGAGAGGTTGCCAACAATGGCGATTAACGGAACACCTGCCTGTTTAAGCAGCGGAATCAGGGCACGAATTTCAGGGGTGTTTCCACTTTTTGAAAGACAGATTACTACATCTCCGTTTTGAATCATTCCCAGGTCACCATGGATAGCATCTGCCGCATGCATAAAAACTGCCGGGGTGCCGGTGGAATTGAATGTGGCAACAATCTTTTGTCCGATAATGGCACTCTTACCAATGCCGGTTACAACCACCCTGCCTCTGGCTTTTAAGATGGTTTCCACAGCCAGGGCAAAGTCCTTTCCTACCTGGGAAATCAAACCCTGAATGGCTTCGGTTTCAATTTGAATCGTCCTTACAGCTTGCTCAATGATGAGTGAATAAGTGGCTGTTTGCATTTTTTTTGAAATTATTGGGGTGAGTACAACACCAAGCGAACTTTTTTGTTATATCTTTACTACGAAAGTTGAAACAATAAATTTCAACTGTAATTAAGCAGCAATATTAAACAAACTAACGCGATTAGCATTGGACACATTAACAGGACAAGAATTAAGCCTACAAGAAAGTTTACACAAATACTTTGGATTTGACAGTTTTAAAGGAGACCAAGAAGCCATTATCAACAGTCTGCTGGAAGGTCACGATACATTTGTAATCATGCCTACCGGAGGAGGAAAGTCAATGTGCTACCAACTTCCGGCATTGATATCAGAGGGAACAGCCATCATTATTTCACCCCTAATTGCACTCATGAAAAACCAGGTGGACTCTATCCGCAACTACGGATCAGAGGACAATGTGGCTCATTTTCTCAACAGCTCTCTTTCAAAATCAGAAATAATCAAAGTAAAAAAGGATGTTTCCCAGGGCAAGACCAAGTTGCTATATGTTGCGCCTGAGTCACTAACCAAGGAGGAAAACATCAACTTTCTCAAAGACATCCGCATCTCTTTTTTTGCAATAGATGAGGCTCATTGTATTTCAGAATGGGGACATGATTTCCGTCCTGAGTATCGTCGCCTCAGAGCCATTATTGAAGCCATAGGTACAGTACCCATCATTGCACTTACTGCTACAGCAACACCAAAAGTACAACAGGACATACAGAAGAACCTGGGCATGCTTAATGCCAATGTTTTCAAATCCTCATTCAATAGGTCTAACCTCTATTATGAAGTGCGGCCCAAGCAGCAAGTCATTAGGGAGATTATTAAGTATGTAAAGCAACACTCCGGTAAATCAGGGATCACCTATTGCCTCAGCCGAAAAAAAGTAGAAGAGATTGCCGAAACCCTGCAGGTAAATGGAATCAAAGCCCTGCCCTATCACGCAGGCCTGGATGCTGCACAAAGAGCGAGTCACCAGGACAAATTTCTCATGGAGGAAGTTGATGTAATCGTTGCTACCATTGCCTTTGGCATGGGTATTGACAAACCGGATGTGCGTTATGTCATCCATCATGACATTCCCAAATCACTTGAAGGATACTATCAGGAAACAGGTCGTGCCGGTCGTGATGGCGGAGAAGGAAATTGCGTGGCATTTTACAGCTATGATGATATTGTGAAATTGGAAAAATTCATGAAGGGTAAACCTGTATCCGAACAGGAAATAGGCAAACAGCTTCTTGTTGAAACCACCAATTATGCCGAATCTTCAGTTTGCAGACGCAAATTACTGCTGCATTATTTTGGTGAATTATTTGATGCCACTTCATGTAATAACATGTGTGACAATTGTCGTCATCCAAGGAAAAAATTTGAAGCCGAAGATGATTTGCTGACTGTACTTGAAACGGTAGAAGCCGTGAAAGAGAAATTCAAGGCGAAACATATTTCCACAGTCATTGTCGGTATTTCTAACTCCAATACAAAATCATACAAACACGAGGCTCTTGATGTATTTGGAAAGGGAGCCGAAAAAGACGAAAAGTTCTGGAATTCGGTTATCCGACAGGCCATTGTAAATGATTTTCTTAGTAAAGACATAGAAAATTATGGCCTCCTCAAACTAAGCAACAAGGGACGCGCATTCCTCAAAGCACCACATCCTATTCAGTTTACCGAAGACATTGATTACGAAACTTCAAATGATGATGATGAAATAGCAGTTGCCGGAGGAAAGGGCGGCGGTGCGCTGGATGATACCTTGTTTAACATGATCAAGGATTTGCGCAAAAAAATTGCAAAAGCCAAGG
>JBEICQ010000081.1:0-9379 GCA_040383885.1 Flavobacteriales bacterium | reverse complement strand
GCAGGACTTGCCGAAAACCCGCAGGTCCTGCTACTCGATGTGCGCGAAGCAGCAAACTATGGCGAAGCGCATATACCCGGCAGCATCAACATCGGACTCGACGGCACTTTTGCCATCTGGGCCGCCACCCTCTTCGACCTCAAAAAAGAAATCCTGCTGGTAGCGCCCATCGGAAGAGAAGAAGAAGCGGCAACACGCCTGGCACGCGTAGGTTTTTCAAAAATCATCGGCCACCTCAAGGGAGGGATAAACGCATGGACAAAAGCCGGAAAAAAAACAACACACATTGAATCCATTGATGTTACAGAACTCATGTATTTTTTGGATTCTCCTGACTACAAAATCATTGATTGCAGAAAAACAGAAGAAGTTAAAAAAATGCGTTTGCCACATGCTTTGCATGTGCCCCTTGCAGAACTGCCGCACAGACTGCATGAATTCAGCAAAACAGAAAAGTATATCCTTTACTGTGTATCCGGCTATCGCTCGATGATTGCAGCGGGTATCCTCCGGCAGGCCGGCATCAGGCAACTACTCAATGTATCCGGAGGCGTAAACGAAATTCTAAAACATGCTCCCCGGCTCTTGTTGCATTGACAATTTGTCCCGAAAAAAATAAATACACTGAAAAATTGTCTGCGGGAGACTAGAAAAAAATGAAAAAATGACCGATGAAAAAATAAAAAATCATTTCGGCATGCAACTTGTCGGTCAACCAAAAGAAAACAATAAAACAAACCTATAAACCAAGTACAAACCTTTAAAAAAAAACCATCATGACACTCATGCGAATTCCCTTCAGAAACCTTTTCGACAACAACTTTTTGTCGGAAAATCCATTCAACGCCATGGATTCATTTTTTACTGAAAACAACTTTCCTGAGGTACCTCCTGTAAACATTGCAGAGAGCGACAAAGGATATCACCTTGACTTCAAGGTGCCCGGCTTCAGCAAAGATGATTTCAAGGTATCCATTCATGGCGATGTGCTCACTGTTTCTGCCGAAACAAAATCTGAGCACACAGAGAAAAAAGACCAGTACACCCGCAAGGAGTTTTCACAGCGCTCGTTCCGCAGATCTTTCACGCTGCCGGAATTGGTGCACGACGACAAAGTAGATGCAACATACGAGAATGGAATCTTAAAAGTATTCCTGCCCAAAAAAGAGTTACAAGCCAAGGCAATTGCCAAGGAGATAAAAGTGAACTAAAAAAGAACAGTGTTTGTTTTATGTGTGTTACCGGGCGGCTCTCAGAGGCCGTTCGGTTTTTTTATGTCATTACCATCCGGAAGAAAATATTTTGGGCGTGCCGCGGCAGGTGCACCTGCCGCGTCGCGCTTTCCGCTCAAACTTTTTTGCAGAGCAAAAAAGTAAACGCTTCAATCGCTCACGCAAACCCGGGGTTAAATACACCTAAGGGAAGTTTTTTTTAAGTGTCGTATGAAACCAAAAGGTTCAGTGATGAAGGTATAAAGGTGATTGTCCCCGAAATGACTTCCGGCAAGGAAAATTTATTTATGGTGCTTTTTCAACCAGCCTGTATAAAACGGGTTTGGAGGGTGTGGCATCGTTTTCAAAAGGAGCAATCATCATGTTCAGCAGATACAAGCCATCTTCTGTCTCCTCCTCAACATACACCAACTCGGTGATGGTACGGGAATTGTTTTCGCTGTTGTTGTCTTTCCAGAATGCATGATGCATCAGTAATTTTCCTTCGTCCTCTTCGCGATCCACCGAAGGCAAATCAATAAGCAGATGCTCTATGCCGGCTTTATGCAGCAAGGCTGCGCAGGTGTGATGTAAATAGGGTGGGTTGCTTCCGGTATACTGTCTCTGCAATTTGTTTTTTGTCTGCGGAAGTGTGCGGATGACTAAGGCTTCCGGTTGTTCTTTGCAGGACAAAAGGGCTTCAAGTTGACCGGGCATAATCACACTGTCTTCACCAATTCTTTCCGGCTCCACGGAAACCAATAAGGCCAGGAAATGAAATTTCTTCAGGCATTGGTTCACTGAGATCCACTCACGGCTAATATGTCCCACACATTCTGTATGCGTACCATTTCCGTGCGGATTAAAAAAGATGTTTCTGAAGTTTACCGGCGCACCCTTGCTTACCTCACCCACCCAATCACCCATCACCACAGGCTCAATGCGGGGAGGTGGACAATGCCAGGCACTCACCTGTGCAGCAGCAGCAGCAAGTGGAATAGCAATGCTGACAGGGGCCGATAAATCGGCTGAATATTTTTTTTTGTTGTGTTCAAATTCAATGAGCATAGCAAGCTTTTTTCAAAGATACCCATTTTGGGTTTCGTCGTTTGTAGCAGCTGTTTGAAGTGTCAATGCAAAATGTACATTTGTACCCATGAGCAATGAAAACATCCGTTTAAAAGTTTTTCGCGAAAGCCTCGGCATGCAGCAGGTAGACTTTGCAAGAAGAATTGGTTTACAGCCCGGATCGTATTGTGATATTGAAAGAGGCCGCAACGCGGTTTCGCTTCAGGTGCTCAAAAAGGCCGTAGATGAGTTTGGTCTGAATCCGGCGTGGTTGCTCAAGGGCGAAGGACAAATGACCGACACAGAGGTGCTCTCCGCAGCCACTGATCATGACAAAAGCGACAACATTATTTTTGTGGAGCAAAAGGCTGCTGCCGGCTATCTGCAAGGACTTAAACAGGAAGGCGCAAGTCTTGACAGATTGCCCACTTTCAGGCTTCCCGGTTTTTACGGACAACAATACCGTGCCTTCGAAATCAAAGGCAATAGCATGGTGCCTGCGCTCTTTGGAAAAGACATTGTGGTATGCAGCAGGGTAGAGGATGTGAGTACGCTTAAATATGGACCTGTGTACATCCTGGTATTGCAGGATGGTTCTATCGTGGCAAAAAAAATTAAAAAAATGCAATTGGCTTTCAAAGCCATTTCAGAGAATGAAGAGGAGTATCCGGCCTACATTATTCCACGCGAAGAAATCATGGAATTTTGGTTGGTAGAAGCCCGCATCACAGGCATGATGCAGGCCTCTGTACCTGCCGACGAAAGGATAGAGGTGCTGGAAAAAAGAATCCGCAAGTTGGAGCAATTGCTCGGCTCATGATGAAGCAAGTTTGGTATAGACTACATACAATGCAAAAAGCAGTGTGGCAAGAATAATACCCCGGGCAGCATAATTCCTGCGCATAAAATACAGGATAAAAAAGGCCACAAGGTTGCTGATACAGCAAAGAGCAATGAGGGGTGCAAACAGATTTTTATCAAACAGCAATTGCATAAATGCATCCGCTTGCATGAGGTGGCTGTAATTCCTGAGGTAAAATAAAAACAAGGCAAAAAAAGGAAGTACAATTCCCAGGAGTATTCCCAAAAGCGTATCGCGGGAATCTTTTGTTTTTATCTGAGGTTCCATGTTTGCAGATCATTAATAAACCGGTATGCGGTAAAATCTATTCCTACCGGAACCACCGAAACATATCCCTGAGACAAGGCCCACTCATCGGTGTCCTTGCCATCATCCAGGTTTTTAAAATAGCCCGTGAGCCAGTAATATTTCCTTCCGTAAGGATCGGTGCGCTCATCAAAAGTTTCTTTCCAAATGGCATTCGCCTGACGGCATACCTTGATGCCTCTGAGTTCTTCTGCAGGCACCTTGGGGATATTTACATTGAGACAAGTGCCTTGCGGCAAACCATTTTCCAGAATTTTTTTGCTCACCGTCTGAACCACGCGCTTTGCATTGGAAAAGTCGGCTTCCAGCGAATGGTCACACAAGGAAAATCCAACAGAGGGAATGCCCTCAATACATCCTTCTACAGCGGCACTCATGGTGCCCGAATAAATTACATTGATGGAGGAATTGGAACCATGGTTGATACCCGAAACACACAGGTCGGGCTTCCGTGGAAGAAATCTTCCGATGGCAATTTTTACGCAATCTGCCGGTGTTCCCGAGCAGGAATATTCGGTTATCCCTTCCACATCCTGAATAGCATGGATGCGCAAGGTAGAGTTCAGGGTAATGGCGTGCCCCATGCCCGATTGGGGTTTGTCGGGTGCAATCACCACCAGGTCTCCCAGTTCTCTTACGGCTTCAATCAGTGCCCGAATGCCGGGAGCAGTGATGCCATCGTCGTTGGTCACCAAAATCAGGGGTCTTGTGTTTTTCATGTTTTTGCTTATTTGTTTATCAGCCAGTTTTCCGGATTGAGTGTACTCGTTCCGCGCCATACTTCAAAATGCAGCTCGGGCTTGTTCTCCTCATTGGCCATGGCCATGCCCAGGTTTTGTTTTGATTTTACTTTGTCACCCTTGCTTACATACACCTCGTTGAGGTTTCCATAAACGGTAAGGTATTCACCATGTCTGATGATCACTGCTTTTCCGGCTCCGGGTATGCTCACCACACCGGTAATCTCACCATCAAAAACAGCGCGGATGCGACTATCGCGGCCGGTAACAATGTTGATGCCATTGTTTTTGATTTTGATGCCCTTGAGCAGGGGATGATCATGTTCTCCGAAGGAGCCAATAACAGAACCGGAAACTACTGGCCAGGGTAGCCTGTTTCTGTTGGATTCAAAATGCTCGCTGAGTTGTTGTGCTTCGGGAGAAATATTCAGCAACTCAATGGTGGTTTTGCGGTTTTCGGTAGGGGTTTCTTCATCGGTGCTTGCATTCTTTTTATCTGCAGCGTTTTCTTTTTTGTTCTTGTTTTTTCCTTTTTTCTTCTCCGCTTTTTTTGATGCAGCAGCCACCTCTTTGCGGGCTTTTCTGATTTCATCATCAATCATTTTCATGATGGCAAGGTTGAGTTTGTTCGCCTCCTCTTGTTTCTTCCTGATCTGACGCTTGATGTCTTTTTCCTTTTTCTGCAAACGCGTGAGGTTCTCCTGCTGAAGGTCTTTTTCCTTGTCGAGTACTTCTTTTTCTTTTTCTTTTTCACTTAGCAATTCAGACTGCGTGAGTCTTCTCTCTTCAAGTGATTTGACCTTGATGGCAAGGGTATCTGTTTTTTCCTGTATCAGTCGGGCATGCATCAAACGGTCATCTGAGAGCTGTTTCATCCAGGCTGCCCTTTTCACGCTTTGATTGATGTCTTTTGCACTCAGCAGGAAAGTCCATGTGCTGTTCCCGTAGCGCATCAGATAGGTAGATGAAATCATCCGCGCATATTGTGCCTTCAGGGCTTTGAGTTGTCCATTGAGGTTGTTGATGTCGGTGATGTTTCTGTCGATGGCCTGACCTGTAAACTGAAGCTCTTTGTTAATGGTGCCAATCAACTCCTGTCGTTTTTCGATCTTTCTGTTTAGCTGTAACAACTGATTGATGGAAAGGCGCTTGTTTTTTTTTGTGGCCTCCAGCTGCTTGTTGTAGTCATTAATCTCCAGCTGCAATCTTTTTTTGCGATTTTCCAACTCATCTTTTTTTTGCTGCAGGCCGTTATGTTCCTGAGACCATAAGGGAAGCAAGCCCAAAAACAAAAAGAAGCAGATACTACTTAACCATGTTTTCATAACGGGCAGGAATGGAAAATGGGAAAGACTGGGCTTTGCCCGACTCAATTTTCTGATAGTTCAGGGTGATCTCTATTTTCCGTTCGGTGTTCAGTTCAAAGCGCTGTACAAAAGGAAACAACAAGGTGTCTATTTGTCTGAAGTCCCCATAATCTGCCTTGAATTCCCTTTTGGAGGGATAGTCATTGATCAGGTTTTTCGTGATTTTAAAATGACTCGGAGAAATATGAATGCGCTGAATCATGTTTGACAGAGAATCACCTGATTCCAATTTTTGCATCATTTTTTTATACTTTCTTCGCCTTACCGTGCTGAGCACATATTCTTCCTGTTCTCTGAATGACTTCAGTTTTTCATCCTCCCTGAAAAACTCTACCGGGTTTCCTGTAATCAGCGCTTCCAGCAGGGAAAAATCAAAATCCACATTAAAATTGCTGGAAAAAAAGGAATAGTCTCCTGAGAAGTAGCGCTGGTTAAGCCTGTCAATAAATTTCACAGAGTCATTTGTGGCAAGCAGGCGTGCCCCTTCTATGCCAAACAACTGAAAGGAAAGCCACAAGGCACTGTCTTTTCTTGCACGCACAAACACCTGAAACTCGTTGGATTTGTCGTTAATCATCACCGATGCATTGATTTTGCCAAACATCCAGCGAAAATCAAACGCATTTTCGTCGAGCATCTTCAGCAGTTTTTTGGCTGACTTATAATCAAATTTTTGTTGAGACTCTTCGTTAGATATAACGGTTGTTGCAGAATCGGTTTGTTTCAAAACAGGCGCAACCTTAACCGTGCGACATGCTGCAAGCGGAAGCAGCCAAATCGTAAACAGCGTGACTATAAGGGCGTAGGAAAATGGATTTTTAAGCCCGGTAAACATTATTCAATAAGTTTTTTTTCGGCGATTTTTTTCTCCAGAAATTCCGATCCTGTGCCTGCCTCTTTGGCTTTCATCCAGTATTCGAAGGCCTGAGGTTTCATATCGAGCCAATAGAGAATATCTCCGTAGTGCTCCAGCAGCACGGCGTTTTTGTTGCCATCTTTTTCGAGGGCTCTTTCAATCCATCCTTTGGCATCGGTATATTTCTGCATGGCATACAGCACCCAGGCATAAGTATCCATGTAGCTGGGATTGCCGGGATCCAGCTCATTTGATTTTTTAGACATTTTCTCCGCTTTCTCAAGCTTTTGCTTCCGCAAAGAGAGATAGTAGCTGTAATTGTTCAGCACATAGGTATCCTCAGGATTGATCTCAAGGGCCTTGTCAAAACAGGAGTCTGTGCGCAGGTACTCTTTCTGCTGGTAATAGGCATCACCTAGGTTGGCGTAAAACTGAGAAAGCATCAGGTTATTGTCTACCACATATCCGATGCCCGTGCGAAGCATGGCAATAGCCTTGGAATAATTTTTCTGCTGGTTGTAGGCCATACCGCCCATCAGATAGGGCAGGGCTTGACTCGGAAAAAGTTCGGTGGCATTGACTGCGTCAAGAATCATGTTCTCAAAATTGCCCAGCTTGGAATCTATCAGCATCATCTGGTTAAACACAGAATAATTGCTCTTGTCAATTTTCGCAGATCTCCTGTACATTTCATGGGCTTTTTCAAACTTTTCTTCTTTGAGATAGAAATCGCCTCGCACGGCAAAAACCGCCGCATCATCCGGGTGGGTGCTCACCAGGATGTCGAGTAATTCGTTAACCATGGCAGCAAGCTCCACATCCGAACTGTTGAGGTTGGTGTAATAGGGAGCAATGCTTTTTATTTTGTTGTCTGTGGGGTAGTCCCGGTTTTTAAAAACCAATTTCAACTCTTCAAAGTAGGCCTTGGTGTTTTTATTTCTGCGGTAGAAGTCTGCCAAAGAAGCATGCAGGTAGGGATTATCAGGATCTATTTTTCTGGCCTCCTCATACACTGCCAGCGCTTTGTCCTGTTTGTTGTTGGCCAGGTAGAGTTCTGCTAATAAATTGTGGTAGCGGATTTCGGTGGGATTGCTTCTGATCAGTTTCTTAAGCTCCTCAACGGCCAGGTCAAATTTTTGCAGTTTAATATAGATGCGTTCTTTCTGAATGGAAATCTCTTCGGATATCCCATTCATTTTTTCAAGCCGGTCATACTCTTTGATGGCAGCTTTTAAATCGCCCGACATCAGCAGGCAATTGATTTTAAGCAGATAATTTTCAGAATTGCCCGGATTGGCCACAATGAGTTTCTCCAGAAGCGACAGGGCAGGTTTAAACTTTTTTTGCTGCATGAGAATTTCCGTGTACAGCAAACAGTACCACTCATTGTCAGGATCACCTTCGAGGGCAGTAGCAGCAAGTTTCTCGGCATTGCTCACATCGCCGGACTTAAACAACAGCATCGCCAGCTCATAGGAAGCAGCCGGGTTTTTGGGTGATATACGCAAACAGCCGGCAAAATTTCTGGCCGCTTCCTGGTTGTTGCCCAGGATTTTCTCTTTGTTACCATTATAGAAGGAGGCTTCAAACTCCAGGCGTTTGGCCTCGCTTACAAACTCGGATTGTTTGTTTTTGTCTTTTGAGATTTTACCGGTGCTTCTGCAGGAGGTTGCCAGCAGGAGAATTCCGAGTCCGAAAATGATATGATGTATTATTTTCAATGTGAGATATGTTGTACAGAATAATCTCCCAAACTCAGGTCGAGTGCTTTGGAAGAGAGTTCCACCGAATTCCCCAGCATAGATTGTGCCATATGTATGCCCTGAAGCTTGCTTCCGGCCTGAATGATGGAATTGCTGATACGGCTGTCGGTGATCACACATTTTTCACCTGCCGAAAGATAGGGCCCTACCACTGAATTGGTAATGACACAACCGGGTCCTATGTAGCAGGGAGGAATGAGTATTGAATTGTGGAATACGGCAGAAGGATCTACCAATGACTCTTCATTTTCTTTGATGGCAAGGATCCGCTGGTTGGTAAATACAGTGGAGTTCTTGTTTCCGCAGTCGAGCCATTCCGAGATTTCTCCCGGCGTAAAACGCATCCCTTTTTTCTTCATGTTCTCAAGGGCATTGGTCAACTGGTATTCTCCTTTTTCTCGGATGTTGTGATCGATCAGGTATTGCAATTCATTTCTCAGGTTCTCGCCGTCCTTAAAATAGTAGATGCCAATGATGGCAAGATCGGATACAAACTCCTGGGGCTTTTCTACAAAATCGGTAATGATGTTCTCGGCATTTACTTTCACCACACCAAAGGCGCGGGGGTCTTCAATCTTCTGCACCCAGATGGTTCCGTCGTGACGGGCATTGATTTTAAAATCGGCTTTGAACAAGGTGTCGGCAAAAGCCACCGTTACTCGTCCTGTAAGGCAGGGTGCCGCACATAAAATGGCGTGGGCAGTTCCAAGGGGTTCATCCTGATAAAATATTTTTCCTTTGGCTCCCAGTTTTTCTGCAATACTCAGCAGATGATTTTCGGCTTCACTACCAAACCTTCCAACCACGAATGCAATCTCGGTAATCTGTTCGTCAACAACTTTGGCAATATCTTCTACAAGGCGCTGCACAATAGGTTTTCCTGCAACCGGGATAAGGGGTTTGGGGGTAACGAGCGTGTGAGGCCTCATGCGTTTACCCATGCCTGCCATCGGAATAATCAGTTTCATGCTTTATGTTGTGTGTTTTTACTTGTTTCCTGTATGTCCAAATCCACCTGCACCACGATGTGTTTCGCCAATCTCTGATGTTTCTTCCCAATGAATTTGTTCATATCTGGAAAAAACCAGCTGGGCAATACGCTCTCCGGGAGCAACCCTGTAAGGTTGATGTGACAGGTTAATCAGTATTACTTTTATTTCTCCTCTGTAGTCACTGTCTATGGTGCCGGGAGTATTTAGTACGGTG
>JBEICQ010000080.1:0-9449 GCA_040383885.1 Flavobacteriales bacterium | reverse complement strand
AGGAAAGTATCTTCCCAAAGAAATATTGAAACCAGCATTTTTCAATTAATCCTTCCACACAAAAGGAAAAAGCAGCACCGATAGGGCATTAATGGCAACAAAAAGGAGCAAAAGAACCAGTAGCTGAGGATAGACAAGCGATGCGTCCAGGCCATCCATGGCATTTTTAGAGCCTTTTACCGAGACAGTAAGCACAGGAATAAGCACAGGAAATGCCAGCAAAGCCGAAAGGGCAAATCCTCCGGATGCGCGCGCAGCAATACCATTCACAAGGGAGAGTGAAGCAGCCATACAGGCCGAGCCGGCAAAAGTGATGAGCAAAAACAGCGGAACATCCTGCACAGGATTTTTGATGAACAAGCCGAGAAACAAAAAAGTAACCGCGGATATCTGAAGCATCAGCAGGAGGTTCCAGCACATTTTACCAAAAAAATATTCCAGGGGATGAAAGATAAAATAATGATAGAGTCGGCTTCCCTTGCCCTCAGCACCCACTGCACGCGAAGAGGCATAAGTGGCAGCAAACAGCACGATTACCCAAAACAATGCGTTCCAGGCAGGCGGCTGAATGCCTGTTTTAAATGCCAAAAAAGCAACAAAACAGGTAGCAAAAACATACAGCAACAAAGCGCCCAAGGCCTGGGGTCGGCGCATTTCATTGTGCCATTCAAGCTTCAGCAAAGTAATTACACGACCCGGCTTCATTGATGCAAATTAACCGAATTTATGGTTTGCAAAAGAGCACAAAAAAGATTCGCCGGTAAAAATGCCAGGAAGGTTTCATTCTTCCGGTTTATCCGGCTAAAAAACAATGTGCGTATTTTATTGACAACAATTACCTGAGCCTGTTCATGTGTTGTTAATTTTGTAGGGCTTTTATTCAAAAATCCCTCTCAGATCATGAGTCCTCCCGCACGCACCAAATTGATTTTTGCCCTCATTGTCTGCTATGTTTTCATTCAATTTTTTTGGTGGTTTTTTCTCATGAACCAGCTCAACAATGAAGTTTACAGCCTCAGTATCAGGAAGACCGAGCATATTGGTATTAAGCGAAAACTGGATAAACGCAAAAGAATGTTTGTTGCAGAAGGAATTGTTTTTCTTTCGGTGTTGGGTGCCGGCGTAATCCTTCTCCAAAAAAATATCCGCAAAGAAACCCTGGTCATCCGTCAGCAAAAAAACTTCCTTTTATCTGTTACCCATGAATTCAAATCGCCCCTCGCATCTCTGAGGCTGCAGACAGAGACCCTGATGAAAAGAGAACTGGACAAAGACAAAATGAAACAAATACTCCATCACTCAGTGTCTGAAATCGATCGGCTCACAAGGCTTACTGACCAGATTTTGTTGGCCACACGGCTGGAGAGCAGCAGGTTTGAACTCCATCCGGAAAAATTATTTTTCTCTGCTGAATCATCCCGACTCTTGCATGCAAGATTTTCCGCCAATACCAAGGAATACCAGCGTATTCTATTTCAATTTTCTGAACCGGATATGGCCTTTTTTGCCGATCCGGTATGTTTTTCTTCCATCCTCATCAACCTCGTTGAAAATGCGCTGAAATACTCGCCCTCCGGCAGCCAAGTAGTAGTGTCGGCCAACAAACAATCAAACAAACTGCTTATTTCGGTAAGCGATCGTGGGCAGGGAGTCTCGCCGGCAAACAGGAAAATCATCTTCGAAAAATTTTTTCGTTTAGGCAATGAGGAAACCCGTTCCTCCAAAGGAACCGGATTGGGTTTATACATTGTTAAGAACCTGGTGGAAATGAACAAAGGAAGCGTTTGGGTAGAAAATAATCCCGAAGGGGGTAGTGTGTTTCATGTAACTTTGCCCCTTGCATGAAAAAAGTATTACTGGTCATCCTCGACGGCTGGGGCCTCGGCGACAAATCGAAGTCAGATGCAATTTACCAGGCTGCTACTCCTGTGATGGATGAAATTTCAGCATCCTCTCCCATGAGCCGGCTTTCCACGCATGGTTTCCATGTGGGTTTGCCTGAGGGACAAATGGGAAACAGCGGAGTAGGGCATCTCAACATCGGTGCAGGAAGGGTTGTTTTCCAGGATCTTGAGCGCATCAACAGAGCCATCTCCTCCGGTGAAATGATGGATCACCCTGTGCTGAAAGAAGCCTTTGACACAGCGCGCGAAAATCGCAAATCACTCCATTTCATCGGACTTGTATCAGAGGGAGGTGTGCACGCTTCACTGGATCACATCAAATTTTTGTGCAAGGCAGCTGCAAGGCACCGGGTACCTGAGGTTTTTGTTCATGCCATTTCCGACGGCAGGGATACAGACCCAAAAAGCGGAGTCAC
The DNA here is from genome assembly GCA_040383885.1 of Flavobacteriales bacterium. Taxonomy (GTDB): domain Bacteria; phylum Bacteroidota; class Bacteroidia; order UBA4408; family UBA4408; genus JBEICQ01. The sequence continues at coordinate 7,129 of JBEICQ010000080.1, read as the reverse complement.
TTACCTGGCCTCTCTGGAGAATGCCTGCCAAGGCACGCCTGTGAAAATTGCCAGCATTATCGGTCGTTATTATGCCATGGACAGGGACAAGCGGTGGGAGCGCATCAAACTGGCCTATGATTTATATGTGCACGGAAAAGGAAAAGCTGCGCTTTCGTGCAAGGAGGTTTTTGAGCAGTCTTACGAGGCAGGTATCACCGATGAATTTATTCTTCCACACCTCATCACCGGTACATTCAAACCTATTTCAGAAGGTGATGTGGTTCTCTGTTTTAACTTCCGTACCGACAGATGCAGGGAAATTACCATGGCGCTTACACAGGTGCCCTTTCCGGAACAGGAAATGAAACCCCTGGCCCTGAAGTATTATACCATGACCAATTATGACGAGGGATTCAGGAATGTTAAGGTTTTGTTTAACAAAGACAATCTGGAGAACACCCTTGGTGAAATTATTTCTAAAAACAATCTCTCTCAATTAAGGATTGCAGAGACTGAAAAATATCCGCATGTCACCTTCTTTTTCTCCGGTGGAAGGGAAGAACCTTTTCCGGGTGAGTCACGCATTTTAATTCCTTCACCCAAAGTGGCAACCTACGACCTCCGTCCGGAAATGAGTGCGCTTGAAATTACCGACGCAGCCATCCTTGCCATCCAGAAAGATACACCTGATTTTGTGTGTATCAACTATGCCAATCCCGACATGGTGGGTCACACGGGAGTATACAAGGCTATTGTTTCTGCCGTGGAAACCGTTGATACATGTCTTGGTCGCCTGCTGGCAGTTGCCAAAGAAAAAAACTATGCTGTACTCGTGATTGCCGATCATGGAAATGCAGATATGGCATTGAATGAAGACGGCAGCCCCAATACTGCACATACCCTCAATCCGGTGCCATGTATTCTGCTCTATGCAAACCGGCAACAGCTGAGCAATGGCACGCTTGCCGATGTGGCGCCTACCATTTTGGAACTGATAAATATCGAACAGCCCGCGGAGATGGATGGAAAATCTTTGATTTCATAAGCATGGAAAGCATCGAGGAAATACAGGAAGAGATTGTTTCGGAATTTGCGATTTTTGATTCTTGGAATGACAAATACGAATACCTGATTGACCAGGGCAGACTACTTCCACCCATGCCCGACACCCTGAAAACTCCAGAAAGACTCATTCCCGGGTGTCAGTCTCAAGTGTGGCTGCATGCTTTTGCGGAAAACGGACTCATCCACTACCAGGCCGATAGTGACGCCATCATTACCCGGGGAATGGTTGCCCTCTTGCTCAGAATTTTTAACAAGCGAAAGGCTGAAGAAATTGCCTCAGCACATGTTACCTTTGCAGAGGCATCCGGCTTGTCGGCTCACCTCTCTCCCACCCGCGCAAACGGATTGGTATCGATGATTCGTCAGATCAAAACAGATGCCATTGCACTCACTCAGAAAACATCTTCATAACATTCCATGCCAGCCATTATTTATTCAGAAAATACCGAGCTCACCCAAAGGGTGATAGATTGTCTTAAAACCTGCTATGACCCCGAGATTCCTGTGGATATATGGGAACTTGGTCTGATCTATGAACTTCACATCAACAAGAACAATGAGGTAGATATTAAGATGACCCTTACTTCACCCAGTTGTCCGGTAGCAGAAACACTGCCTCCGGAGACGGAAGAAAAGGTAAGACAGGTGGAAGGAGTGACAATGGCCAAGATTGAAATCACTTTTGAACCTGCATGGGACAAAAGCATGATGAGCGAGGTAGCACAGCTGGAACTAGGTTTTATGTAAGCATGGATACCATCCGAAACAAAGTAAGTGAAAGCGGCATCGTTTCGCTCGATCCCGAAAAATGGATTGAAGGGATCTCTTTTCAATCTGTGGATGTAAAAAATCTTCTTTTCCAGGGTTTGATTTTAAGAGAGAAAGACCTCCGTGAGTTTATTTCTTCTCACAATTGGGAGCAGTACAAATCATGTGTGGTTGCTTTATACTGTTCCTCGGAAGCGATTATACCCATGTGGGCATGGATGTTACTGAGTTCAGCGCTTGCCCCGTATGCTGCATCTGTTCATTGTTGTCATCCCGAAGAATTACCGGAAAAGGCAATGCTTGAGTATGTGCACCAACTTCATGTTGAGGAGTTTGATGATAAACGGGTAGTGGTGAAAGGATGTAGTAAACTTAAAGTGGGACCACCCTTGTATGCCGCTCTCAGCGTAAAGCTTATGCCGGTAGTAAAGAGTCTTATGTTTGGTGAGCCTTGCTCAACAGTACCTGTGTACAAAAAACCCAAAATCTAATTTCAAACTTTACCGGGATTCAAGGCAATTTTGGTGGCAAACCCTGTTACTTTAGATTTTCTACATTCGCCTTACCAAGAATTTTGAATTCAACGCGACGGTCTTTTCGGAAGGCATCTTCTCCGGCTGCGGCTGATGATGAATGACTTTCTCCGGAGCTTACCACTGCAGAAAAACGAGATATCAAAACACCTTTTTCATTGAGGTAACGAACAGCGTTTACAGCTCTTCTGCTTGAAAGCAGAATGTTGTAGTCTTCACTTCCTCTTATGTCGGCCATTCCGGTTACCTGAATAACCAGTTCGGGATGGCGCTGCAAAATCTCTGCGTTTTTATCGAGTGCTTTTATTGCATCCTCACTCAAGTTGTATTGATCAAGATCAAAATACACGGATTCCAGATTGATGACCGGAAGTTTGAGCGTATCCGGCGTGATTCCCAACTCATCGAAACCACCTTCGAGAAATATTTTTCTTCGTTTGAGATTGCTTTTGATATTCTTTTTTCCTGTGGTTTCGTTTGTTTTTGTTGCGGATGGAGCAATCTTTTTTCTTTCCCAGGCCAGGTATTCCTCAGGAGGCAGAACCACTATATTTTTGTTTACATAATAGCTCACTTTTGAGCGGGTTTTGTCGTTAACACCTCTGCAAATCAACTTTACATGATATACCCCTCCGGTGGTGTACAGATGATGTATTTTGGCGGAGTCATCGGCTACCGATCCATCTCCAAAGCTCCACTGGTAATTCCTGATACGCATATTCTCGATAAAAGAACTGCCGGCTGAAAACACCAGGGTTTGTCCCTCTGCGATTGTATCTGTTGCATCAATCTCGAGGTGTGCAGGTACCTGAAAAGCCACATGGACCGGATAACTATACAATTCTTTTTTGCCTGTGGAATCCTTGATGGAAAGCATACCCTCGAAGGGACCCGGACGGGTGTAACTATGCATTACATGTTTCCCTTCAGCTGTTTTTCCATCGCCGAAATTCCATTGGTAAATGGCATTTGCCGGTTTTTCATTGGTGTAATCGCCTACATGAAATTGCTTGGAGAAATTCATCGGAATATACTCAATCAGTTTCTCAGTCTGGGGAGTTACAGTATACAGATCCATGTCTCCAAAACCTCCCTGGCGATTAGATGCAAAATAGGCCTTTCCGGTGGCCTCGATGTACTGGAAGTGGAGGTCATCACCCGGCGAATTGATGGGCAAGCCCATGTTCACTGGAACTGTCCAACTCCCATCCACAAAACTGGTTTTAAAAATATCATACCCTCCATATCCGGGCAATCCTTTGGAGGAGAAATAAAGTGTTTTTCCGTCGGAGGAAATCAAAGGACTGTTTTCGTCATCGTCTGTATTGATCAGGTCGCCCATACTGATGGGAAGATCCCAGGAACCGTCAGCTTTTTTTCTGAGGATGAAAATGTCCCTGCCTCCTTTTCCATCGCGGGTCTCTGCTGCAACGAACATGGTGTTTCCATCTGCCGACAAACTGTTGTGTGTTTGGTACTGAGACAGGTTGATGTTGTTGTCTGCCATAACAGGAGTCGACCATTGGTTGCCCTTGCGGGTGGAAATCCACAATTTGTTCTTCCGGTACAGGAAAAGGTTGTTTTCGTCATAGGACATGCCCACCACACTTTTATGAACATCTTCCTCGGCCTCATCCTTTATTCCACGGAATGCATCAAAGGTTACAGGCCTTGTCCAGTTTCCGTTTTTTCGATATGAAATAAAAATATCTTCATAAAACTTATTGTCACCGGGGTCTTTTCTCCCTGAATTATTGTCGGGCCTGCGCGAACAGTACAACAAAAACGAATCCCTTCTGTCTGCAACAGGAGCATATTCAGGGTACATACTGTTGATGCCTCTTCCCAGATTTTCAACCTTCACGCTATCAGACAAAATATTGTGGTTCATGGCATATTTACAAACCGAGATACCTTGTTCCACTTCCTTGTTCCAGGCTTCATACTTCCGGTTTCTTGCTTCTTTTTTGCCATATAAATTATAATACCTCATGGCTTCCGGGTAATTGGCCACAAATTGGTATGACTGGCCAAGGCATTTAATCAGGTCATACGAGGTATCTCTGGGAGAGACAGCAAAAGCTCTTTCAAGGTATTTGAGTGCTGCTTTTCTGTTCTCCTGGTAATAAAAGAGAACCATTCCGAGTTCAAAATTGTATGAATATCGTGTTGAATCGAGCTGAAGTACCTTTTTATAGGCTCTTACGGCAGACTCATATCGCTCTTCTTCCGCAAGGATACGCGCTTCAAGCAGTAATTCCTGGATTTTTGCCTGTCGACGCACTTTACCTGTATCAGATGCAGCGGAACCTGCTCTTGCCAGAGAAGAAACAATCAACAATAAAAATAGCAAACGCCACACCATGGCGCGCGAAGATATCTACATTATCCGAATAAAACCGAGACACCTCTATTTTACCGATGAGTTAACCTTGTGCTCGGATTAATGCCAAATTTAGGCAAAGTGTAAAAACTTGTTCAAAAATCATGGATTTTGTTGTTAATGAACCCTTGAAAGATTGAATTGCTATTAACAACTTTGTTCCCCATCAAAAAAAGACATGAAAGATACCTTTACCAACGAACCAATTTTACAGGATAACAAAGACCGCTTCGTGCTATTCCCAATCAAGCACCACGATATGTGGCAAATGTATAAAAAAGCAGAGGCCAGTTTTTGGACTGCCGAGGAGATTGATCTGAGCCAGGACCTTACAGACTGGAACACCAAACTGACCGATGATGAGAGGTATTTTATCAAACATGTACTTGCTTTTTTTGCTGCGAGCGATGGTATTGTGAATGAAAATCTTGCGGTAAACTTTATGCAGGAGGTACAGTATCCGGAGGCCCGTTGCTTTTATGGCTATCAAATCATGATCGAGAATATTCATTCCGAAACCTATTCGCTGCTTATTGATACCTACATCAAGGACCCTGCTGAAAAAAATAAACTTTTCCATGCAATCGAAACAGTTCCTTGCGTAACCCAAAAAGCCGAATGGGCTTTGCGTTGGATATCCAACGGGAACTTTAACGAAAGGCTTGTTGCATTTGCTGCCGTGGAAGGTATTTTCTTTTCGGGAAGTTTTTGCTCCATCTTCTGGTTAAAAAAGCGCGGACTCATGCCCGGGCTGAGCTTTAGCAATGAATTAATCTCAAGAGATGAAGGTCTGCACTGCGATTTTGCTTGCCTTATATACACCCAGCTTGTGAATCAACTGGGTTCGCAAAAGGTGACGCAAATCATTATTGACGCCGTGGAAATTGAGAAGCAATTTGTAACTGATGCCTTGCCGGTGAAACTGATTGGCATGAATGCTGACCTGATGTGTCAGTATATTGAATTTGTGGCAGACAGGCTGCTCGTTTCCCTGGGATGCAGCAAACACTACAACACCTCCAATCCTTTTGATTTTATGGAACTGATTTCCCTGCAAAACAAAACGAACTTCTTTGAAAAGAGAGTTGCAGAGTATCAAAAATCAGGTGTGATGGCTGATAAGGCGGGTCAGGCTTTTTCCCTGGATGAAGATTTCTGAACATTCCTGAGACAAATAAAAAAACCCTTTCTGATGAAAGGGTTTTTTTTTGGCTTGTACTTGCTTTAAGGCTGGTCTTCAATACGATTGGAACGAATAGCATCGGGATTCTTAAACAGATGCCCGATCCAATAGAAAGACAGGATGGCTGTTGAGAGTGCAAAAAAAGCATCTCCGAAACGACCAATGGCTTTAATAAATGGGAAGATTGCCTCAAAGAAATCAGCGATAAAATACCAGAGTCCGTCCATAGTTTTTTATTTTTGCAGGCAGCAAATGTATCAAATAATGCGAAAAGGACAAAAGGCATGATCTCCCTCTTCAGGCATTCTAAATTTTTGCCTCCTATCCTTGTCCCTCTTCTGATTGTTCCCTTTTGGATACCGGTTTTTCTTACCGGTAACATTGTTGAAGTAAACCATGCCATGCCCCTTTTTGAATTGCTCAACCATCTGCTGGGATTTTACTTTCCGGTGAAACCTGTTTTTGCCTGGTTGTTGCTGCTGTTTAATGCTTTTTATCTCAATTATTTGCTGGATCATTATAGTCTGCTCACCAAGAAAAGTTTTGTTCCTGCGCTGGTTTATGGATTACTGATGAGTCTTTTACCCGGATTTATCCGCCTGCATCCGCTGTTGCCTGCCACCACCTTTTTGCTGCTGGGATTTCGTCGGGTAATGCTTACTTACCGAACAGGTATTGATATTGCCGACTTTTTTGATGCCGCCTTTTTCTTCTCTGTTGCCGGCTTGTTTTATTTTCCATCTCTTGTCTTTATACCCATGCTTTGGGTATCCCTGATTGTGATCAGACCATTTATATGGAGAGAGTGGACCGGCATGCTCGTTGGAAGTGCACTTCCCTTTATTTTTTGTTTCAGTTATTACTTCGTATTTGGTGACCTTCAAAAAATGATTCAGAACAAGATCTTTTTTCCGCAGGATTTTGTATTTGTGTATCCCTCAGCATTTCCACTTACAATTTGGATTACAGCTGGCTTTTCGGGATTGTTCTTCCTGCTATCGGGAATCAAGTTTGTTGCCCAAACACCTGCAAAAACCATTTTTTCCAGAAATATTTCAGTAATAATGGCCTGGTGGCTGCTGCTGGCTGCGGGTGCCTTCGGACTCGCTCCCGACAACAGCCTTGCCTATTTTTCTTTTGCTGCAGTGCCCCTTACCTATTATCATGCACATTGGTTTTTAGAGATAAAAAAAATATGGCTTGCCGAGCTGATGT
>JBEICQ010000079.1:0-9491 GCA_040383885.1 Flavobacteriales bacterium | reverse complement strand
CCTGCGGAAGCTCAATTCAAATTCGTTTACAAAGGTGGCGGGTGCCTGGTACTGAAACAGTACATAAAACCCGGAGGTCTTTTTGTTGATGGGGTAGGCCAGTTTGCGTAAACCCCAGTTCTCATCGTGTACCATGGATACACCATTGCTCTTCAGGTAGTCTTTGTACCTGTTTACCGTCTCCTTTGCCTGATCTTCAGACAAAACGGGAGTCAAAATGAAAACGGTTTCGTAGTTGTTTAACATGTTTATTTTCAAAAGGATTGCAAAGATAATAAAAATGCCATTCTGCAAAACATTTTGCCTAAGTTTGCTTGCATATCACTACTTCAACCTTTGGAATTGATCAAGAAAAGACCCATCACCGCCCTCGTGCTCGTCTTTGCCATCGCTTGTACCTGGGTTTTTACCAACCATGCGCTTTATCGTAAAAAGGCCCTCATCGTTTATGACATGGCCGAATATTACCTGTACCTCCCGGCATTTTTTCTGCATCAGGACCTCAGGCTGGATTATATTTTTACACCCGAAGGAGAGGGCGGATTCTATTGGTTTAAGCCTGGCCCGGGCGGGTCCAGGGTCATTAAAATGACCTGCGGAGTGGCCATGCTCGAATCACCTTTCTTCGGAATGGCTCATCTCTCAGCCCATCTTTTTGGTTGGAAACCCGATGGCTGGTCGCCGGTATACCAGTTTTTTATCGGACTCTCAGGCATCTTTTACGCAAGCCTTGGCCTTTATCTGCTGGGCTGCTTCCTGCTGGCCTATTTTCCGCTCAAACCAGTACTTCTCACAATCGCGTCCATCGGCTTTGCCACCAACTACCTCTATTACAGTGCCCACGAAAACGGAATGAGCCATGTGTATTCCTTTTTTCTTCTTTCAGCACTTCTCTTCATGGTAAGGAAAATCATGTATTCCCGGTTTTCAATCATACCATTTTTGATTGCCGGAATGATTTCAGGTCTTGTTATCGCTGTCAGGCCTGTGAATATTCTTCTGTTGCCGTTTGTGTTTCTGCTGGTTTTTGCTGCCGAAAACAAATCACCTTTTCATCACTTCAAAGAAAATATTTTCCGTTACCTGCTGCTATGTATTGCAGGTATTGCCTTGCTCTTGCCGCAGTTTTTTTATTACAAATGGGTTACCGGGCAGTGGTATTTTTATGCTTATGTGGATGAAAAATTTTTCTTCCTGCATCCCCAACTTATCAATGTCCTCATTGGCTATCGAAAAGGCCTGCTGGTGTACTGCCCGGTTTTGTTCCTTCTGATTCCGGGGTTTTTCATATTGTTCTCGCACAATAAATGGATGGCAACTGTAACAGGCTTGGCTGCTACATGCTATGTGTATGTAATTTCCTGCTGGTGGTGCTGGTGGTACGGTGGTTCTTTTGGTATGCGTGCCCTTATTGATGTTTTTCCGTTGTTGTCTTTGCCATTTGTCGCCTTGTGCCACCGGACCATTGCCGCCGGTGCAGTATGGCGCAATGCACTTTATGTTTTCACTTCCTGTTGCGCTCTTTTGCTATGGGTGCAGTTTTATCAGTATACCCATTGCATCATTCATTATGATGGGATGAACCGCAAGGCATACTGGCATGTTTTTCTTTCCAGAAAAGTGGCTCCTGCGGAGTATATTCATTCTCCCAATTATGAAAAGGCTGTGAAAGGAGAGGATATTGACTGAGACTTCCTGCAGCCCAATTATGTACCTTGCATCCTTGTTTGTATAGTCTCCCTTTCCTATGTACACCACCCACCAACAAGCAGCGGAACTCATTCAGTCGGGCCATAAACTTTTTGTTCATACCGCAGCCGCAACTCCCGAAAGACTCCTTCAGGCGCTGGCGTCCAGGGCAGATGAGTTATCGGAGGTAAGCTTGTATCATATGCATATAGAAGGCAGCGCGCCCCATCTGCAGAACGACAGATATAAGGTATTTAGAGACTTTTCTTTTTTTGTGGGACCAAGCGTAAGAAGATATGTCCAGCTTGGACAGGCAGAATACATACCTGTTTTTTTCAGTCAGATCCCCCATCTCTTCCGAAACAAAACCATTCCGCTGGATGTGGCCCTCATTCAGGTTTCCCCTCCTGATTCTCACGGTTTGTGTTCGCTGGGTGTTTCTGTTGAAACAAGCCTTGCGGCTATGCAATCAGCTTCGCTGGTGATTGCACAGGTAAATCCCAATATGCCCAGAACCCATGGAGATGGATTTGTTCCTTTCTCCCGATTTGCAGCCGCGGTTTGGTGCGAAGATCCCATTCCTGAGGTAATACCTCATCCGCCCGATGAAACAGAAATAGCCATTGGCAAACATGTAGCTTCACTTATTGATGATGGAGCCACTCTGCAAATGGGGATTGGCAGTATTCCCAACGCAGTACTGGCCTGTTTGCACAACCACAAGAACCTGGGTATTCATACCGAAATGTTTAGCGATGGCATTCTTCCTCTCGTTGAAAAAGGAGTCATTAACGGAATCCGAAAAAAAAATCATCCCGGAAAACTTGTTTCAGGTTTTGTTATGGGAAGTAAAAGGTTGTACGATTTTGTGGATGACAACCCGGGGGTGGCCCTGCTGGATATTGCTTATGTGAATGACCCGGCAGTAATTGCCAGGAATCCTTCCGTAACAGCCATCAATAGCGCCATTGAAGTAGATCTGATGGGACAGGTTTGTGCAGATACCATTGGCAGAATGCAGTATTCAGGAGTAGGAGGTCAGGTGGACTTTATGATGGGTGCCATGCTCAGTAAAAAAGGAAAACCAATTATTGCATTGCCAAGCACGACCAAAAACGGAGAGAGTAAAATTGTGGTCAGTTTGAAACAGGGTGCAGATGTGGTTACCACCCGTTCTCATGTGCATTATGTGGTAACCGAATATGGCATTGCCGATTTGTATGGCAAGAGTCTGCAGCAAAGGGCAAAAGCCCTGATCGCAATTGCCCATCCCGCTCACCGCGAGGCATTGGAAAAATCCTTGTTGCAATAAAAAAAGCCCGGCAGTGATACCGGGCTCAATAACTCCTTAAGAAAATTCTTTTAGGCCTCTTCCTTGTTTCTGCGATCGAAATCAATTACGATCGGCGTAGCAATACAGATGGATGAGTAGGTACCGATGACAATTCCCACGAGCAGAGCAAATGAAAATCCTCTGATCACTTCACCACCAAAAATAAAGATAGCTAACAATACAAAGAAGATGGTAAGGGAAGTATTCAAAGTACGGCTGAGGGTGCTGTTAAGGGCATAGTTAATCACTGCCGGGGTTTCGCGGTTAAGCAAATCTTTTTTCTTGTTGAGTGCAAGGAACTCACGAATCCTGTCGAACACCACCACAGTGTCTGTCATGGAATAGCCCATAACTGTGAGGATGGCAGCAATAAAGTCCTGGTTGATTTCAAGAGAGAAAGGCAGGACACCATTAAAGATGGAGAACACAGCCAGTACCACCAGCACATCATGCAGGAGTGCAGCCACTGCACCCAGACCAAATTGCCATTTGCGGAAACGAATGAAGATGTAGATGAACATCAGCAGACATGATATCAAGATGGCCCAAACGGCAGAACTCTTAATGTCATCCGAGATATTTTCGCCTACTTTCGAGGAGGACATGATTTCTACCTTGTTAACATTCGGCATCTTCTTCAGTCCGTCGAGAATAATTTTTTCAACCACATTGTCTGTTTCTTCACCCTGCTCTTCAATTTTAAAAGCGGTAGTTATTTTCAGTTGGTTGTTATTGCCATAGGTTTTTGCGTCAGGCGCCTGACCGAGAGATCCTGCCAGCAAGTCTCTTGCTTCCTGTGGAGTAACATCTCTGTCGAAACGAATCACATAACTGCGACCGCCCTTGAAATCCACACCCAGGTTAAGTCCTTTTTGCACAAACGCAACCACACCGGCAAGGATGATTACACCGGAAATGATGTAGTACAATTTACGCTTCGCAACAAAATTGATGTTGATGTTTTTGTATGCGTTTGCAGTGAGAGGAATGGCGAAAGAAATCTCCTGATTTTTGTCGAGCATGTACTCAAAAATCAATCTGGAGATAAAGATGGCTGAAAAGAGTGAGGTAAGGATACCGATGATGAGTGTGGTAGCAAATCCCTGAATGGGGCCTGTTCCAAACACATAAAGGATGATTCCGAGGATGAGCGTAGTAACATTTGAGTCAATGATAGAAGACATGGCGTTTTTAAAGCCTCCGCGAATGGCCGACTTGAGGCTGTTTCCTTCTGCCAGTTCTTCTCGTACACGCTCAAAAATCAAAATATTGGCGTCAACAGAAAGACCGATGGTGAGCACGATTCCCGCAATGCCCGGGAGTGTGAGTACTGCACCGAGCGATGCAAGTATACCCATGATAAAGAATACATTCGCAAACAAGGCAAGGTCTGCTACCCAGCCGGCTTTGCTGTAATAGAATCCCATGTAAAGCAATACGAGGATGAGGGCAATCAGGAATGAAAGTAAACCTGCACTGATGGCTTCTTTACCGAGAGAAGGTCCCACGATGTCTTCTTGCACAATGCGGGCGCGGGCAGGAAGCTTACCTGCTTTTAAGATGTTGGCAAGGTCTTTTGCTTCATTAATGGTAAAGTTTCCGGAGATGGAAGAACGGCCTCCGCCAATTTCACTTTGCACTGTGGGGAAAGAGTATACATAATCATCCAGAACGATAGCAATTGATTTTCCGATGTTTTCGCCGGTGAGTCGTTTCCAGGTTTGCGCACCTTCTGCATTCATGCTCATGCTTACCTCAGCCTTGGATGATCCCTGCTCGAAATCTCCATTGGCATCTGTAATCACATTCCCTTCAAGAGGTGCATGTCCGTCGCGGCTGGTCACTTTAATTGCCACTAACTGAAGGAATTTTTCATCCTTGTCGAAAGGTTTTACTGTCCACAGCAGGCGAAGATTTCTTGGCAACATGGCTCGAATGGCCGGTTTGCGCAACATGCTGCTGATGGTAGAGGTATCTTTGATAGCAGCGATTCCCACCACGGGTCCATCGGTGGGGTAATATCCATTGTCTTTGCGCACCACAGAGGGTGACATCAGGTCGAAAAGCGGGTTGGTTTCTTTGGCTTTGGCAGAGAGGCTGTCTTTGGGATTCTTTTTTGAGGCAGCTTTGTTAAGGTCCAATGAGGCGCCTTTGTTCTGTTCAGAGGCTGTGTCTTTTGCAGCTGTTTTTGCGTTCACTGAATCAGTATTGGCAGCAGTTGCGGTGGAATCTTTGGCGACAGTACTGTCGGCAGCACCTTTGTTGATGGCAGCCAAGCGTTTATTAACTTCAACCAGCGTGGGTTGAATTTCTTTGTTGTCGTAGGTTTCCCAGAACTCAAGATTAGCCGTTCCCTGAAGGAGCTTGCGCACCCGCTCTTTGTCTTTCACACCGGGCAATTCAATAAGAATACGACCGCTGTTGCCCAGTTTCTGGATGTTCGGTTGGGTGACTCCAAACTTGTCAATACGGGTACGAAGGATGTTAAATGAACGGTCGATGGCATCTGCAGCTTCCTTGCGAAGAACTGCAATCACTTCGTCATTGGTAGATTCATACTTGATGCGGTCTTTCAGCTCCAAAGTATTAAAGAGGGTTGCCAGACGAATATTAGGATCAATCTTTTTGTATTCATCATAAAAGAGGGTAATAAAATCCTGCTGACTCTTTTTCTGCGCCCTTGTAGCATTTTCAATGGCTTTGTTGAAGTTGGGATCAGGATTGTTGTTGCTCATGGACCGAATGATATCCGATTCCGCAATCTCCATGATCACATTCATACCACCCTTTAAGTCGAGTCCCAGGTTAATTTCTTTCTCTTTACATTCCCTGTAGGTGAATTTTTTGAGTAGGATATTATAAACAGGCTGAGACGAGACGCTGTCTAAATAGCGTTTTTCCTGAAATGCAAGGACTGAATCCGGATTTGACTGGGCGGCCCTGTCAGCGGATTTTTTAAGACCAGCGAGACGATTCTCGGCATATTCCTTCGCACTTTTTTCAATCCGACTGGTTACCCAGGTGAATGACAATTGAAAAATACAGGCCAATGCCAGAACGATGGCAAAAAACCTGATGGCACCTTTGTTTTGCATACTGCTTTTAAGATCTTGTTAATTAATAAGTTACAGTGGTATCTTGCGTCTTTTATTTTTGCAAAAGTCCGCAAATATAGCAAAGGGATTCAATTGAAGCATGATTTTTCCTTCGGCATTTTAGCATTTTCAAACAAAATAAAACGCGATTGATGCGCCTTTTTTTTGTTGGTGTTGGCCTGACGCTTAATTTTGCGCGCTTGACTGATCAATTTATGGCCAAACGCAAATTTTCAAAAGAAACCTATTTGACCTGGTACGAATCGATGCTTGTGATGCGCAGGTTCGAAGAGAAAGCCGGTCATCTGTATGTTCAGCAAAAAATCAAAGGATTTTGTCATCTCTATATCGGCCAGGAAGCCCTGGTTGCCGGTGCAGAGTCTGCTATCAGGCCGGACGACAGGGTAATCACCGCCTATCGCGACCATGCTCATCCCATTGGAAGAGGCATGCATCCCAAATACATCATGGCGGAGCTGATGGCCAAAGTTACCGGTTGCTCAAAGGGCAAAGGAGGATCCATGCATATGTTCTCCAAAGAGTATAACTTCTTTGGCGGACACGGCATTGTAGGCGGACAAATTCCTCTGGTGCAGGAATTGCTTTTGCCGATAAATACCGCAAATCAGACAATGTTACGCTCTGTTACATGGGTGATGGAGCTGTTCGCCAGGGTGCATTGCACGAAGCTTTTAACATGTCCATGCTCTGGAAACTTCCTGTTATCTACATCATCGAAAACAACAACTATGCGATGGGTACATCCGTGCAGCGTACGAGCAATGTGCACGACCTCTACAAACTGGGACTGTCTTATGACATGCCTTCCTATCAGGTAGACGGCATGTCATGTGAAGCTGTTCATGAAGCGGTGGAAGCTGCTGTTGCACGCGCCAGAAATGGCGAAGGACCCACCTTGCTGGAGATGAAAACATACCGCTATCGTGGCCACTCCATGAGTGACCCCGCCAAGTACCGCACCAAAGAAGAAGTAGAAGAATACAAATCTCAGGATCCCATTGAGAAGGTAAAAGATGTTTTGCTCAAGCAGAAATTTGCTACCGAACAGGATTTCGAGGCCATGGAGGAAAAAGTAAAAACCCTGGTTGAAGAGTGTGTGCAGTTCGCTGAAGAGAGCCCCTATCCGGAGCCGCACGAACTCTACGAAGATGTGTATGCAGATGCACTTTACCCTTATATTAAAGACGGCTTTTAACACATAGAAAAACATGGCAGAAATTGTAAAAATGCCCAAACTGAGTGATACCATGACAGAAGGAGTGGTATCCAAATGGCATAAAAAAGTGGGAGACAAAATCAAAACCGGCGATTTACTCGCTGATATTGACACTGACAAAGCCACGATGGAATTTGAATCTTTTCAGGATGGGGTATTGTTGCACATTGGTGTGGAAGAGGGCAAAAGTGCACCCGTGGATTCCATTCTTGCCATTTTGGGTAAGGCGGGAGAGGATATCAGCAGTTTGCTCAACGGAGCACCTGCGCCTGCACCCGCTGCTGCTGCACCTGCTGCTGCACCTGCCGCCAGCCCTGTTGTGTCAGTGGCACCCACTACGGCACCTATGCCTGCTCAATCAACGGCATCCATGTCATCAAATGATGGAAGGTTAAAAGCTTCTCCGCTTGCCAAGAAAATTGCACAGGAAAAAGGGATAGACATCAACCGAATTGCCGGTTCCGGCGATTCCGGGCGAATCGTTAAAAGAGATATCGAAAACTTCACTCCGGCGGCAAGTACCCCTGCCTATTATGGTGGAGCAGAGTCCTATCATACAGAGAATGTCTCACAAATGCGTAAAACCATTGCGAGACGACTTGCGGAAAGTAAATTCAGTGCACCCCATTTTTATTTGACCATAGAAGTACTTATGGACAAAGCCATGGAGGCAAGGGAAGCCATCAACAAAGTGGCTACCTCTAAAGTTTCTTACAACGACATGGTGGTAAAAGTCTCTGCAGCGGCGCTCAGGTTACATCCAAAAATCAACGCGAGCTGGTTGGGAGACACCATTCGCTACAACCAGCATGTGCACATTGGTGTGGCTGTGGCAGTTGAAGAAGGATTGTTGGTGCCGGTGGTCAAGTTTGCCAACGAAAAATCCTTGTCTCAGATTTCATCTGAGGTAAAAGTTTTCGGACAAAAAGCCAAGGATAAAAAATTACAACCGCAGGACTGGGAAGGAAATACTTTTACCATCTCCAACCTCGGCATGTTTGGCATCGATGAATTTACTGCTATCATCAATCCCCCCGATGCATGTATCCTCGCGGTAGGTGGCATCAAGCAAACAGCGGTGGTAAAGGACGGTGGACTTGCCATAGGAAATGTGATGAAGCTCACGCTCAGCTGTGATCACAGGGTAGTTGACGGTGCTACTGGAGCCGCTTTCCTTCAAACACTTAAAGGTTTTCTGGAAAATCCTGTAACCCTGCTTGCCTGATAATATCTTCAATGGCTTGATTCAGGTCATCCTTTTCCGTTGAAGTTTTATGCGTTTCTAAAGCTTTGATGCTCTCCCACCATTGTTTCAGGAGTTCTGCGTTTATTTCATTTTCATGCAGGAAATGAAATTCGGATTGATGTCCGTTCCAATCATACAGGTATTCTTGTTCAGTTTGTCCGGGTGTGGGTATCATGAGCCATGGAATACCCAACACTTGCGCATCCATGATTGAGGAGTAACCACTGCGGGAAATCACTGCACCGCTATTTGCAAACAAATTTTTTAATTCATCTGTGTTGGCTAATTCCAGGTGGGGTATTTTTTCCTGCAGAGGTGCAGCCTTTTGAGTGCCCCTTACCAGAAAAAAAGGAATGTTTGCCACTGAGAGGATAGATAATAATTTTTGCTCCAGAATCGTACGGGAAGGCTCCGGCCCTGAAAGCAAGATGAGAATCCGATTTTTACTTGCCTTAATCCAATTGTTTCCACTGAAACGGCTTAGCATGCCAATGTATCTGCAGCGATCATTCCAGACAGGATGAGAGAGATGCCCGGCCAGACATTTGTCCTGATTTTCAAAGTCCGGCACCCAAACAGACAAAGATTTACGACTTGCAAATTGCTGCCATGCAGAGATGAAAAAGCCGGCATAAGTGGGTTGGGGATGCAACTGGTGTGAGATATAAACACTTTGTTTGCAGGCACTCAATATCAATGGTCGGCTGTCGGAGATAAGCAATGAAATATTTTTTTTGATGATGTAATGTGCCATTTGCCGCCTTGCTTTTTTTTCAATGGGAAGAGCGGCAAGTATTTGGATAAAAACCGAGGCCAGGAAAAAAAATTTGTTTTTCGGATATCTCACGGTTGCTGAGGGGAACTCAACGAGAGTGGATGATGGGCATTCTT
>JBEICQ010000078.1:0-9493 GCA_040383885.1 Flavobacteriales bacterium | reverse complement strand
TTGTTCCGGGGTAAATGGTACTCGCTTATCAGGAGGTTGCTTGCCTTCCCTTAAAATGCCTATTTTCATGTTTGCTTAATTCGCCTGCAAGTTACACATAAGGCAAATGTATGAAAATATGCCCACCACATTCTCTTTTAAAAGCTGTTATTCAGGCATTTATGCCCAATTTTCGAAGACCTTGTAACTTAAGCTCTATGCCAAAAGTCTTACTTCACAAATGAGTCCCGCAGAATACAACCTCAGTGTCGATTTATTTTCGGACGGATTGTTCAGGTTTGCCCTCAAACAGGTAAGAGACCGCGACACGGCCAATGACATGGTGCAAGAGGCATACACGAGACTATGGGAAAAGCACTCGGCAGTAGAATATCAGAAAGTAAAATCTTATTTGTTTACTACAGTATATCATCTGGTGATTGATAGAAGCAAGCAGTTGCAGCGAACCCAGGCAATTGAAAAATCGCATCATCTGTATCAGGTAAAAGACAAGCCATACCTGGGCTTACAACAAATCCTTCACAAAGCGCTGGATACTCTTCCCGAAATACAGAAAACACTCATCCTCCTGAGAGATTATGAAGGATATAGCTATGAGGAGATGGGGAAGATTACCGGCCTCACAGAATCACAGGTAAAAGTGTATATCTACCGCGGCAGGGTGGCACTTAAAGAATATATAGGTAAACTGGAACATGTGTTGTGATGATTAACAAAGAAAATTATCCCGTATACCTGCTTTCCTTTATGGAAGGAAAACTCATGCCGGAGGAAATGGATGCTTTGCTGCAATTTATTGAAGAGCATCCGGAGCTGAAAGAGGAAATAGAAGGACTTGAAAACATCAGGCTCGAGCCTGAAGATGAATTGTATGATCACAAGGAAATGTTGTTCCGCAATCCTTCCCCGGCAGAAGAGAGCCTCTTTGTGGCTGCCCTTGAAAATGACCTGGAAGAAGAGAAGAGAAAAGTATTTTTTGACTGGATAGAAGAAGACCATGACAGAAAAAAAACATTCCTGGTCTATCAGCAAACAAAACTGAAGTATGATGCAGAAGAAGTTTTTGCGCACAAAAACAAGCTTTATCAAAACATCTCAAGTACCCGTTTCTACTATTATGCTGCAGCCGCTGCCATCATCCTGATGCTTTTGATTCCCGGCCTGTTTGTATTCAGCAGAAAGTGGGATGGTGGAAATCAAAACCATGCACAGCAAGAGACAACAAAAAAGGTGTATCCTTCTCATCCATTCACTCAAGTGATTATCCCAAAAAACACATTGACTGAAAAAGAAAGAAGCACCCTAAAAAGGAACTCCCACCCGGAAAAAACTGCTTCCCATCAACCAAAAGACAACAGAAAACTTCCTGCTCCTTTTCAAGCTGATAGCATATACAGAAACCCGGAGCAGGTTCTGGCGATGCAAAAAATACCGGCGAGGCAGGTGGAAGTAAGTACTGTGTTGCTTCCTGCACTTTGGCCGGTCAGTGAAGAAAATCCGGTGATGGCTAATGAAAACCCTTCGCCTGAAAATAATAAAAAGACATACAGCAGTCCGAAGCAATGGTTGCTTGCCGAGATTAGAAAGCAAGCCAATAAAAACATACAAACCAGGCAGGCCGGAGAGGACATGGCAGGCAGCAAAATGTTGCCCGCTGAACTTGCAGGCTTGTTGCTGGGCGGAATCAACAGAATCACCGGTAGCAGCCTGAAACTGGTCTACGAGCGAGGCAGCAGGGGGCAAATCACTGCCATGGGAATTTCAGGAAAAAGCAATGGAATGATCTTAGGAAAATAATGGCTGCCTGTAACCTTCTTCTGCTCATTTTGTCAAACAATCAACCAATACATAAAAAATGAAAACAAAAATCTTCACTCTTTCATTGGTGCTCACCTGTCAGGCAGTCCTGTTCGCTCAGGGGAACGGTAAAAATGAAACATTCGAGCATATCCGTATTCAGACCAAGGGTTTGGTACTTTCAAAAAACAACAAAACAGATAAAATTTATTTGATGGCAGACAGTACAGATCGCCTCGAAATCATAGGAGGTTCTGCAGTATTGTCTGAGTTGCCTTTAAAAATTGAAGACAATACCCTGAGCATCACGGCGCCTTTACAGCTTCCTGAAAATGCAAGCTTGCTGGTGCATGTTAAAAAACTTCGTTCCCTGAGTCTGCGCGGAGCCACTGATGTTTTCAGTAAAAATCCGATCAAGGCAGATGAATTAAAGATTGATGCCTCCGGCAGCAGCAATCTGGAACTGGAAGTGGATGCGAACAAAATCTTCCTGAACTCATCAGGAGCGGGAAAAATATCGCTCAAAGGCAAGACCGGCGATTTCATGATTGATGCATCAGGAGCATCAGATGTCAAGGCTTATGGGCTTCAGGCTGCAAGGTGCAAAGTGAGTTCAAGCGGCGCCTCAGATATTGAATTGAATGTGAGTGAATCGCTGCAGGGAGATGTGCATGGTGCAGGGAATATCACCTACATGGGAGAACCCTCAAGGGTGAATGTGGATGTAAGCGGTGCAGGCGCATTGGAGAAAAAAACCGGAGGTAGCGAAAGCTCAAACAAGGATGAAGACGAGAAGGAAGTAATGATTCAACTCGGTAAGAAAAAGTTTGCGCTAAAAGACCTGGAAGACGAAGAAGATGACCAAAAGGGTGAGCCAAAAGAATTACGCAGCATGTGGAGCGGATTTGAATTTGGCATCAATGGCTACACCACCGCATCACGGAGCCTTGGTATGCCCGCAGCACAAGCCTGTTTCAAACTGAATTACGGAAAATCCTTTGTGTTTAATTTGAATCTGTACGAAGAAAACATTTCTATCTACAAAGAATATGTGGGGCTGCTTACCGGACTGGGGTTGGAGTTTAACCGCTATCAGTTTGCAGAACGCTATCAGCTTCAGAACACTCCCGATACGCTTACAGCGCTGTTTACAGGTGCGCGGTACCGCACAAACATGTTACGGATGACCTCACTGACCATGCCCCTGATGCTTCAGTTTCAAACACACAGCAATCCGAACAAAGGCCTTGGACTGGCCATGGGCGTGATTGGTGCCTGGAAACCCTGGACAGCAAATCTGATCCAATCGGCTTATGTGGATGATGTATACCGCCGCACCAATACACACAGCAACTATTATGTAAATCCATTCAGGCTCATGGCAGCTGCCAGAATAGCCGTACGCAAGGTGGAGGTGTTTTCAAGCTATGCCCTCACCCCACTTTTTGCAAAAGGAAAAACCATTGAATTGTTTCCATTCACTATTGGGCTTAGGCTTATTCCTTTTTGAGGGTAATCCCCCGGTGCATGATCAGGAAAGTTTGCAATCTTCATCGATTTTTGAGGGCAACAGACAGGGAATTGTTTCATCCGCCGGTGCCGGGAATTTGGAATCAGCCGGGGAATTTTTCAAACCTTTTTTTCATCAGCCCAAATCATCCGGAATAAAAGAGTAGTAAGTGCTTTCTCTGAATGGTAATCTGCAAAGTCCGCATCCTTGCTATTGCCGTATTCTTTTTCATTGGAATACGCTGCATGCATCCTTCCTTACATCGTTTCTTTCAGCCACCTGAAAAATTCGCGGTGCCAGAGCAGGGCATTTTGGGGTTTCATCACCCAGTGTCCTTCATCGGGAATGTATAAAAACCTTGCCCGTACATCACGCAATCGGGCTGCTCCAAAGGCTTGCATGCCTTCGGATACAGGTACACGAAAATCGAGCTCGTCGTGAATCACCAAAATGGGAGTATCCCAATTGCCTACCATGCGATGCGGAGAATGTTTGGCAATGGCCTCACTGCCTTCTTTTTCCCAATATCCTTTGCCGATGTCATGCCGCGAAAAAAAATGTTCGTCGGTAGAAGTATACCAGGATTCCAGGTTAAACAAACCACAATGTGCAATAAAAGAGCGGAAGCGTTTCTTGTGATTTCCTGCCATGTAATACACAGAGTATCCCCCGTAACTGGCGCCCACTGCACCCAGGCGGGAGGCATCCACATAAGGTCGTCTGGAAATGCTGTCGATGGCAGCATAATAATCCGAAATGGCTTGTCCGCCCCAGTCGCGTGCAATGGCATCATTCCACTCCTTGCCAAATCCGGGAAGTCCTCTACGGTTGGGGGCTACCACGATATACCCCTGAGCAGCCATTAACTGGAAATTCCAGCGGAAAGAAAAAAACTGACTCACCTGACTCTGCGGACCACCCTGACAATACAAAAGCGTGGGATATTTTTGGGCAGGATTAAAATCAGGAGGAAAAATAACCCATACAAGCTCCTTTTTTCCATCACTGGTTTTTACCCAGTTTTTTTCCACTTTCCCTGTTTGAATTGTGCTCAGGAGAGAACGGTTGTTGAAGGTGATTTCTCTCTCCCTGCCCGTAGGTAAATCCCACAAAACATAGGTGCGCGGATAAGTCATCGACATTTTACCAAGCACAAGCTTATCCCCTGTTACCTGAACGGAGGTATAGTCTGCCACATCGCGTGTAATGGCCTTGATGGAATTGTCTTTGAGCATCACCTGATACACCTGTTCAGTGCCTTCAAATGGAGCGATAAAATACAAACCTGAGCTCTCATTGTTCCAGCAGGGTGAAGAAGCGCCCTCTGGGAATGTGGTGGTGAGGGCAGTATTCTTTCCGGTTCTGAGCTCATACACATGCAACACGGCCTTGTCTGATTCATAACCATCTTCTGCCATGGAAGTGTAGGCGAGCATTTTGCTGTTTGGCGAAAACACCGGATCCTTGTCGTATCCCTTGTTGGCTTCAGTAATGTTTGTAATGCTTCCGGTACTCAGGTCACAAAGCAACACATCTGTGTTGGTAGAGATAGCGGCAGCTTTGCCCTTTAGTTTTTTTGCCCAGCAGGCCATCATATTTCCATCGGGTGAAATCGCTATGCCGTCATAGTCGTAAGCTTCTCCTGCAAACCATTCTTTGGTAGATGTTAGGGTATAATCCTTCAGTTCACATACAAACACATGGCTGTTTTCGTAATCATCCCAGCTGTCCCAGTTACGGTAATCCAAATCGTCAATAATTCTTCCGCTTACCTTGTCCAGATCAGGATATATTTCATTGATATTTTTTCCGGTCTTTACCTGGGAGGTATACACCAACCTTCCGGCATCGGCAGAAAAAACATAGGCGTTGATACCATTGGGAGCGCTTGTTACTTGCTTGGGAGAGGAACCATCGGGCTCGGCCACAAAAATCTGCAGGCTGCCGGAGACTGCTTTCACAAAAGCTACTTTCTTGCCGTTAGCAATGTATGCGGGCATCATTACCTTTTCGCTGAAATTGCCCCAAAGTAACGGCTCTCCGCCACTCAGTGCACAGGAAAAAATCTCCTTGCGCGAGGTATTGCCCGACACATCCGGCGTACTCACCTGATAAAGCATGCTGCTTCCATCGGGCCTGATGCTTGCGCCATCAATGCGACTGAGCGATAATAATTTTTCCGGACTGTATTTTTCAAGGGCATGTGCCTTGTGTAAAAAGATTGAAAAAATAAGAGACAAAAGAAGATGGACAGGCTTTTTCATTTTGGTAATTTTGAGCGAAAATAATCAATTGCCACATGCCGCTTAGCAGGATCTTCGAAATACCCGACACCACACTGCAGGTTGGCATCTGGCATATCACCGAAGATATAGGTACCTGTCTGCTGCTGGCTGATGACCATGGCATTCCCATCCATGAACTTGGGTTTGGTCATCCCGAGCGCATCCGGCAGTTTATTACTTCCAGGCTGCTGCTGCTGCAATCTTTTCCCGGACTTGAACCCGTGTACCAAAAGCACAAATCACCTCCTGCCCTCAAACAAGAAAATTACCGCTTATCATATTCCCACACCCGGGAGTATTCCTGTTTGGTGCTCAGCAACCAACAGGCCGTAGGGATTGATATGGAATCTGACCGGGAAAAAATTTTCAGGATACACAGCAGGTTTTGCAATGCAGAGGAAGTAAGGTATGCCGGTAAACATACCGGTTTTACCAAAGAGATTATTTGTATCCTTTGGTGCATCAAGGAAGCAGTATTTAAAAAATACCATCACCTGGGGCTCAACTTCAAGGAACAAATTTTTGTGCCGGAATTTTTACCGGACAAAGATGCATTCATCATCCCCGTTATCATTATTGACGGAGAAAATACCTACACGGAAAGATGCCACATCGAAAAAATTTTTAATCACTGGCTGGCGGTCGTATAAATGGAAGAGAAACTGTTTTACACCATTTCGGAAATTGCAGAACGCATGGGCGTGAATGTTTCCCTGGTTCGCTTTTGGGAAAAAGAAGTGGCTGTGGTAAAACCCATCCGAAGCGGAGGCGGCAAAAGAAGATACACGCAGGAAGATTTGCAAAAATTACAAAGCTTCTACCACCTGGTCAAAGTAAAAGGTTATACCTTGCAGGGTGCGATGGAAGCAATGAAAACACAGGGTAAAAAAGACTTGAAAAATCCTGCAAGAGAAAAACTCGAAGATGTCTACCGAAAACTCAAACAATGGCATGAAAAAATGTAGCGCGGTAAAAAGACTCTTCCTCTGCATACTCGTTTTTGTGTGTTGTATGTCGCCGGTTTTAAAAGCAGAACAAAGACTGATTCTCAAAACCTCTCTGAGTGAATACTACCAGGGCAACCTGGAGTTTGGCTTCCATCGCTGGGCGCTTACGGCAGGACTGAGAATAACACCACCCATGCGCAGTGGCTCGCCAATGCTCATTCCTTCTCTGGAGATCAAGCGATACCGGCGCAGCAAATCACCGGTTTTTGGCAGGTTTGCCGGTGCCTATGCAAGGTACATGGGAAACACCGACAACCAGTCTTTTACCGACCTGCAAAAAAGTGATTTGTATGTGGGAGCCATGGCAGGCTTATCTGCCAGTCTGGGAAGATGGTATGCCGAAGCATTTGCCGGTGCAGGAGTGGCAGTCGTGCACAACATCCGACTGCTGCCATACGACCTCCGCCTGAACCTCAGCATTGGCCGCATCCTCTACAAAAGCAAACCCAAAAGATTGCTCAAGTTTACATGAATACCTACGAGCTGCTTCGCCCCCTGCTATTTTTACTGCCGCCGGAAAAGGCACATGCCTTTGCCATGGAAGGATTTGTGAGCCTCCTGCACCTGCCGGGTATAAAAAAACTACTCGGAAACATGTATGAGCAGGAAGATTTGTTTGAAGCAAAAAACATGGGGCTGGTCTTCAAAAACAAGATTGGCATGGCAGCCGGTTTTGATAAAAATGGCGTGTATACCGATGCACTTTTTGCGCTCGGATTCGGACATGTAGAGGTGGGTACCGTTACCCCAAAAGCGCAGGATGGAAATCCGCTGCCCAGGCTCTTCCGTCTGCCTGCAGACAAAGCACTCATCAACCGCATGGGCTTTAACAACTGCGGTGTAACTGCCATGGCGCGCAGCCTTGAGAAGCGAAAAGAAAAAGGGATTGTAGGCGGCAACATCGGAAAAAACAAAAGCACCGAAAACAAAGATGCCTACAAAGATTATGTACAATGCATCCATACCCTCCATGGATTGGTGGACTATTTTACGGTAAACATCAGCTCACCCAATACGCCCGGACTGCGGGAGCTACAGGAAGAAGATGCGCTGAAAGCACTGCTGCAAAAAGTACAGGATGCCAATCATGCGAAAAGCAAGGCACTACCTCTCTTTCTCAAAATTGCTCCCGACATGAGCGACGAGGCCGCCTGCAAAATGGCAGATATTTGTGTGCAACAGGGTGTTCAGGGAATGATCATCAGCAACACAACAATTTCAAGAGAAGGACTTCTTACCGCAACATCAAACCTTGATGCCATCGGCAGCGGTGGGCTCAGCGGTTCGCCACTGCTTCAACCCTCAAGTAATTTGTTGCAGGCAGTGCACAAGCATGCAGGCGAAAAACTCATGTTCATTGGCAGCGGTGGAATCCTCAGTGGAACAGATATGCTGCATAAATTTGCTGCCGGTGCAAGCCTCGTGCAGGTTTATACCGGCTTTGTTTACCGGGGTCCGGGCATTGTAAAACTACTGTATAAAGAACTTACATTTGCGTAATACCTTAATCGTATGAAATCCTTACAAATTATTGAATGTCCCAGAGATGCCTTTCAGGGCATACAGGAACAAATTCCTACCGAAAAAAAAATTGCTTACATCAATCAATTGTTGCGCTGTGGATTTCACAGCATCGACTTTGGCAGTTTTGTTTCACCCAAAATGATTCCCCAGATGGCAGATACGGTGGAGGTGCTCAAAGGCCTCCGTTTGGAGGGAAGCCCTTCGAAGCTGCTGGCCATCGTGGCCAATCTCCGTGGAGCACAGGAAGCAGCAGCCTATGATGAAATAAGCTATATCGGCTTTCCTTTCTCCATCTCCGAAACCTTTCAGAAAAGAAATACCAATGCAGGTATGGAAGAAGCGCTCAAACGCATCGAAGAAATTCAATCTCTATGTATGCGAAGCAATAAAATATTGGTGGTATACATATCCATGGCCTTTGGCAATCCCTACGGAGATGCATGGAATCCGGACCTTGCTACGGGATGGGCAAAAAAACTTGCAGACATGGGAATCCAGATCATCTCACTTGCAGATACGGTTGGGGTATCCACCCCACAAAACATCCGTACGCTTTTTAGTACGCTCATTCCTGAATTACCTTCCATCACCATTGGTGCGCATTTACACAGCGCTCCCGGGCAGGCTGCAGAAAAGATAGCAGCTGCCCTGCAATCGGGATGCACGCGCTTTGATGCGGCCATTAAGGGTTTTGGAGGCTGTCCCATGGCCAGTGATGCTTTAACCGGAAACATCGCTACCGAAATGTTGTTGCAGCAATTAAATGAACACGGCTTGAAGCATGGGGTAGAAGAAAATGTATTTGCCGCTGCCGTGCTCTTGTCAGGCACTACCTTTCCGGATGCTCATGTGTGAGCAATGAGGCGCAAAGAACCCATCATAGAACCTTGGCAACAAAGTTCATGTACTCTTCCTTCATTTGCCTGAAGAGTTTTTCAAAACGCGCTATTTTCTCCCTGATAACTGCATCGTCTTCTTTTTTGCGTTTGTCGGCTACCTCCGGATTCTTATCAATATAAGCCACCAGTTCCTGTTCAGCCAAACGAATGAGGTGTTTCAGGACATCAATTTCATTTTTCTGGATGATAAAAGCATTCTGAAAATGCTCTACCATTTTTAACACATCACTCTTGTTGTTAGCTTTGGTAATTTCCTCTAAACGATGCTTAAAAATTTTGAGTTCATCTTCAAAAAAATTCAGATGATTCATCCACAACTGGTGCTCATGGTGCAGGTCATACACTTTCTTTTGGGTTTCGGCAGTCTTCATATGCTTTGTTTTTGTATGAGTCAAAGGTAGTTCGTGCACAAAGTCCTGTACAATGATGCGGGTCATGCCAAAACCTGATTCAAATCATAAAAGAGAGTGA
>JBEICQ010000077.1:0-9504 GCA_040383885.1 Flavobacteriales bacterium | reverse complement strand
GGCTCATGTCTCAGGCATTAAGAAAGCTCACAGGTACCATTTCTAAAACCAATTGTTGTTGCATCTTTATCAACCAGCTTCGCGAGAAAATAGGTGTGATGTTTGGTAATCCCGAAACCACCACCGGTGGAAATGCACTCAAGTTTTATGCTTCTATCCGTTTGGATATTCGTCGCATAGGCCAGTTAAAGGATGGTGAAACCGTGAGTGGAAACAGGGTGCGCGTAAAAATTGTGAAGAATAAAGTGGCTCCACCATTCAAAACTGCTGAGTTCGATATTTTGTATGGCGAAGGCATTTCCAAAACAGGAGAGATCATAGACCTTGGTGTGGAATTAAATGTTATCAAAAAAGCAGGAAGCTGGTACAGCTATAATGATACTAGGATTGGACAGGGTAGAGATGCTACCAGACAAACCTTGTTAGACAATCCTGAGCTTCAGGAAGAGCTTGAGGCAAAGGTTCGCCAAGCCCTTGCTAGTGCGCAGGCATCATAAATAAAAAAACGGCAGTTTGCTAAGCCGGCTCTTTTTGAGCCGGTTTTTTTTTTCTCTCTCCTATTGAAGATATGTATTGATCAGAGGAAAGCTTGGCATCATAGTTCGATACCCATGATGAGAATGTCGTCAACTTGCTCAAATCCGTTCTGCCAGTTTTTTAACTCCTTCTCTATGAATTCAGCTTGCTGCTTTAAAGGCCAATCCTGAGCTTTAATAATCATCTCCCTGAAGCCCTTCACCAATAATTTTTTACCTTCCTTTCCGCCAAATTGGTCGTAGATGCCATCAGAAAACAAATACATACGATATCCTTTCTGCATCTTAAGAGAATGGTTTCGGAAGGTGAAATCTTTTTTTGTAAATCCTGCAATAGCAACTTTGTCTGCTTGTATTTCCTGCAGATTACCACGCTGATCAATAAACCACAAAGGACGGTTTGCACCTGCAAATTCTATGTTGAAAACACCCACTTCTTTATCTTCTGTAATGGAGAGAAGAGCCATATCCATGCCATCCCTGGAGGAGATATCTTCATCCTCATCCTGTCGAAGCGTGTTTTTTACTGAATGGTTAATATATCCGAGAATACTTGATGGATGATCATAGAGTTTGATGGCTTCACTCAGCCGGTCAACCCCAATCATACTCATGAGTGCCCCGGGCACTCCATGGCCTGTGCAATCTGCGATGGATACGAACACCGATGCAGGTTGTTTTTCCTGATAGCTCATCTGTTTGCACCAATAAAAATCACCGCTCACAATATCCTTAGGTTTGTAAAGTATAAATGAGGAAGGGAAGATTTTGTGTAAGTCCCCGACGGGCGGAAAAATAGAATCCTGCATGCGTCTTGCATAATTGATGCTATCTGTTATGTCTCTATTTTTCTTGGTTAATACCAGATTGATTTCTTCTATCTCCTCTGTGCGGATTGCCACTTTTTCTTCCAGTAATTTGTTTTCTCTTCTGAGCCGAATCTCCCTGTACCGGATAATGGAAAAAATGGCAATGATAAGTGTCAGAAGGGAGGCTGCATAAAACCAATTTGTTCTCCAAAAAGGAGGATGAATGACAATTTTGAGTACATATGGTTTTTTTACCCAAACGCCGTCCTCATTGGCGCCCTTAATCATAAAGGTATATTCACCCGGCCCAAGATTTGTATACTGAGCGAATCTTCTGTTACCAACGAAAATCCAATCATTGTCAAAACCGACCATCTGGTAGGCAAATTGATGTTTGCTTGGTGCCTGGCGATAATATTTGAAATCAAAGTCGAAGGAGAAAAAGTTTTGTTTGTAGTTAAGATGAATAATTTTTTTTGCTGAGAGAATACTATCCGTTTCAATATCTCTATCAAAAATCTTCATGCCTGTTAGAGTAAGGTCTGAAACAATGGTATCTTGTCTGAAATCATCAGGATTGAAAAAAATGATGCCTTTGGCACTGGCAAAATAGAGTTTGTCCTTTTTCTCTGTCCGTGCTGCACAAAACACGCTGAAGTCATTATCAATAAGACCGTCAGAATTGAAATATCCCTTTACGCATGAAATCTTTTCCCGCAAAGTGATACTTTGAATGTCTGCATTCTTTTTACTGAGAACATTTCTGATTTTATCTGAAAGGATAATTCGGTAAAGCCCATTTGTGGTTGACAACCACCCCAGGTTGTTCTTGTCTATGATCAATCCCATGCCTGCACCGGTTTTTAGGCCGCAAGATTCATTGAAATTCAGCACCAGTGGTTTTTCATTTTTTGTAAGTACACCGCGGATGTTTGCAAACACATCCACTCCTCCGCCATAATAGGCAATCCAGACAAAATTATTTTGGTCAATATCAACTCCGGCAACAAATTTTCCGCTGAAATCATCGGTATTGATTTTTTTCGACAAATTAAATTGTTTGTCGAGGGTAAATAATCCATTATCAGTCCAAACAAGAATCCAGTTTTCATCTATAGGGGTAAAACCATGGACGCCGTTTTTTGAAATCTCACTGAATTTTGGCGATTGATTGGAATAAACAAGACGGTAGGGAGATTTCCTTTCAAAGGCAAAAAGCCCCTTTAGTGTTGTTCCAACAAGAAGATAATCTTTCCATATTTGCAAGGATAAAAACTCATAAGTGCTATTATCGATGTTAGTGGTTGAAAGTATTTCTGTTGATTTTAGAGTCGCTTTTTCAATTTGTTCTATTTTGCCGGAGGAGAGGACGAAATAGTACTTTTCATCTTCAGCAAAATCCCATATTCTCTGGCCTTTTGCGGAAGCAGTTCGGGCAAGTGCTTCCTCATAATCTTTGTGATTTGTGAAGGTTTTATTTTTAAAATATCTCGAACTCCACAGATGGTTTGATTTGTCGATAAAAATGGAGATGAAGGGATTGATTTCCTCTGATGCATCGGTATTTACCAATGCTTTGAATGGAGTGTTTTCAGTGCGGACAGAGATCAATCCCTTTTGGCTTCCAATCCAAACTTCACCGGCTTGACCAAAACACATATTCATTGGGATGATATGCTCAGGAATGCCAAAGTTGCTCTTTTCAAGAAACTTCCTGGCCGGATCATAAATGAAGATACTGCTGTTAATGTCAGCCAGCCAAAACACTCCTTTTTTTTCATCAAACTCTATGTCATGCAAATACATTTTTTCTGTTCCGGGCACTGTTTCTGCCATGACAACACCTTTTTCAAGTTCTTTTTCTTCAAAGAAGGTCAGTCCACCACCATAACCGCTTAACCATATTTTCCCGTTTATAAGACTAATTTTTTGCAATTTTTCATAGGGTTGTTTGCGCAATTGCTGAATTTTTGCCGGCTTAAGATTGACTGAAGAAATTACAAATAGATCTCCTTCCAATGCGCTTCCCGCCAGAATGTCACCATTACTACTACTTGCCAGTGTAACAATATCTTTATTGGTTTCCAGGCTGATAAATTGCGTTTTAAGTGACTTTGCATCAGTAATCATAAGCGAACCTTTGCCTTGTCCAAAGTTTCCGCCTGCCCATATGCGGTTTTTAGAGTCCTGTAAAAGGCAAAATATTTTACTGGCCTCCGAGGTGTTTTTATTGCTGGAGTATACACGGGTAATTTTTCCCGTGATTTTTGAAAATACATTCAGACCCGTTTCAGTACCAATCCAAATGTTGCCTGAGTTGTCTTTGAGCAAACTCCTAATCCTTATGTTATCCACACTAAAAGGATTGTTTTTCTCAGGCTTATATGCCCTGAAAACATCTCCATTGTAATGATACAAACCATCCTGGGTTCCGATCCAAACAGATCGGTCATTATCCGTGAGAATACATTCAACATTGGTGTTCAGGAGACCATCATTTTCGGAAAAAATCCGGGTCATGAATTTATCATCAGACTGGGCAAAACTGAAGGAGGAAAAACAAATCAGACAAATGAGTATTCTGATGTGAGCACTTCGCCTTCTACTATAGATTGAAATCATTTGGCTAGTAAAGGTATTTATTTTCTGCTTTTCAGCATAAGATTGTACCTTTGGCACACTATGGTGATGAAACACAAACTGGCAATGCTCTGCCTGCTGATACTATCCTTTGCTGGTTGTAAAGGGGAACAACAAAAAAAAATTAAAATCTCTTTAGAATTTACAGGTGGTTCAGGAAAAAAAGTAGTTATTCAGGAACTCGGAACCTCTAAATCTACCCCGATAGATTCTGTTAATCTCGATGAAAACGGTAAAGGATTGTTAAATCTTCAGGTTGATGAACCCCACTACTACCGACTTCTCGCTTCCCAGGACAATTTTTTAGTGGTCATCTTATCCAACCAAGACAAACAGGTGACCATTAAAGGAAAATACGATGCCTTGGCACCAAGCTATACTATTACAGGATCTGCCGAAAGCGAGTTGCTTCGGTCAACTTCTGCAATGCTTCAAAGGAATTATATGAAAGCCGATAGCATGCAAAAAGTATACGCTGAATACAAAAACAAAGGAGATGAAACAGCGGCATCTGCTGTAGAATCTGACTACCTTAAAATGTCAAGCGAGGAAAACACCAGTCTGAAAGCGCTTATCGACAAAACGCCTGCCTCCTTTGTAGCTCTTGCCATGCTCGAGAGACTTGACAAGGACAAGGATATGGCTTACATCGAAAAAGTAGCTTCAGCTTTTTCAAAAAAATATCCTCAATCAGATTATACCAAATCGCTTCAAACGATGGTTGCCGATGCCAAAATACTAAACAAGGGCAGCGTTCCTCCTGAAATCAGATTGAGCAGTCCCGAAGGCAAGGAGATTGCCTTGTCGTCACTCAAAGGCAAGGTTGTTTTGCTCGATTTTTGGGCATCCTGGTGCCGCCCTTGTCGAATGGAAAATCCTAATGTTGTGAACATTTATAATAAGTTTAACGACAAAGGATTTACGGTGTACAGCGTCTCGCTCGACAAAACCAAAGAGGCTTGGGTGGAAGCTATTCAAAAAGACGGACTAGTCTGGCCTAGCCATGTAAGCGATCTTGGCTTCTGGAGTTCTTCCGTGGTAAAACTTTATAAAATAGAAGGCATTCCCATGACTTTCGTGTTGGACAGAGAAGGTAAGATTGTTGCCAAAAATTTGAGAGGCAAAGAACTCGAGGACTGTATAGCCGGTTTGATTAATCCCTGATGCATACCCTGCCCGAAGGAAAAAAAATTTATTTTGCCTCCGACTTTCATCTCGGACTTCCTTCCGGTAAAGCCAGCAAGTTGCGTGAACAACTGCTGATCAACTGGCTGAACATGATTTTACCCGATGCCCATGAAGTTTTTCTCATGGGAGATGTCTTTGACTTTTGGTTTGAATACAAGCAGGTTGTTCCCAAAGGATACCTCAGGTTGTTGGGGAAGCTTGCTGAGCTTTCCGACAAAGGAATACGGATACATTACTTCACCGGAAACCACGACATGTGGGTTTTTACCTATTTCACCGAGGAGTTTCAGGCAATCATGCATCGCGGTATTTATGAGTTTTCATGTAACGGAAAGAATTTTCATATCGGTCATGGCGATGGATTGGGGAAAGGTGACCATGGATACAAACTGATTAAAAAGGTATTTGCCAATTCCATTTGCCAATTTCTCTTCAGGTGGATTCATCCGGATTTGGGAATAGCACTTGCCAATTTCCTATCCAGACGAAGCAGACACAAAACGGGTCCCATGGATGAGATTTTTCTCGGCGAGGACAAAGAAAGGCTGATCGGGTATTGCCGTGAGATAGTAAAAAGCAAACCGGTTGACTATTTTATTTTCGGTCACCGACACCTTTTGCTCGATTATCCTGTTTCACCTACCGCGCGCTACATCAATCTGGGCGACTGGTTCAAGGAAGGTCATTACGCCGAGTTTGACGGAAAGGAAATACATTTAAAATCGTTTACCATATGAAAACAATGATCGCCCCTTCTATTTTATCTGCCGATTTTTCTCGATTGGGTGAAGAAATCAGAATGATTAATCAAAGTGAAGCCGCCCTCATCCATGTAGATGTGATGGATGGACGGTTTGTGCCTAACATCAGTCTTGGGATTCCCGTGGTAAAAGCCATAAAAAAAAATGCTGCCAGGCCACTGGATGTACATCTTATGATTGTGGAACCCGAGAAGTATTTTTCCATGTTTGCCGATGCAGGAGCAGACTATATAACTTTTCATATCGAAGCAAGTGTGCATGCTCACCGGCATATACAGCAGATCAAAGACATGAAAATTAAGGCAGGCATTGCAGTAAATCCGCAAACCCCCATCTCTTTTCTCGCGGACATTCTTGCAGATATTGACCTGGTTTGTCTCATGGGAGTGAATCCCGGCTTTGGAGGCCAAAGCTTTATCCCTCATACACTCGAAAAAATAAAACAACTGAAGAAGTTGATCTCCGAGCAAAAGGCAAATACCCTGATTGAGATTGATGGTGGCGTTACCCTTGACAATGCTGCTGAGATAATCGGAGCCGGTGCTGATGTGCTGGTAGCCGGCAATACTGTTTTTAATTCTCCTGAGCCTCTTCGAATCATCTCACAACTCTGTCATGTCTGAATCAGGTGGCATTCGTTCCTGGGCGATGGAAGATCGTCCACGCGAAAAATTATTGCTCAAGGGAAAAAATGCCCTCAGTGATGCCGAATTAATCGCCATTATCCTAAGGACAGGAACCAAAAGCAAAACCGCGCTGCAGATGGCAATGGAAGTTTTGCAAAGAGCAGGCAACAACCTGGATGAACTTGGCAAGCTGGAGATACATGAGTTTGAACAAATCAAAGGAATGGGCACCACCAAGGCAGTTACACTTGCCGCTGTGCTGGAGCTTGGCAGACGCAGGAAGAATCAGGAATCCCTCTCAAGAGTGGCCATCACCTCCAGCCGTGCTGCCTATGAATATATCCGACAATACCTGGAAGATCTGCCCCATGAAGAATTTTATATGATTCTCCTGAATCGGGCCAATCGGATCATCAGACATGCCCATATCAGCAAAGGCGGTACCTCAGGAACCGTTGTAGACAACAAGATTGTTTTTGCTGAAGCACTTCGCAGCAAAGCATCTGCCATGATCGTTTGTCACAACCACCCGAGCGGAAACATGGTTCCCTCGGAATCGGATATCTCACTTACCCGAAAAATCGCTGAGGCCTGCAAACTGCTGGACATGACCCTGCTCGACCATCTGATTATCGGTCACAATAAATACTACAGCCTCAAAGACGAGGGAGATTTTTGAGTCCGCGTAAAACAGAATCCTCGTACTTTCGTCCTCCCAACCATGGCCAAGCATCAACCTTCATCAGAAAACGCGCCACCCCCTTTCAGGTTCAGTAAGGATTCACTCAACAAAACATCCCGTATATTTTCTTACATGCGCCCTTTTGCCGGTAAGTTTGCCCTGGGCCTGTTTTTTCTTGTACTCACCGGACTCACCGCCATCGCCTTTCCCAAACTTATGGGCAAGCTCGTGGATGCAGGGAGCATCTCCCCGGAACAGATCAACCGGATAGGAATATACCTACTCCTGCTTTTTGGTGCGCAGGCTGTGTTCAGCTATTTCCGCGTGGTGCTCTTTGTGCATGTTACCGAAGGGATGTTGTCGCACATCCGTCGCGATGTGTATACACAACTGGTGAGATTGCCCATGCATTTTTTTGCCAACAGAAGGGTGGGGGAGTTAAACAGCAGACTCTCCAGCGACATTGCCCAATTGCAGGATACCTTTACCACCAGTATCGCTGAATTTATCAGACAGCTCATCATCATTCTGGGAGGCATTACGGCACTTTTTCTCACCAGCACAAAACTGGCTTTTTCCATGCTGGCTGTGATTCCACTCGTGGCAATCATGGCGGTATTTTTTGGTAGATACATCCGCAAATTTTCAAAGCGCGTACAGGATAAAATTGCCGAATCCAATACCATTGTTGATGAAACCTTACAGGGAATTGCCAATGTAAAGGCCTTTGTAAATGAATGGTTCGAAATAGCCCGATACAAAAAAAGTATTTATGACATCCGACACACAGCCATCCGGGGTGGGATGCTCAGGGGTGCATTTTTTTCCTTCATCATCTTTTGTCTTTTTGGTGCTATTGTGCTGCTCATCTGGATGGCAGTTAAACTGGAAAACCAAGGGGAACTGAGCCATGGAAACTTGATTCAGTTTATGTTGTATACCGTTTTTGTAGGCGCCAGTATTGGAGGGATAGCCGAACAGTATGCACAAATACAAAAGGCCCTGGGTGCCACTGAGCGTATCATGGATATTCTTCAGGAGGAACCGGAATCCCTTGTTCCCCGCGAAGGCGCGCCCTATCACCGCCTAAAAGGTGAAGTTGCTTTTAAGCATGTAGCTTTTAGTTATCCTTCCCGCAAAAACCTTCCCGTACTTACGGATATTAATTTTACCGTCAGCGCTGGTCAAACCATTGCAATTGTTGGACCGAGCGGATCGGGCAAATCCACAATGGTTTCGCTCTTGCTAAAATTTTATGCCACTGATAAAGGAGAAATTTATTTCGATGGCAAACCCTCTTCGGATTATGCACTTTACGACCTGAGGCAAAACATGGCCATCGTCCCCCAGGATGTGCTGCTCTTTGGTGGCACAATACGCGAAAACATTGCTTACGGTAAACCCGGGGCAAGTATGGATGAAATCATGTCTGCAGCCCGCAAAGCCAATGCCCATGATTTTATAGAGTCATTTCCTGACCAGTACAATACGATTGTAGGTGAAAGAGGCATTAAACTCAGCGGAGGCCAAAGACAGCGCATTGCCATTGCCCGCGCGGTTCTCAAAGATCCGGCCATTCTTTTGCTGGATGAGGCCACCAGTTCACTCGATGCAGAATCTGAAAGACTCGTGCAGGAAGCTCTCGATAAACTCATGGTTGGTCGAACTACTTTTGTAATTGCACATAGATTAGCCACCATCCGCAACGCCGACAATATTCTCGTAATAAACCGTGGCGAAATTGTGGAACAGGGAACGCATCAGGAACTGATTGCCATGGAAAATGGATTGTACAGACAACTTTCTGCCCTGCAATTTCAGGAGGGGGCTGTCTCTGCCCGATAAGCCATGATGATGCAAAGCAATCAACGGTATTTTGGAAGCAATCGTCCCCTGTTTCCTCTTTTCTTTCTGCCTGCAATGTGTGTCCTGATCATGATAGGTGTGATGCTGATTCAGGATGTAACCAAAACAACTTTTTATGATTGGGGTATTTTTCCCAGGACCAGCAAAGGATTGAAAGGAATCCTGTTTGCTCCTTTTATTCATGGTTCATGGTCACATCTTGTGTCCAATGCCGTACCTCTCCTCCTCATGGGATTTGGGGTGTTTTATTATTTTTCAGATACAGGTTATAAAGTTTTTTTTTGGCTGGCTTTTTCAAATGGCCTCTGGGTATGGTCATTTGCAAGGGCATCATACCATGTAGGTGCAAGTGGAATGGTGTATGGTCTGGCTGTTTTTTTAGTCCTCAGTGCCATG
>JBEICQ010000076.1:0-9576 GCA_040383885.1 Flavobacteriales bacterium | reverse complement strand
CTTCTTTTTTGGTAAGCGTCTTGGTTATCAGGTTTTCCTTGATGGCATCGGTATGGATGTGGTAATTCACCTTGTCCAGGGTGCGCTGTAATTTCCATTCCAGTTTTAGCCGGTCGTTCTCATCGGCTTTCAGGCGTTGAAATTCTTTGATGAAATAAAATTTAAACTCGGCACTAATCCAGGTGGCAAATTCAAAGGCAATATCACGATGTGCAAATGTGCCGCCATATCTTCCCGATTTTGAAATGATGCCTTTGGCATTGGTAGTTTCAATCCACTTCTGGGGAGTAAGCGTAAAGCTGTTTGCCCCTGACTCATTTTTAAAGGCATCGAATTCGATGCTTTTAAAATCGGGGTTGTTTAGTTGCTCCCAAAGACCACAAAATTCAATGGCACTGCGGGTCCTCATCCAGTTTTGAATAATATAGTTGGTTCGCTCTGCATCACGATAACGAGCCATATCTGTTAGTGATATGTACTCATTCACCTCATCTGAAATCAGAGAAATGTCTCTGCCATGAACATTCATAATTTTAGTTTTTACCATAAACTATTTGTAAGTGTATCAAAGTAAGTTATTTCTTTTGAATGAATAGTACCCTCCCTCATCCTCGTTTGCAAGGTGGATGCCTAAGATGAGCATTTGTAAAGTTCACATGAATGTATCTTCATGTGGGGCGAAGCCCTATTTGGATCAGTAAAAACAAACATGTATCCATGAATCATCTCCCTGCAGGCAAGCAGCAGGATTTTTTTTCTGCTTAAAACATGATACGATTTCAGTAAAACTTTTCGTTCATAAAATCTTGCCTGCCACCCCCTTCGTTTGCGCGCAAAAAAATCCAAGGCACAAGGGGAAAATATGCATCGTTTTTTTCTTTCTCTATGCGGGCGGGGCTAAAGCCCCGCCCGCTATCTGCGTTAGGGATTGCAGCGGTTACTTTTTTGCTTGCAAAAAAGTTTGAGCGGAAAGCCCGCCCCGGGCGGCTTTGCCGCCCGGGGAACGCCCAAAGATTTTTCATGCTCATGCCTGGGTATTTTTTATCATCCCCACTTTGTTTTTAAAAGATTATTTTTGCCACATAAAAAAACCCTATGAAAAATTACCTATCTACCCTCCTCGCCTGCATGATTGCTGTAAGCGCTGTTGTTGCGCAGGCCCCTCAAAAATTGAGTTACCAGGCAGTTATCAGAAATGCCTCAAACGCACTCGTTGTGAACGCT
The DNA here is from genome assembly GCA_040383885.1 of Flavobacteriales bacterium. Taxonomy (GTDB): domain Bacteria; phylum Bacteroidota; class Bacteroidia; order UBA4408; family UBA4408; genus JBEICQ01. Next base: position 8,352 of record JBEICQ010000076.1, on the reverse strand, counting down.
TCTGTGAGCATGCGCCTGAGTATTTTGCAAGGCAGCAGCAGTGGAACCGCCGTGTATGTGGAAACACAAACGGGACAGACTGATGCCAACGGCCTGCTCAGCCTTCAGGTGGGTGCAGGTACTCCCCTGAATGGAAGTTTTGCGGCTATTGCCTGGAACAATGGTCCCTTTTTTATGAAAACTGAAACGGATGTTTCAGGAGGAAGCAATTACTCCATCACTGCGGTAACAGAACTTCTAAGTGTTCCTTACGCCTTGTTCTCCGGGAATGCAGGAAATGGTTTGTCTAACGGTTCGAGCAACGGACAAATGATGTATTGGAATGGCAGTGCCTGGACGCTGCTTAACCCGGGTGCGGCCGCTCAGGTACTTACCATGTGCAATGGTGTTCCTACCTGGACCACCGGTGGTGTTTGTCCGGGCGGAGGCAGCATTGCTTCTATCAATTGTGCGGTTGCCACTCACAGCGGAACTTTAACTGCAGGACAAGCTGCTGCCGGTGTTACCAGCATCCTTTCCTATACCGGCGGAAATGGCGGCAGTTATTTTCAGCAAAGCTTTTCTTCTACCGGTGTTACCGGACTGGTGGCAACGCTAAGTGCCGGCAGTTTCGCCAACGGAAGCGGGAGTCTACAGCTAAGCATTACAGGCACCCCCTCTGCAGGTGGCAATGCTCTTTTTAATGTAACGATTGGTGGTCAGTCGTGTGTACTCAGCCGCAGCGTAAACGGAGGAAGTAGCACAGGTAGTTCCACCGCCAGCTGTGGCGCCACCAATGTGCACAACCCTGCACTTACCTATGGTAGCATGTATGACCAGGACGGCAATGTGTACAAAACCATCATGATTGGAAACCGGGAATGGATGGCAGAAAACCTGAAGGCGAGCCATTACCGCAATGGCGATCTGATTCCGATGGTAAACGGAGGTACCTGGTCCAGCCTGAGCACAGGTGCGGCAACATGGATCAATGCCGACAGCGCCACAAAAGCCTGTCCATTTGGAAAACTCTTTAACTGGTATGCGGTTGCAGATACCCGAAACATTTGTCCGAGTGGTTGGCATGTGCCCAGCGATAATGAATGGACTGCCCTGGGAGTTGCCCTGGGAGGCATTAATGTGGCTGCCGGAAAATTAAAATCTTCAGGTACCCAATATTGGCTGCCACCCAATATGAATGCCACTAACCAAAGTGGATTCTCTGCACTTGGAACCGGTATCTGCGATTATTTTGACGGAAGCTATATCTACTTTGCCGATTACGCTTACTTCTGGGCATCTGATAATATTTTGCCGGACGATGCCTGGTGCAGGTATGTGGTTTCGGGCCCCGGCGATTTATATGCCTGGACACAGAACAAGAAGAATGGTTTTTCTGTGCGTTGCATCAAGGATTAAGCTCAGTGATTGCATTTTTACAAGCTTCTTCTGCTGCAAAGCCGGAGAAGCTTTTTAACACATAACATCGGTATTTTTTTTGGGCACTAAAGTTTTGAGCTCGGTCGCAACTGTTGCCTGATTGTTGCCGATGCTTCTTTCTCAACCATGGCAAAAATATTTTTATCGCAATAAGCATTTGTTTGGCTGTGGGCTTTTCCCACTCCGCTTTCGGATGCATGGCGTGTCTTTCTTATCCGCCCGGTCACCTATCTGAGTTTAGCCGCATGACGCGCAGGCAGAAGAAATGGATGAAAAGATAAAAAACAGTTTTAGCGAATCCTAAAGGTGATGCCGGCACTGAAGGTTCTGCCAATAAAGAATGATTCTGCGATGACTGTTTCTCCCCTGAAGAATTGTGTTTTGCTGATTTCGCTGTTAAAGATGTTTCGCACTGAGAAACTCAGTTGCCAGTATTTTCCGATGTTTTGAGAAGTGCGGAAATTGAGCATGGGAACGGCCTCTTCGTACACATCGGGTGTGGCAAACAAACTGATGTTGTAGAGTTTTCTTCCGGATACATTAAAGAAGAGCGCAGACTCATGTCCGATGTCATTGTTGGTATAGCCAAGAATCAGGTTAACGATGTAGGGAGACTGTCCCTGGAAGGGACGACTTTGGAGGGTGAAGGTTGAATCGACATTGCGGGCATTGTTTATTTCTGCGGCAGGCACATCTACCCTTGATCTGATGAGGGTGAGGTTGGTGTTGAGAGAGAAATTTTTAAGTACGGGATGGAGGAAAGAGAGGCTTTTCCGGAACTCAAATTCCAGACCCTGTACTTCCGCTTTAGAAACATTTACGAAGGTGAGTTCGGGAATGGTGGCCTTTGGATTAAATGCCCTGATGATGGGATCCCGAAACAATTTGTAGTAGGCGCTGATGGCGATGATTTCGGAGGGATTGGGATAAAATTCGTAGCGCAGGTCATAGTTGTAAATCACAGTGCGTTTAAGGCCCGGGTTGCCGATGTTGAAGAAACCGTTTTTGGGATCAAACTGGGCAAATGGGGCAAGTTCACGCATGTTTGGACGCACAAGAGTTTTGGCAAAAGCAGCCCTGATTTTGGCCTTTTCGCTGAGCTCATAGATGAGGTTGACGGAGGGCAGGAAGTCGGTAAGGCGCACAGTGCCCGGATTGATGACCGTATCTCCGTTGAGCTGCACATAAGTGGATTTGGTGGTGTCTTTGCTTTGCACCAGCATATCTGTGCTTTCTACCCTTGCGCCTGTAATGGCTTTGAGAGAAGAAGTGATTGGGAAGATTCCCATGACATAACCGGCGTGAATTTTTTGATTGCCTGCATAAAAATTTTTGAGGCTAACCTGGTTGATGTAATGCCAGCCGGTGGGGTATCTGGTGATGGCGCCGGCCGCATTTCTGATGGTATCGATGATGCCAAAATTAGAGGCTTGCATAAGGGAGTCGATGTTGCCATTAAACTTGTCGAGGGTGATACCACCGGCACCTGAGTTGTTAAGTTGGTAGCGAAACTCCTCAAAGTCGCGCTGCATTTGAAAAGCGTAGGCACCAAATTTTAACCTGGCTGTTTGGGATTTGTTGAGATTGATTGTAATGTCAATTTTTCCCTGGTTTTGCTTGTCGGTGAGGTTTCTGTAGAAGTGAAAAGGGAAGGAATACTCGGCATTGTTCATGTAGTAAGCCGTATCGAGTTTTTTTCCGCTGAAGTTTCCATCCACATCGTAGATGTCTACCGAGTCGGTGATGGATGTGTAGGCAAAATAACGCAGATCGGGCTCTTCCTGACGAGACACAGTGGTGCTGGCAGACCATTGCACATCGAGTCCGTGTCCGAGCGCAAACTGATGATTGCCATTGAAAACAGAGGAATTGAGTTCGCGGCGGGTGAACTCCATGATGCGTGTATTAAAAACAGAGCGGGAGTCGGACACCTGTCCATCGAATTCACCGGTTTGTGAACGCGCCACTTTTTCGGCATCGTTGCTGTAGAGTTGGGTAAATCCGAAGGTATGTTTTTGGTTGTAGCGTAATGATGCATTCACCAGCAATCCGAGAGAAGGATTGTCAATGGATTTGTTTTCACGGAGAGACTGGTATTGGAGAAGTTTTTCGCCGCCTGCGTTGATGTTTGTGTTGATGATTCCGTTGTTTACCTGTGTGAAGTTGCGGCTGTAAACGGCGCCTGCGCTGGCTCCCATTTCCATTCTGTTAAATGTCCATCGGTTGCCAACAGAAAATTGATAATTGCTGTTTAGTGGCGTGCGGTTAAAGGCATTGCTCACACCCAGTGCCTGACGGAGTTGATAGCCGAATCCGCTTTGGTTGCTGCGGCTTGCGGCATCGGGCGTAAAATCATTGCTGAGGGATTTGGAAGCATCATTGAACAAACGCCTTTGGGCTTCGTTTTCTGAACTTTTGTTTCTGGCATAGATATACAAGGTAGAATTGAGGAGGTTTCTGAGTGAATCATTGCGAAGGAACTCCGGCATTTGTCTTGTTCCGTCGTCTTTGCCCCTCCAATCGGTTTTGCCGCCCGTGTAGGTGAGAAACTCCGGGTTGAGTGAGGAGAGTGTGTTATAAGATTGTCCTGCAGAAAAACTGAGATAAAATTTATCGGGGAAACTTTTGGAAGTGATGTTCATGTTTCCGCCGGCAAAATTACCGGGCTGGTCGGGTGTAAAAGTTTTTACGGTGATGATGTTGTCGATGAATCCTGCAGGAATCAGATCCAGGCTGGAGGCATTGCGGTAAGGATCGCTGCTGGGCATGGGCAGTCCGTTGATTTGTGCAATGGAGTACCTGTCACCCAATCCGCGCATCACCATGAATTTGCCTTCCTCTACATTGGCTCCTGCTACTTGCTTGAGGCCTTCGGCAGCATTGCTGATACCTGTGCGACTGAGTTGTTGGGATGAAACACCATCCTGGATGCTCAGGCTTTTGCTTTGCATGGAGATAAGTGCTGCATCCGTATTTTTAATCTGCCGGGCTTCAATCACTATCTCTTTGAGGTCTACACTTGCGGGCAGTAAAGCGAAATCCATGATTTTGGTAGTGCCACCTTCAATCTTTACCTCTTTGATGATCTGTTTCTGGTAGCTCATGAATCCAACAGAAAGCGTATACACACCGGGCTTGAGCGGAAGCGTGTAATTGCCCTCTATATTGGTGGTAACGGCAGTGGTGGTTCCATCCACAGCAACCACTACGCCGATGAGTTCTTCGCCGGAATTATTGTCAACAATTTTGCCTTTCACAAAACCATTTTGTGCCCAGAGGGGATACAATCCGGAAAGGGTGAGAAACAAGAGGGATAAGAGAAGATTTTGCTTCATGGTTTGTAAACTGCAAAAGGTAACCGGCACTGATGCCGATTACCTTTTTCATGGTGAATGAAAAGATGCTTATTGCTTGATGAATTTTTGTGTTCCTGTAACAGAGGCATTGCTTATGGTAAGGGTGTAGATGCCCGGTTTTAATTGGGACACATCGATGGGATGAAGACTTTGTTGCATGATGTTGCTTTGATACACCAGGCGACCACTTACATCCGTGATCGAGATCAGGTTGTTGAGATCTGCCTCAAACTGCACATACAAAAGATTGTTAGCCGGATTGGGATACAACTGCAGGTTGTTTGCCATGCCACTGCGTTTGTTTACAGAGGCTATGTTGGAAAGGTGGTTGTTTTTGGCAAGTGTTGTCCAGCCGTGTATCCACAGCTCGGCGGCGTTGGCAGAGAATGCTCCTTTAAAAGTAACGGCCGTAAAAAAAGTATCTGTTGGATAAGTATCCAAAGCGGTAGTATAGGCAGCACCCGATAGCGAAGGGCGCGGATCGAGCACGCCGTCCTGGCCGCGCGAGATATTTACGATGCCGGGATTTTGAATCAGGTTTGTATTGCTGTTCAGGTGGGTGATGAGCGAGGTGCACAATGAATCTTCACCGCCCAGGCCATTGGTTGTTGTGCTTCTGATGATGCCGGTGCTGCTCATGTTGATGTCGGTGTTGGAACCACAATTCCAGAACAGGTTGTTTTTGATTTGCAATTCACCTGCAAGCAGTTGAGCATAGGCATCGGAACTTGTGTTGTTGGGACGATCCTGCACTTCAATGCCTTTGGATTTCATTTCGGTAACAATGCTATTGGCAATGTATCCGCGGGTACCTGCCCTGAACAGCCAGCCGATGGGGTTGGCGGCAGCGGCTCCGGGGCCTGAGCCGATATGGGTGGCATTATATACCATGGGATCTGAGAAAGGGCTGATGTTGTCGGGGGTAGAACCATCGCATTCCCAACCTGCATCGGCCACATTGGATCTTTGGATGGAAAACCAAAATTGTCCTTTGCCTGCATAAGATTCATCCCAGTCGTAGCAATCGTCTTCTACAAAAGCCACAACTGCATGTTTAAGATTAACCGTTCCCCCAAAAAATTCGATGCCGTCATCTGAGTTGGCATAGATCTCGATGTATTCGAGTGTGGTGGCCGAGCCAACAGCAGCGAGTGAGAGGCCGTTGAGTTCACTGCCGGAGGTAAGTGCACTGCCTCCGTGGCGGATGCTGCAATAACGCATGATGCCGCTGTTGTCGTTGTCTATATTTTGTCCGGCAGGCATGCCATAAATGCCCCTGGCTTCAGTGGTTGGAATGCCTTCGAGGTTTACCTCGGTATTTCCGTTTTTCAGGGTATAGGCTTTGCCAAGGAGGGCAATGCCGCCCCATAGCTGGTTGTCTTCCGGCCCAAGATCATCGGGGTCATTTATATCGTCGGATTCAGAGGTAAAGATGATGGGCTCCTGGGCTGTGCCTGTGGCGAATATTTGTGCTCCCCGGCAGATGATCAAAGCGGAGGGTTCTGTACCCGATACATTGGGTGCAAACTTGATTACTGTACCTGCCTCTATATTAAGTTTTCCTCCCTCTTCCAGAAAAACTGTTCCTGTAAGCAGATAGGTGTTGTTCTTGGTCCAATTGTAGGTTTGGCCGGCCATGAGATCGGCATCGGCAATGTCGATGGTGTTTTGGGCACATGCAAAACCGGCGCTGAGGAGCAGGCAAGACAATAAATGGTAGCGTTTTTTCATGGGTGTTGTTTTGGTGTGCAAAACAGCCCATAATCATTAATGCCAGTATTAAATTCAGATTATTTAAATATTAACAAAAAGAGAGGAGTTTAACATTAAATTAATACAATCCGTATTTACTTTAAACAAATGTTATGAATATGAATGAACTGCAGTGAGAGAAGAAAATTTATTGACTTTTTAGTAACACCATATACACACATTCGCCGGTGCATACAAGCTCCATTATGCAACCAACGCTAAAAGAACAAATCGTTGTTGCGAAACAAATACGACCATCGGAAATAAAAATGATAGATGTTTCTTTTCTTTTCAATTCATCTGTCACTACGAGAAACCTTTATTTCGATTTAATAAGAATACAGATTGAAGGTTTCAGTAAAGTCATGCGTTCCCACTTGGAAAAAAACCTTTGTTGCTGCAACTCTTCTCCCCTCTTGCTTCCTGCCCGGGAACATCTGCTCAGAATGCCATAAAACGCTCTGCCTGGGCAGCGATGCTGCGTATGGCCTCCGCATCGGTTAAGACCCCATCGCTTACGCCCTTGTGCACATGAGATACATAGGCACGCTTGGAAAATACCTCTACCCCCAGGTGGTGCAGGATGGCGGTGAGGTGGTCGAGCCCCCGAAGGTTGCCTGCCCTGCCCGAAGCCACCCCCACCAGCGCAGCACGCTTGCCCCTGAAATGCTCGGGCTTTAAACTGTCGATAAACAGCTTGAGGATGCCGGGGATGCTTCCATTGTATTCAGGACTGATGATGACGAGTCGGGGAACCGGAATGATGAATTCTTCGGCCATGGTGAGCAGCTCGGGACCGGGTGTTCCGTAATCCTGGTTGATGATGCTGATGGGCAGCTCGTTGAGGCCGAACTGCTTGCACGGAATGCCCATCTCCCGGAGCATAGAGGCATAATGGTTGCCCACCACCCGGGTGAGGTTATCGCCACGGTTGGTGGCATTGATGATTGTGATCATTGTTCGTAAATTTATTGCCCTTTGGGTGCATCAGGCTAGGTCATTAAACCCTACATTCGCATTCCTGTTCAGAAAAGAAGCCGATTTTATGCAAATTACCTATTACGGACACTCTTGTTTTGAGGCTTTGGTGAATGGCAAAAAGCTGCTGTTCGATCCTTTTATCAGGCCCAATCCTCTGGCAGCCAGTGTAGATGTAGAAAAAATCAATCCCGATTATATCCTGATCAGCCACGGGCATGAGGACCATCTGGCGGATGCCCTTGAGATTGCCGGAAGAAGTGGTGCCCTGGTGATTGCAAGCTTTGAGATTATCCAATGGCTATCGGCCAGGGGCTTAGAGCATGTGCATCCGATGAATACCGGAGGCAAATGGATGCTCGACTTCGGCAAGGTAAAGTGTGTGTCTGCCGTGCACTCCAGCAGCTTGCCTGATGGCACCTACGGAGGGGCTGCCATGGGTTTTATCATTGAATCGTCTCAGGGGAACTTTTATTACTCGGGCGACACGGCCCTGACCATGGACATGAAACTGATTGGTGAATTCCGCAGTTTGAATTTTGCGCTCCTGCCCATAGGTGATAACTTTACGATGGGAGTTGACAATGCAGTGATTGCCTCTGACTTTATTCGTTGCAACAAGATTATCGGGCTGCATTATGACACCTTCGGATACATTAAAATCGACAAGCAACAAGCCCTTACGCGCTTTGAAAACGCCGGCAAAAAACTTTTTCTGATGGATATCGGACAAACCTTAGCATTCTAGTCTTTTATGGGAAAAATCATCTCTATAGCCAATCAAAAAGGCGGGGTAGGCAAAACCACCACCGCCATTAATCTCGCAGCCAGTCTGGGCGTACTGGAG
>JBEICQ010000075.1:0-9639 GCA_040383885.1 Flavobacteriales bacterium | reverse complement strand
TCCCATAAAAATATTTCTAATAAATGTTTGTCGATCAAGTTCGTGCTGCTGGGCTTTGTTTTGCGCCAGCTGAAACCGAATTTTATTTTGCTGAAGCTTTTTCTCTCTTTGCGCAAAATCTAAGTTTCTTGATAGTTGTTTCTGTTGCTCTTGTTTTAGATAAAGCTCTGATTCTAGGAGCACTTTCACCCTATTGGCCAGTTCAATTTCTTTCTTTTGTAGAAGTGACTTTTTCTCTCCATCTTCAATTTGCTTATTTTTTTTCCGTAATTGCTCTTTGGTTGCCAATTCAAAGGCCATCTTTTTGGCAAATTGATAATCACTCAAGGTATCGTATATCATTTCCACTTTGCCATTCTTTATAACAGCAATGGAATCAACTTTATTTCTTAAAGCTTTTTCATAGCCCTTCTTCTTTGCATGTAAAAACTCCTCATATTGTGGTTTCGTCAACGTCGTTCGCTTTTCTATGATGTTCATGGGGTTATCCGGATCGGGATAACTCTCAGTAATTAAAGTATCCCCATTGTTGGATAAAGGGTTGGGCAGGTTACCATGCTGCCCGAGTAATTTTGTATTTAAAAAGCACAAGAGATAAATGATAAAACACAAGGGCAAGTATTTTCGGAGTATCCTTGTCCTAACAGTTATATTATTCATAGTCATTTATTTCTGTTAATTTATTGTAGATGGCCATTACATTGTCATTCAAATCAGAATAATATCATACACCTGATTTTGTATTCCAATAGAAGCAATTCATGTGTTGTGATGGTTTGACCCCTTACTTATCGGACAAAATTACTGATTCGAATTTCGTATTTTTTTTGTTATTTTCTTTGTTGTGCAAGATGTGATCGACGGTGACGGATAAACCCTTGCCATTTCACCGAGGGGTGGGGTTTATTTTTACTACAGCCTTTTCTATTTTAAGAATGGTAAAATTCAACCAAACAAAATAGACTTGTTCAGGAGGTAATCTCCTGGCACAACTCAATCAAAACCCCATGGGTTTGGGCGGGATGCACAAAGCAAATAAGCTTGTTGTCGGCACCTTTTTTAGGCTGCTCATTCAGGAGGGTAAATCCCTGCTCTTTCAGCCTCTTCATCTCGGCATAAATATCTTCTACATCAAAGGCCACATGATGCAATCCTTCGCCGCGCTTTTCAATAAACTTGTGGATAACCGAGCTTTCATCTGCCGCCTCGAGCAGTTCAATTTTATTGTTGCCGCTCATAAAAAAAAGGGTGTTTACTTTTTCTGAGGCAACTGATTCTTTTTTGTAAGGTGGAACGCCCAGCAGGCGGGTGTACATTTCTTCTGCCCGGCTCAGGTCCTTTACTGCAATGCCCAGGTGCTCAATTTTTCCGGTCATTGCGGAGGTATTATTTCTTGCTGAATTTTTCGCCGGTTTTGCTGTCGTAATTGATGTAATACATCCCTTTTTTGAGGTTGCTTACATCTACTCCTGCACCGCGACCCTTGGCCATTACATTGCCAAAAGAATCAAATATTTCGTAATCGGTTTGGTCGCTGAATGAAATCTCAGCATCCACTTTGTTGATGTCTTTGTTTTCAATTTTCACCTCAGGCGTCATCGAGCGGTACTTAACCGGTTCAGAAACCCTGGGCGCAATGGCATCAATTTGCTTTACACGCAGTTTGTTTTCACCGGAATGCGGCACATAAGGAATGGAGTAGTAAGTAGGTTCGGACTTTCCTTTGCCGGGCACTTCTGCCACTTTCACCCATTTGTTCCAGCGGTATTGCTCCACCACGAAAGGAAGCTTGCCGTTTTCACCTTTGGTCGTCCACTGAAAGATTCCATCTTTGTTATTCACCTTGGCAGACTGGGGAACAATCTCAAAGGTGCTGCGCACTTTTAGGTCTTCGGGGTTAACAACCTTGGGTTTGCAATCATCTTTGGAATTGATTTTAATCACTACTTTTTCTCCCACTGATAATTTGAGTGCAGACAGGTCTATTTCAAATGAGCTGGAGTTTACTTCGTCGGTGGTAGGTTTGCCGTTTACCATCACTTCATACACACAAAAACCTACACCACCCTGTACAAATGGATTTTGCACATAAATGTTTTTTCCCTGATAGGTACCCTCCAATGTGATGGTTCCTGCTGATGAGAAAAAAGTGGCGGAGACAAGTATACAGGTAACAAGCAATGCAAGGTGCTTCATAAAAAATACGGCTGAGGGGTTTGAATGCATTGATGCAATGTTAGCAATTATCCTTTGTTTAAACAAAATATCTGTTTGGGCTATGCATCGAGCTCTCCGGCTATGATGTTCATGCTGCTCATGGTAAGGATTGCATCTGAGAGCAAGCCTCCCCTAATCATCTCGGGATAAGCCTGGTAATAGATGAAACAGGGACGGCGGAAATGCAATCGGAAAGGAGTGCGGCCTCCGTCGCTTACCAGGTAGAAGCCAAGTTCTCCGTTGGCTCCTTCCACGCAATGGTAAACTTCTCCTACCGGCACTTCTGTCTCGCCCATCACAATCTTAAAGTGATAAATGAGGGCTTCCATGTTATTGTACACTTCCTCTTTGGGGGGAAGATAGAAATCGGGAATATCGGCATGAAAACCACCTTCGGAAGGCATCTTTTGGATGGCCTGACGGATGATGGACAGACTCTGCCACATTTCTTCCTGACGCACCATGAACCTGTCGTAGGTATCTCCCTGGGTGCCCACCGGAATAATGAAGTCAAAATCCTCATAGGAGGAATAGGGTGCAAACACCCTCACATCATAATCCACACCGGCAGCCCTCAGGTTAGGGCCGGTAAAACTGTAAGAAAGGGCTTTTTCGGCAGAGATGGGACCACATTTGATGGTACGGTCCATGAAGATGCGGTTACGCACCAGCAGTTTTTCAAACTCTTTTAAAGCGGGAGGGAATTCAAGTAGAAACTGTTCTATTTTTTCCCAGGCACGCTGAGGCCATTCTCTTTCAAACCCACCGATGCGCCCGATATTGGTGGTGAGACGGGCACCACAGATTTCTTCATAAATCTCATAAATCTTTTCGCGGTGCTGAAACAGATAAGTAAAGCCTGTAAGGGCACCGGTATCCACACCAATCACGGAGTTGCACACAATATGGTCGGCCAGACGGGCCAGCTCCATAATGATCACGCGCATGTACTCCACGCGTTTGGGCAGGGTGGCCCCAATGAGTTTTTCTACCGTCATGTGCCAGCCCATGTTGTTGATGGGCGAGGAACAATAGTTAAGCCTGTCGGTAATGGGTGTAATCTGGTTGTAGGGTCGGCGCTCTGCCAGTTTTTCAAAAGCCCTGTGAATATAGCCTACGGTAGGCACGGCATCACGGATGATTTCCCCATCCATGGTGAGTACATTTTGGAAAATACCGTGTGTGGCGGGGTGGGTAGGCCCCAGATTGAGCGTGGTAAAGGCATCCTCTTTGGGGATGTTTACAAGATCGCTGTCAATTTTCTGTATGGTTGACATGTTGTTTTTTATCTGCCAAACATGGCGTCGTTTTTATCTTTCCGGCTTTGGTCTTCCAGCGGATATTCCTTACGCAGCGGGTGGATGAGCATATCGTCCATGTTAAGGATGCGCGTAAGGTTGGGATGCCCTTTGAAGTGAATGCCGTAAAAATCAAATGTTTCTCTCTCCATCCAGTTGGCACCCGGAAAAAGGGGCGTCAGGCTATCAACATGGGAATCGGAGGTGGTAACAAAGGTCTTGATGCGCAGCCTCACATTGGAAGTAAGGCAATGCAGGTGACAGATTACACCCAGGTCGTCCTTGTTGTCGGGAAGGTGTATGCCGGTGATGTCTGTAAGGAACCTAAAGGGCATCTCTTCAAGGTTGAAGAGGAACTCCACCACCTTGCGATAAGCGTTGCGATGCACGGTAAAAACAGGAATGCCGTGATTGATGGAAGCTTCTGTGATGTCTTCCCCAAAAGCAGAGACGAGTAATGCCGGAAGTTTTTCGTTTGCCTGAGCCTGGTTATTCATGCCTTTTGAATCATCTTTCGAAGCCATAGGAGGCCATCAGGTTTTTATAATCTTCGGAATATCGCCTGCGGGAGGATTCGTTGGCAACCAGCTCATGAATTTTGAGGATGCCATCAATCACTTGTTCAGGGCGGGGCGGGCATCCGGGAACATACACATCCACCGGGATGATGCGGTCTATGCCCTGGAGTACGCTGTAGGTATCAAATATGCCACCGCTGGAGGCACAGGCGCCCATGGATAGTACCCATTTGGGTTCTGCCATTTGTTCGTATACCTGCCTCACTACCGGAGCCATTTTCTTGGCAATGGTTCCCATCACCATGAGCAAATCTGCCTGGCGGGGAGAAAAGCTCATGCGCTCAGAACCATAACGGGCAAGATCATAGTTGGCGCCCATGGTAGCCATAAACTCAATGCCACAGCAACTGGTGGCAAACGGCAGGGGCCATACAGAATTTTTTCGGGCCAGACCAATGACATCGTCGAGGCGGGTGGCAAAAAAACCTGCACCTTCTACTCCATCGGGGGCTTTGGCCAATTGAATTTTATTGTTCATACAAGTGTTGTTTTATTCCCATTTGAGGGCACCTCTTTTGATGATGTAAAAGAATCCCACCAAAAGAAAACCCATGAACAGGAGCATTTCTACAAATCCTAACCAACCAAGGCTTTTAAAGTTCACGGCCCAGGGGTACATAAAGATTACTTCCACATCGAAAAGGACAAAAAGGATGGCCACCAGAAAATACTTGATGGAAAAAGGAATGCGGGCATTGCCCTTCGATTCTATGCCACACTCAAAAGATTCGAGCTTGATTTTGGAATTGCGTTTTGGACCCAATAGGTGGGTTACCACCATGGTGGTAACAACAAAGCCCAGTGCCACGAGCATCATGAGCACAATGGGCAGATAACTGAATAATCCTGTAGAGGCAATTGTCATAACGAATGCTGAGAGGCAAATGTAAGGAAAGTGCCCGTATTTTGGATGCCCCGTAAAAAAAATAGAAGCCGTGTTTCCATCCTCCGGCAAGGGGGTGTTTTTTTTACATCAAGCATGAAGCAGACGGGGAATTTGGATGTCCCTGCCCGGAAACTGGCAAACCTGCCAGCTGTAAATGTTGAGCACGCGCAGCAATTTTTTTAGGAGCAAGGATGCAACGGAACACAGGGTGGCATTTTTTCATGGCTATCTCGTCCTGATTCCTGCCTTCTCACCGGCGAAAAGAAACAGATTCAATTGTGAAGCACAGAAACACCCTTTACCGCGCTTGCGCAGGAGAGAATGCGAAACAAGGAGATGCCGCTACGCCCCAAGTCATCTTTTTATAAATCCCATACGCTGCAGAAATAATGAGTAGTTTTCAGCGATTTTTTTCATCCAAACATGGGTACCTCAGAGCAACATACAAAGACCTCTCCTGCCATTCCGGAAGAGTTGTTTGCCCTGGAAAACCTGGGTGCAAGCATGCTTTACCTTGGCATCATCATCCATGCTTCGGTTACCTACGGAGTGATTGATTATACCCCGGCATGGATGTTAAAAGATCCTGCCACACATCCGTTTTTCGACTGGCTTGTGAGTTTCATTCACTGTTTCAGGATGCCTCTATTTTTTGTTGTAAGTGCATACCTCGGTTCTTTTTTTTACCAAAGCAAAGGACAAACCGCTGCATACAGGAATCTCTTTTCTACTCATTTCATTCCCTTTGTTTTTGGAGTATTGTTTGTGCTGCCGCTGGATGCCCTTGCCTCTGACTTTTCTCATGCTGCTATTGAAAAAAAATCTTTTACCATTCAGTCAGTCATTGATGTGCTTGTCAATTACCGGTGGTTTTCATCCAAAATTGCGCATCTGTGGTTTCTTTATTTCCTGCTGATCTGCCATGTGCTCTACCGGTTGTTGAAGGGATGCTTCAAAAACCTGAATGATTTCAACAATTTATTTTTTTCTGCAGCGATTCATGTTTTCCGAAGCTTCGGTTTGCGCATACTCGTTTTTGCCGGCACCTTGTTTTTATGCCTCTGCTGGATGGGCAAGCCCTTTATCCTGACCAATAATCGCTGGAGCATCAATCCGGCAATTTTAGCTTGCTATTTTCTATTCTTTACGACAGGCATTCTGTTGCACAAAACGAATAGCCTGATGCATCTTAAGCGGCATTCGATTCCGCAGCTGTGCGCGGCCATCTTGCTTTTTCTTTTTGATAAACTTTTTCCCTGGCCGGATGCATCATGGGTACTGCTGATTCATCAGGGATTCAGTGCGCTTTACACCTCCCTTTTTATTTTTGGAGGTATTGCTTTGTTTCTTACTTACCTGCATGGATTTCGGCGGCGCAACGGATATTTCGTGACTGCCTCCACCTGGGTGTATGTTGTGCATTTGCCGGTGGTGGTATGGATTCCGGGATTCATCACCGGAATGGCTTTAGCGCTTGTGATAAAATTTTTTGTAACCGTGCTTTTTACCCTCGGTATTTGTTTTTTAAGTTATCTGTTTTTAGTGAGAAATACTTTTATAGAAAAGTTTTTCGCCGGGTACAGGTATGATTTCGATGTCACAAGCATGAAAAAAAAAACAGGATAAAACAAGCGATTAAGCGGTAGGTAAACAGTAGTAAAATTTCCTTCAGCGAAAAATTCCTTTCCTCCAAAAAAAGGGAACAATTTGTTTCGGAGATGACTCACATTACTTTTCCACCCTCACAGGTGAGTACCCTGCCGGGCATGCTGTTCATTACACCATAGTCGTGAGAGGCCATGATTACAGCTTTTCCGCGGGCACTGATGTTACGCAGCAGGCGCACGATGGCCAGGGAACTTTCGGGATCGAGGTTGCCTGTAGGCTCATCGGCAAGAATCACATCGGCATCGTTGAGCAAGGCGCGGGCAATACACAGCGATTGTTGTTCACCACCTGAGAGCTGGTGAGGCATTTTACCTGCTTTGGAAACAAGATCCACCTGACCAAGCACTTCCATGGCCTTCTTTTCCATCTCAGGTTTATTTTTCCATCCTGTTGCATGCAGCACAAAAAGGAGATTTTCTAATACGGTACGGTCGTAGAGCAACTGAAAATCCTGAAATACGATGCCCAATTTTCTCCTTAAAAAAGGGACCTCATCAGGTTTGATAGTGCTGAGGTTGTATCCGGCCACCCAAAGGTTTCCGTTGTTTCCTTTTTGCATTGGCAGGGCAGCATACATCAGCTTGAGCAAGCTGCTTTTACCTGCACCTGTCTTGCCCACAAGGTAAATAAATTCACCTCTCGAAACAGTAAAATTCACCTGGCTGAGAACCAGGCTGTGGTTCTGGTAAACCTGCAGGTTTTCTGCTTTCACCAGGATATCTTCATCCATCAGAATTCAATTTTTTGTACGACGCCAAAAGGCAAATCCGAAATCAATTTTTGAAAGGCTTCTACCTGCTCATCACTAAGACCTATTTTGCTGAGTGATTTTTCCGGACGGTCAACCCTGAAATAAGCTTTGAGAGTAAAATTTTCGTCACGGATTTGAATATAATCCGGAATTTTTGCCTTGCCTTTTATTTTGAGAATATACATCTGCCGTTAATTGTTATAGGTTGGAAAGATGCCACTCTTTACAGAAGTATTGTATAGTATTGTCTGCACGGAAGTGTAGTCTGCTGTGGAAAAAAAGATCTTCTCAAATGTAATTCCGCTCAGGGTAGAAGTAATGGGTTCGTAGTACAAACGGTGTGCCTGAGGCATGTAAAAGGCCTGCACTGCTGAGTTGGAAGCATATTTGTAATCATATACCCAGGAGCTTCCTCCAAGTGCAATATGTTTGTCGGAAAGATAACACATGCTTAGGGCAGGTTCATTGATCTGCTTGGCCATAAAGACGGCATTGGTACTGATGGTGTAGAGGAAAATTTCGGAAGTAAAAGAATTCTTTTTCAGCAGAAAAATGGAGTTGTCATCACATCTGCAAAAGTCCTGCGGGATAAAGGAAAGAATCGTACTTTGAATGATTCCACCTGTATTCTTATTGTAAACCACCAGGTAATTTCCACCGCCTAAACCACTTTGAAGGGTAAACAAATATTTTCCAACCTCCATGATTTTTGTTGGGTATAATCCACCCACCATTGCATCCGCCTGAAAGGTGTTGATGCCTGTGAAATCATATCCCCTGATTATACCATCGTAGGTTCCGATGTAGAGGGTGGAATCCGATTGACCAAGGCTGTAAAAGGGAGAGAGGGATGAAAGATTCCAGCGAAAAGCCATGGAAGGATACTGATAAGACTGCATGCTAAGTGAGGTGTTCTGGGTGATGTACAATTGGCTTTTCACCGAATGATAATTCACCCCAACCAACAAACCGGGCGTGGAAAAATGATCCTGAATCTGCCGAAGGGAGTCAATCGTGCGGAGACGAATGATTCCGTTTTCTTCATCATAGAAAATCCATCCTGTTAATCTCCGCGGAATGCCCGCCAATCTGATGCTCAGAAACTTGCTTGTGCTTTGTGTACCGTCAGAGGCAATGAGCCTCACCCGGTATTCTCCACTTTTCAGGGTAGAGTCTGTGATGATGATTTCGTGATTAAGGGTAACGAATCTTTTCTTTTCACTGCTTTTGTATGAGGAAGCATTGCCTACTTTCAGTGATTTATCGTTGATCAGGTCTACCGTTACCTGAGTGATTTTGTTGTCGTCGGAATAGCTTCCAAGTACTCTGATGGTATCGCCAATGCTATACACTTGTTTGGCCATGAAAATTTCTGCTGAAATATTCGGAGATTGGGTGTCTTCCTTCTTACAGGCAAACAGTAAAAAAACAATCACTGTAAAGAATGGAATATGCAATTTGTGTATGCTCATTTCGAAAAGGCATAATCTTCGAGGTAATGAAAACGGGGCATCAATTCGCCCTCCTTGCAAATGGTGGCGCGTTCAATCAAACCATCCTCATCTTTTTGAAGGAGTGAGGGCATCACTTTTTCGAACAATTCTTTTCCAAAATCTTCCGATGCATCTCTTGGCAGCTCGCAGGGAAGATTATCTACTGCCATGATCGTAATGGTTTTGTGTGAGAAAGGCTCGTCTTCTTTTTCAGTGAGGGGATTGTAACCATAAAATGGTTGCTCTATGGTAGAAGCGCGGCTGGTGGCAGGCACGGCTCCGTTGATGTCGCAACTGATATCGGCAATCACACTGATGCGAAATTCACTCGACTGCATGTCTTTTTTTGTAAAAAGTACCGGTGCAGCAGGATTCCAGAAAGAACAATGCAAGAGCAAATCGCAATACTTAGTGTATTTTAAAAAGGTAGACCTAAACTGCCCGGGAGATTTATAAAAGCGCTCCGTGCTCCAGGGTGCTCCATCAACCGGTTCATTGTAATTGTTGCTGTGCAACTGGCAATAAGTAGGTTCGCGGTAGGAGAATTGTGTAAATTCAAATGGAGTGATCCTTCGGATTCCCAACAAACCCAAAAGCTCGATGGCACCATTGGCTACCCTGCCGTTGCCGGTGATAATGATTTTGATATTGGATAAGCGTACCTTGTTAAGCTCATCGCGCAATTCGTTTTTGTCATAACAATCATGGGCAGGCTTGATGTAAAAAAGTCCGTAACGCAGACCGTAAG
>JBEICQ010000074.1:0-9785 GCA_040383885.1 Flavobacteriales bacterium | reverse complement strand
GCGCATGGTGTCAGCCATTTCAACTGCTGATTCCTGTGCGAAACTTTGTATAAACAAAAAGCAAAAAAGCGTTGAAAGAAAGGAGCGAATATTCATTGTTCTGGTTCAAGTTTTCTAAGTCGGATACCCAGGGAGGCAAGCCATGCGCCCAATAGGGACCAGCCTATGATGGCAGGATAAAAGACCAGCCGCATGCCATTGTCGAGATCATATTTGCCGAAGCCCGGATTTCCTCCGTTACCCGGATGCAGAGAATCGGTCATGCGGGGTAGGATAAGCAGGAATACGATGAGCATTACCCAGGCAAAAATATTGTATACGGCAGCAAGACGCGCTCTTTTATCAGGATCATCTACAGACTGCCTGAGCAGGATATAGGCAAAATAAAAAAGAAGGGTAATGGCTGCACCATTTAGCTTGGCATCATTTACCCACCAGGCACCCCAGGTGTAATTGGCCCAAAGAGATCCGGTGGCGATACCAAGCAAACCAAACAATACGCCCACTTTGGCACATTCACTTGCCAGAAAATCTTTTTCAGGTGTAGGTTTATTTAAGTAAGCAATGCTTCCGGAGAAGGATGCCGTAAGAATAATCATCATGGCAAACCACATTGTAACATGAAAATAAAGGTTCCGAATGGTTTCATGAAGAATTTCCATCCGTGGCACCGGAAGCACAAAACCGCCTATGATGGAATAGGCGACAAGAAGAATACCAAGGGCTTTCCACCAATGTTTTTTCATGCGGCACAAATGTAACCAAAGTTACCTCAATCCCGATTCTCTGTTTCCATATTATCCCTTATCTTGTGAACCTCTTAGACTATGAAAAACATCTACTTTTTCCTCCCAATCCTGCTTGCATTGACAGCCTGTAACAGACCGTCCGGTCATTCCGGTGAAAACATTTCACAGGTATTGCTGCAAAACCGTGACACTACCATAAGTCCCGGTGATGACTTTTTTAACCATGCCAATGGTGGATGGATTAAGAAGAATCCTATCCCCCAAAGTGAAAATGCAGCAGGCATTTTTATCGCGGTTCGCGATAGTGTAAACAATGCTATTCGTCGCATATGTGAATCTTCAGCAGCCGATAAAAATGCGGCAAAAGGAAGCCTTGTTCAAAAAATCGGTGATTTCTACGCTTCGGGTATGGATACTGCGGGCATAGACAAACAGGGGATTGAACCCATCATGCCTTTGTTCAAACAAATTGAGGCACTCAAAGCCCCGGCTGATTTGCCTGCAGTGCTCGCACAGGTATCATCCTATGCAACAGGTACTTTTTTTCAGGCAGGGATTTCAAAAGATGAAAAAAACAGCAGTAAAAACATTTTCTATCTCTACCAGGGTGGCATCGGTATGCCTGTGAAAGAGTATTATTTTGACAAGGATCCACAGACATCTGTGGTGAGAGAGGCTTATAAAATTCACCTGAGAGAGATGTTCCGAATGAGCGGAATCGGAGGAGCAGATTCAGTAAAAGCTGCCAAAGAAGTGTATTTGTTGGAGGAGAAACTGGCGCGTGCCTCACGCAAAATTGCCGACCTGCGCGACCCCTACAAAAACTACAACCGCATGCCGCTGAAAAAATTTCAGGAAATGACTCCCCTGTTTAATTGGGCAGCTTATTCCGGCGGTCTTGGAATCGCCAACCTGGATTCTGTGAATGTGGGTCAACCCGAATTTTTTGAGGCCTTTAACAGCCTGCTCTCCACCACCACCCCTCAAGTGATGCGCTGGTATCTTTCATGGTCTGTGCTCAATACTTACGCTAATTTTTTAAGCAAACCCATCCGCGACAGAAACTTCTATTTCTACAATACTGTGATGAGCGGCGTACAAAAACAAAAGCCCCGCTGGCAGCAGGTAGTGGAGGAAACCAACGGAAACCTGGGAGAAATTGTGGGACAGGAGTATGTTAAAAATTACCTTCCCCCCAATACCAAAGAAAAACTTCTCGAAATAGGAAACAACATCATGGAAGTATTCAGGGAACACCTGCAAAAGATTGATTGGATGAGCGATGCAACCCGGCAAAAAGCACTGGAGAAATTATCCAAAGTGCGTATGAAATTGGGTTATCCTGATAAATGGAAAGATTTTTCTTCTCTTGACATTTCGCGCGAATCCTATTGTAAAAATGTAATGGCCTGTACAAAGTGGTATCACAATTTTGAAATACAAAAGTTTGGCAAACCGGTTGATAAGGATGAATGGTTTATGATGCCACAAACCTATAATGCCTATTACGATCCATCTTTGAATGAAATTGTGATTCCGGGCTGCAACATCATCGTTCCCGGCTATCCCGGTTTGGCGCCGGATGCCATCCTCTATGGCATTGTTGGAGGAGGTACTTTCGGACATGAAATCACGCATGGTTTCGATGACCAGGGAAGTAAGTTTGATGCCATTGGTAACCTCTCTGATTGGTGGACCAAAGAAGACCGCGAAAAATTTGACGCCAAAGCAAGAAACCTGGTTACTCAGTACAATTCCTTTACGGTGCTTGATTCACTGCATGTGAACGGCGAGAACACCCTGGGTGAAAATATTGCCGATCTGGGAGGCTGTGTCATGGGACATGAAGCATTCATGAAATCAGCTTCCGGGAAAAAAGAAATGGGAGATTTCGGAATGAAACCTGCTGCAGAGTATTTTCTGGGATATGCCTACGGCTGGTTATCCACTCGGAGGACAGAGGATCTTGCCAGACAAATTAAAACAGATGTACATTCTCCCTCACAATTCAGGGTAAATGGTCCACTGAGAAACATTGATGCCTATTATGATGCTTTTGGGGTGAAGGAAGGGGATAAAATGTTTTTACCAAAAAATCAGCGTGTACAGATCTGGTAATTAAAATTACTCAGGGAATAATATAAGTAAACCCTAAGTAAAATACCCTTCCGGTTAATGGCGCATAAATCATGGATGCATCAAAGGTTTGTGCAAACGGATTTTCTGCAGAGAGGATTGCCCTTGGCTGAATAAAATTCAATAGGTTTTCTGCGCCGGCATATAATTCGGCATGTTTGAATTTGCGGTTTACCTGTGTATTAAGCAGAAAAAAGGGAAGTGATTCAGTATCATAATGCACACCTGAAGAATGAAAATGATTTACCGGCATTCTGCTTCTGCCCATGTATCTTGTGGTAAAATCAAACCTCCATTTTTCAAAGTCGGTATAGTAACTCAGGTTCAACAAAAAACGATGGAGTGGCACCATGGGTTTAGGCCCCGCTACATTGCCCAGTCCTTTATATGTACTGATAATTTGATACCATTTATAGGATAATCTTGCCTCAAATCCGGCAGAAAGCCTTGTCATAACATCAGCCTGAATGCTACGGGAGAATGAGCTTCCATCCAGATTGTAGATGCTTACTTTATCGAATGATTCGTAAAAATCAACAAGTACCTGATTGATAAATCGGGTTTCAAAAACATCCATATTGAGCTCTACATCTTTTCCTCCGATGCGCGCTCTCTGGTTGAGCGAAACTCCTGCTGTAAAACCTCTTTCCGGTTGTAGACTTTGGGCAGGTATTACTTTTCTGGCGCTCGCAAATATTGAGGTATTATCCAAAAACGGATTGGCAATTCTTGTGCCGCTTCCTGCAGTAAAACGCAAGATTGTTTTGGATTTTGGGTTATAACGGATATTTACTTTTGGCGTAAACCACCATTTCCAAACAGGATGATAATCGGCGCGAATGCCAGCCATCAGACTCAGGTTTTTGTCCTGGTTACGCGTGAATTCAAAAAAACCTCCCGAAACAGGATCTGTTCTTCTGAACATCGAGTCTTTGTATACTTCATTGAAATGGTCATAAACGAAAGAAAGCCCGGTCTGAAAAGTATTTCGCGTATCAGCAATATAATCCTGATAGATGAGACGACTCTGGAAGGATTGGTTGCGAACACTGTAGCTCTTGTTGCCAAAATACAGTTCCTGCCGGGTGTTGCGCAGATGATTAAGCATGCCCAGTCCGCGTGAGGGCAGATGAGGAAAAAGCAAGGCTGTTTTGGTAATCACATCTGTAGATCTTACAAAAGTTTCCATGCCCATGCTCACTCCTTGTAAACGCTGAGAGGGCGCATAGTTCCATTCTCCGCCGGTTTTGTTATTGTAAACATGGCGCACAAGCACTTGTGTCATCCACTTGGAATCGCTCCACCTGGCCCGGTAGAACACATTGCCAAGTTGTTCACGGGGAATATCCAGAAACCCATCCCGGTTGACATCATTTTTTAGAAACACAGAACTCCCATGCAGAAAAAGAGAGTGCATGAACTTTTTTCCATCATTGCCGTTCAGGTTAAGATTTACTTCTGATCTGCCAAGTGCATTCTGATAAATATTCAAGTTAAGTCGATCAGCTTTATCGGGCGTAAGAAATTCTACATTAATGGTTCCGCTGATGGGCTCATATCCGTTGACCACACTCCCGCTTCCCTTGGAAATATCAATACTTCGTATCCATGTTCCCGGAATATACTGCACTCCAAAAGAAGCCATCGCACCACGGTTGTAAGGAATGTTCTCTGTGTTGATTTGGGTGTAGATTCCATCAAGGCCCAACATGGAAAGTTGTCTGGCACCCGAGATCCCATCACTCATCACAACATCTACTGTGGCGTTTGTCTCAAAACTTTCTGCAAGATTACAACAGGCCGCTTTTTTTAGTTCCATTTTTCCAATGGTTTCGGTATTAATGACTTGTAGACCTGATCGTTTTAAACTCTGTCCTCTTTCATATACTTCAACACCTTTCAATTCAATGCTGCGGGTAAATGTAATACGCAGGCTTTGGGTATCAATCACATGAACCAATTGATCTGCAAATCCTGCTGCCTTAATCAAAAGTGTATCTGCCTGAAAGAATTGAATACGAAATTTTCCCAATGAATCACTTTGCGTCCGGGAAGGATGATGAAGCCATGAAACATCTGCAAAGGGAACGGGTTCTTCATTGAAATTAATTTTTCCTGACAGGGTTTGCGAAGAAGCCACAGTTGACAGAAGACAATGAATAATCAACATTAGCATTCCTAAGCAAAAAGAAAAATCAGGATGATGGAATTTTCTGAACATGCCGTATAGTTTGGATAGGCGTAGTGGAAGGAAATGCAGAATCATTCGCCGGTGTAAAATACAAGAATTAAAAAAGAATAAACAGATAAAACGCCAAGATGATTTTATACTCTGAATACATCATCTGATGAGTACAAGTATTCCCCTTCGTTCAACCAATTCTGCTTTTGGATTTTTACACTGAATCCTGTAATTATAAAGTCCATCCATCGCTTCTTTTCCATGAGAAATGGTTCCGTCCCATCCTTTATTTACATCCTTGCTTTCATAAATCAGTTGGCCCCATCGATCGAATATCTCTATTGAAAAATCTGAAACTCCAATCGCTACAACCTTGAAGAATTCATTGTTTAGGTCACGGTTGGGTGAAAATGAATTGGGAATCCAAAGCCGAAACTCAGGCTTTATTGTTACTTCGAAACGGAGGGTATCGGCACAGCCACTTTCATTTTTCACTACCTGCACAACCTTGTAAGTGCCAGTATCTGCATATACATGCGTTACTTCTTTTTCTGCGTAAAGACTTCCGTCTCCGGTTTCAAAAGTCATCAAGGTTGCTCCTTTAGAAGTATCTCTGAAGGTAATGGAGGGTTCAAAGATGGAGCGCTCGGTAGTACCGGGACTGAGTCCGGTAACAGGACCCGGTAAGAATTGCAGGGGAGGAGAAAGCACCAATTCCAGCGTGTCCTTACAGCCATTGAGGGTCATGATGCTGAGCGACGGAGAATAGGAGCCGGGTGCAGCATATTCATATACCGGTGAAACAAGCGTTGAGGTGTCTCCGTTGCCAAAGGTCCACAGATGACGCATAGGTGTTTCTGCAATTGATAAATTTTGAAATTGACTAATGTATGGTGCGCAAGCATTTGACGAAACAGTGAAATCGATGACAGGGCGGTTATAGATTCTTACTGTGTCGGTGACGGTTTTTTCGCAGCCATTTTCATACATGGTAAGTTTCACCGGAAAAATCCCGGGCTGGTTGAATACTACCCCTTCTACATCCGGGGTGCTGGCATTGGAGATATTTGCATTTGGGCCAAATTCCCAGGAAAATAAGGTGTTGGAGGAAAACACGCCCTGTGCAATAAAATTAAACTGATTACTATCGAAACACTGATTTACATAATTTGAATCATTGAAGGGTCTGATAAAAGGCGTGAGTAGTGGATAAACAAAAAAAGTATCCCGTACTGCACTCGAACAATTGTTTGTGTCGGTTACAGAAAGTGTAATGACATATCTGCCTGTATCCGGAAAAGTATAACTCGGTTCAAAAAGAATTGAAGTATCTGCATTGATGCCCGGTATGCCAAAGTCCCAATAATATGTATTGCTACCAGGATTGCTCAGGTTTTCAAAATCCACTTGCAGGCCTACGCAATACTTGGTGATGTCGCCAATCACAGGCTCGGGAATGGGATTCACATAAACCTCATGCATGACTGTGTCTGAACAAATGAATTGGGAAACGATAAGTGATACAGTGTGCGCAGAGTCTTCCGTGAAAGAAACATTGCTGATGTTTTGCTGATTTGAAGTGAATGTACCTGATCCTGTATTCACACTCCAGCTGAAGCTTGCCGAAGGATCAAACACTCCGGAGGCGGAAAACTGATAGGAATTTGTATTCAGACATTGCGGGGGAGGAACAACAAAATCAGGATCTAGTTCCGGATAAATCAAAAAGGTACCAAAGGATGTATCTGCACATAATATGTTCCCGTTTGTAACATTGCTTGCAATCAACATGACCTGATATTGCCCCGGTGCAGAAAAAGTAAATGTAGGTTCCTGAAGCGTGCTTGTATCTGTGTTGCTTCCTGCTACTCCAAAGTCCCAATAAAAGCTGTTGCAGTTCAAACTTTGGTTTTCAAAGGTGTAGGTAAGCCCACGGCAGTAGGCATTTTGCCCTGTACCTACTGAGGACAATTGATCGGTAATGATGGATACGGAATTGTTGCACTCTTCTACATTAAACTGAAAATCTCTGGAGACTTCACTAAGTAAAATACCATTTCGGTACTCCTTTACACAAACACCTACCACATATCTGCCGGGTAATGATGGATTGATGTACAACTGACCTGTTTGCGGTTGGATGCTCATCGAAGGGGAGGAGGGCATGGGACTTGCAGCATTAAAGGGACTTACCCAATTCACATTTCCGGCCGGGGGTGGATCCGGGGGTTGTGGCATGGGGCTGGTATTGCTTGCCCCGCTGTAAGGTGTACATAAACTATACACCAACTGATCACCATCCTGATCAAAAGCAGAATGATCAAACACAAAGGGGGTATTTCTGCATAAAAAAATCGGTGGTATCTGGTTGAACCGGGGACTGCTATTGATGGTTCCTGCGGGTGGAACCCTACTGATATAGGAACTTCCCACATCTGAGGCATCCACTATATTAACGATAGAATTGTTCCTGCAGCATCTTGTATAGATCAAATCATATCCGTTTACATTCGGAGGCAAAGTAATGGTGTCTTTATACACACCCATTTGAGTACATAGGTTTGGTGGAGAAAGTACGCAACCAAAATTTGTATTCTGGGAGAGCGCGGTAATAACCGGATCATACAACCTCAGATCAAGATATAGCGAGTTCCCGGTATAAATTCCCACGGATGCAGGATTGTCGAAGGAAGCCCCTGATGAATTACAATCCCGGTATACCCTTAGGGTCACCTCATATTGTCCATTTGGAAGTAAACGATAAAAAAGTTCTCCTCCTACGAAGTGTTCGGCAAATAAACAATTGCCTTGTAACATGATCCAGATGCCCCATAGAAATATCTTTCTGATTACTCGCTGAGACATTTGGCTTGCATGGATTTACATAAAATTTATCTCAGCAAGTGAACAAACCCGTTAAGCGTCTGAGGGGGAGTAAGTGGAATCTGTATGATGTAATAATAAACTCCCGAATCAGCGTTGGAACCATCCCAGGTGTTGTCAGGAGAGTAATTTTCGGTTTCAAATTTTTTATTCCCCCAACGGTCGTATACCGTGAGTCTTGTATTTGGATAATACTCCAGATTGGCAACCACAAATTTGCTGTTGGAATTGTCTCCGTTTGGCGTAAAAACATTCGGCGGGCTCAAGTCGCAGGGGAGTTTGTCAATTTCAATTGTATCCCTTGCCACAGCATTACAGGCATCTGTAACCGTTACCACAAATTTGCTTTTCTTCAGGAAATATGCAGTGGTGGTATCACTGTTGGCAGCAAACAAAGTGGCTTGTGGGTTGTCGCTTGTCCAATTGTAGGCAAAAGAATTAGTACCCCCAATGGCATTTACCTCAAGCAGATAGTTTTGGTACGAACAGATGGCGGTATCTTTTTTTAGACTCAATTCAACAGGTCCATATACCGGAACATCTACCTGAAAAATAACCGAATCCCTTCTTCCACAGGAATCTTTGAGAGCGACCCTGAATAATTGTGTTTGATTGGTGGTAAGGATAAAATCCAGGTCGTTTACCCATGAGCCATTGTTCCATGAGAGCAAGTACCCTGGTCTTCCTCCGGCAAAATTTGCTTTAAACTCCAGCGTATCTCCTTTACAAAGCACTTGACGATTCCGCATGTCCGACAATACCAGAGAGTCTTCCACAGGAACAAAAAATCCAACCGTGTCAAGGGTACTGCATCCGGTAGTAGGATTCGTAATCCTGATAGAGGCAACATAATTTCCGCTCGATGGATAGGTAAAAGACGCATTTCTTATGATGGAGGTATCAGCCACATTCCCTGTTCCAAAATTCCACAAGACATTGCCCTGGTCACCGGTAGCTGAAAATTGCACATTGGCACTGTTACAGTAAGGTATTTGAACAGCTCCGTTGACACTGGGCATCGGTAAAGTTGAGAAGGTGGTGGAGACTGAATCAGAACAAGTATACTGGGTAATAACCAGCGATACTGTGTGTGTGCCTGGTGCTGGATAAGTGATGCTGCTGATATTTTGAGAAGTGGATGACTGGTTGCCTGAAGCACCGGGCATATACCACTGAAAAGTTGCAGTAGAATCAAACGCACCTCCTGCATTGAAGTTGAAAAGATTGCCTGTCTGGCATTGTGAAGCGGCAGGATCAAGTGCAATGTCAAGCAGGGGCCTCACATGATAAACACCGGTTACAGTATCTGAGCACACTCCGTTGCCATTGTCGAGAGAGGCAATCAGCGTTACTGTGTACAAGCCGGTATCAGGATAGGTATAGGTGGGGGAGAACAAAGTGGAGGTGTCAGTATCAATTCCGGGCACTCCAAAATCCCAGAAATAGGTTTGTGTGTTGATGCTGTTGTTCTGAAAGGAAATCGTTGGTCCAGAACATGAATCCACCAGATTGGGGAAAGACACAATCGCATTCTGACAGGGAATGACATTGAATTGAAAATCCCTTTTTGTTGTGGTAATCAGGACACCATTCCGATACTCACTCACGCATACACCCACAACATATCTTCCTTCGGTGTTGGGTGTTCCAGTGAGTATTCCCGTTGTAGGATTAATCTGAAAAGGAACACTTGCATCAATGGGATTGTTGGCATCAAATCCCGCAATCCATGTTACATCAGGGTAAGGCGGAGCACTGGGTGTTCCTCCGATGGCAACCCCATCGGATGGGGCACAGAATGAATATACCAGCGAATCACCATCGGCATCTGTGGC
>JBEICQ010000073.1:0-9867 GCA_040383885.1 Flavobacteriales bacterium | reverse complement strand
CTACCTACAACAATGCGCTGCGCAGTTTTGTCATCCAGAAATCGAATATTGAACTGGCAAAAAAAGTATTGAATACGGTTCGCATCAAGGAGCGCGAAGGAATTGCAGGCAACCTTGAACTTATTACTGCACAAACCACACTTAACCAATCCGAGAACAACATGTATGATGCGCTCTATAACTACTATATCGCAAGGGTTGATCTCGATAAAGCACTTGGTAACATCAAATAAACACATGAAAAAATTTCCATTCACCATCCATCCATACCTGATGAAAACAAAAATCTACCTGCTTTTTTGTATTCCTGCCGCGCTGCTTCTTTCCTGCGGCGAAAAACAAGCTGAAGGCAAAAAAGCCGAACTGGACAAGTTGAAAAAACAACAGGCAGAAATCACTGCCAAAATCAAAGCCCTTGAAAGTGAATTGGGCGGAAGCAAAAACGAAACTGCACGCGTGAAGATTGTGACAGCCGATGAGGTTGTTTCAGGGATCTTTGAAAATGAGCTGGTGGTGCAGGGCCATATTGAGGCTCCCGAAAATGTGGTGTCCAATACCAAATCACCCGCACCTGCTTCGGTTACGCGCATTCTTGTAAAGGAAGGTGCACTCGTAAAAGCCGGACAATTGCTTGCCGAGACCGATGTGTCGGCGATGGTTTCCGGAATGGAAGCGGCCAAGGTGCAATTAGCCACTGCCAATGTATTGTATGAGAAATACAAAAAACTCTGGGAACAGAAAATTGGTACAGAGGTTCAGTACATCAATGTAAAATCTCAAAAAGAAGCTGCCGAAAAACAAGTAAATGCCTTGTCCGAACAAATCAACATGTCGCGCATTTATGCACCCATAGACGGTGTTGTAGATGAGGTGATGCTCAAGGTAGGTCAACCTGCTTCTTCTGCCATTCCGGGCAATGGCATCCGCATCGTAAACATGAGTAAGCTAAAAGCCCGTGCAGATATTGCTGAAACCTATGCCCGCAGTGTACGCGCCGGAAACAATGTAACCGTGGAGTTCCCCGATGGCGGAGACATGTGCAAATCTACCCTGAGCTATGTGGGTAAATCTATCAACAACCTCACACGCACCTTTCATGTAGAAGTAGCCCTGCCCGAAAAAGGAACTTTTCAGGCCAATGCACTTGCAGTGCTTCGTATCACCGACTACAGAAATGAAAAAGCCCTGACAGTTCCGGTAAACTGCATTCAGAATTCAGACGAAGGACATTATGTAATGCTTATGGTTAACAAAGGAAAAGGAATGGTAGCCGAAAAGCGGATGGTAAGTATTGGTAAAAACAATGGCCGTAGAGTAGAGATCCTTTCCGGACTTGCAGCAAGAGACAGAGTGATCACATTTGGATTCCAGGACCTGAATACCGGAGACCCTGTAGCACTTAAATAATCTTACGAAAGCTTCTTACATGAAAGATCTTAAAAAAGAATTCGGCCCAACCACCTGGTCAATCAAGAACAGGACGGCGGTATTTGTGATGACCATCATCATCACCTTTGCCGGGTTTCTGTCATACCTGAATCTCCCCAAAACAAAGTTTCCGGACATCGTTATTCCTACCATTTATGTAACCACCATAAATGCGGGAACCGCGCCAAAGGACATGGAAACCCTGATTACAAAACCATTGGAAAAACAGATCAAGGGAATCTCGGGCGTAAAAAAACTTACTTCCAATTCCATCCAGGATTTTTCTAATGTGATTGTGGAGTTTAATACTGATGTGAATGTGAGTGAGGCTAAGCAAAAAGTGAAAGATGCGGTGGACAAAGCCCGTACAGATTTGCCACAAAATCTCACGCGTGAGCCCAATGTGCAGGAAGTTAATTTTTCTGATTTGCCGGTGCTCTATGTTAACATCAGCGGGGATCTTGATTTGAATAAACTCAAGCAATATGCCGAAGAAATAAAAGACCGTTGCGAATCGCTCAAAGAAATTACAAGGGTAGACATTGTTGGTGCCCTGGAAAGAGAGATTCAGATCAATGTTGACAAACATAAAATGGAGGCAGCCAACCTTACCATGGGCGATATTCAAAGGGCAATTGCTTTTGAGAACAGCACAATCAGTGGCGGCTCTATTAAGATGGATGAGGTAAAACGCAACATCGCCATCAAAGGTGAGTTCAGTAATGTAGAATTGCTCGACAACATCATCCTTCGTTCTCAGTCGGGTGCTGTTGTTTACCTCAAGGATGTAGCTGAAATCAAGGACAGCTACAAGGAGAAAGAGAGTTATGCCCGCCTGTCACACAAAAATGTAATCACTCTTAATATTATCAAAAGAGCCGGTGAAAACCTTATTGAAACATCAGACAAGGTAAGGGCCATCGTAAATGACCTTCAGGCTACCCGATTCCCCCGTGCGCTCACAGTTACCCTCACCGGCGACCAGTCTTCAGAAACAAGAACCACCATCAAGGATCTGATCAACACCATCATCATTGGTTTTGTACTGGTACTTATCATCCTCATGTTTTTTATGGGAGTAACCAATGCTTTTTTTGTGGCACTTAGTGTTCCCCTCAGTTGCTGTGTGGCATTCTTGGTTTTTCCCACCATTGGTTTTGAGTTAAACATGATTGTGCTTTTTGCCTTTCTGCTAGCGCTCGGCATTGTTGTGGATGATGCAATTGTGGTGATAGAAAATACCCATCGCATCTACGAGAATGGAAAGATGAGCATCATGGATGCCGCCAAATATGCAGCCGGAGAGGTTTTTCTCCCGGTATTATCAGGCACACTTACTACGCTTGCGCCATTTGTTCCTCTGGCCTTCTGGAGCGGTATCATTGGTAAGTTTATGTTTTACCTACCGGTTACCCTGATTGTTACCCTGCTTGCTTCTCTCATTGTTGCCTATATCATCAACCCTGTTTTTGCCGTTCAGTTTATGAAACCGCATCATCATAACGAAGGCAAGGAAACCTTTGCAAGTGGTATTAAAAAACTAAAGATTACCAGTGTGGTGATGCTCTCACTTGCTTTGATCTGTTACCTGGGCGGCGCCCGTGGTACAGGCAATTTTCTTGTACTGATGTTGCTGCTGGTGTACCTCAATAAATTTGTGCTCACCAAATTGATTTATGCCTGGCAAAACAATATCTGGCCGGGTATTCAGGAACGATACGCACGCCTGCTCAACAGGATGCTCAGTGGAAGGGGACCTGTTTACATGATTCTTTCTGTAGTGGGTTTGTTTATTCTCAGCATCATTGTAACAGGCATTGCAAAACCCAAGGTGGTTTTCTTTCCTTCCAGTGAACCCAATTTTGTTTACACCTACATCAGTTTGCCTGTTGGTACAAGTGTGGAGTACACAGACAGCATCACAAGAATTGTGGAAGAGCGCATTTACAAGGTGGTGGAGCCCGATGGCAAACCCAATCCCATGGTAGAATCTGTGATTTCGAATGTGGCTGTGGGTGCTACCGATCCCAACAGCGGCGACCGCAGTGTGGCTTCCAACAAAGGAAAAGTGTCGGTTGCATTTGTGGGATTCGAAAAGCGCGACGGAAAATCTACCTCGGTGTACCTGAGCAAGATTCGCGAAGCGGTTAAAGGCATAGCAGGTGCAGAGATTATTGTAGATAAAGAAGCCAATGGACCTCCGGTTGGTAAACCTGTTAGTATTGAAATTACCGGTGAGGACCTGGATGTGCTGGTACAAGCTTCTCAAAAAATCAAACTTTATCTCGATTCCCTGCAGATACAGGGTATTGAAGAACTCAAATCTGATATACAAAATGTGAAGCCGGAACTGGTGGTGGATATCAACCGCGAGAGAGCCAACCGAGAAGGTATTTCCACTGCTCAGATTGGCATGGAAATACGAAATGCTGTTTTTGGAATTGAAGCATCCAAGTTCCGCGACGAAAATGATGAGTATCCCATTCAGATCAGGTTCAGGGATGAGCAACGCAACAACATCAATGAACTGATGAACCAAAAAATTACCTTCAGAGACATGAACATGGGAGGCATGCTTAGGCAGGTACCCATTTCTGCACTTGCAGATATTCGTTATGAAAATACTTTTGGAGGCATCAAGCGTAAAAACCAAAAACGCATTGTTACACTTGAGTCGAATGTGCTCGAAGGGTATACGCCCAACGAGGTTGTTGCATCAGTACAAACAGCCCTCAATGGCATCGCTTTGCCCGAGGGCGTAAACATCCGCATGGGTGGTGAGCAGGAGGAGCAGGCAGCTACAGGTGCCTTTTTGGGAACCGCGCTGATGGTGAGCCTCGGACTCATGCTGCTCATCCTTGTCATTCAGTTTAACTCAGTGGGCAAACCCTTGCTGATTCTCTCAGAAATCCTGTTCTCCGTCATTGGGGTTTTACTTGGTTTAAGCATTACCGGAATGAGTATTTCTATTGTCATGACCGGTGTAGGTATTGTTGCCCTTGGTGGTATCGTAGTAAGAAATGGTATTTTGCTGGTGGAGTTTACAGATATCCTCATCGAAGGTGGCATGCCCTTGCGTCAGGCAGTGGTTGAAGCCGGAAAAACCCGTATGACTCCGGTTATACTTACTGCCTCAGCAACCATTCTTGGCTTGATTCCTCTTGCGGTAGGTTTCAACATCGATTTTGTTTCCCTGTTTCAGGAATTTAATCCCCATATCTTTTTTGGCGGCGACTCAGTAGCCTTCTGGGGTCCGCTCAGCTGGACCATGATTTTTGGTTTGTCTTTTGCCACCTTGCTCACCCTTTTTCTTGTGCCTGCCATGTATCTGGTGTACGGCAAACTGCGCGAAAGAATCTATGGCAAACCCAAAACTTCCTGATAAACCTATCACCAACCAAATAAAAGCAGACAGGGCACCCTTACAAGGGTGCTTTGTTTTTTTACTTTGAATGTATACTGAGATCATCACACCAAGTTTAGTTCCGGCATATTTGCTTCCCTTCATGGCCGGTTTGCATCCTTAACAGATGGTCTTTGCTGAGGGCCGGATTTTTCTAAAAAAGGAAGTAAAAAATCAAGGTTTCACTCAGGTCTTCGCAGGGCCGGCGATTTTAAAGGGATAAACCGGAGCGCAATCCCGCAGCAACAGCCTGATGTATGATTGACCACCCTCTTTTTGGGCCTATGCAGAATTGATGTAAACACCTACCTTTGCGGGCATGTCGAAATTTTACCCTCTCCACATAACTGAGGTAAAAAGAGAGACACCCGAGGCGGTGTCTGTTTCTTTTTCCATTCCTGAAAATCTGAAGTCAGCATTTGCCTACAAGCATGGTCAGTACATCACCTTTAAGCTGCAAGTGAACGGTGAAGAAATACGCCGTTCTTATTCCATCTGTTCATGTCCTTTCACAGACTCCTATTTGCAGGTAGCCATCAAGGAAGTACAGGGTGGAAAAGGCAGTACTTTTTTAAACCGCAGCATTAAGGGAGGCGATGTACTGGAAGTGATGGAGCCCATGGGTACATTCAACACGCCCCTGCTTGCGTCCAACAAACTGCACTATGTATTGTTTGCCGGAGGCAGTGGCATCACGCCAATGATGTCTATCATCAAATCAGTATTGCATACAGAACCCGGTAGCCGTATCACCCTGGTCTATGGTAATCTTAATGAGGATGCTATCATTTTTAAAGACCAGTTGGCAGCCCTCGCTTCCGCACATCCGCAACTGGATGTGGTGCATGTGCTGCAAAAGCCCATACAGTCTTCCTTCACTGCTTACCATGGCATCATGGATACAGGCATGGTGGAAAAAATCATGGCCGATAAAAACTTATCAGGTGCTGCTTGCGAGTATTTTATTTGTGGTCCCACGCCCATGATGCAGGGCATTGAAAGTCTGCTCAAAAAACAGGCTGATGCTTCCCGTATTCACCTCGAATATTTTACTGCGCCTGTATCGGATGCGCCTGCTGTTTCTGCGAATGAGGCGGTGGCATGTAAGGCCACCATCATTTGTGACGGTGAAGAAAGGGTGATTGAGATTCATCCGGGACAGAATGTGCTGGATGCTGCGCTGGATGCAAACATTGATGCGCCCTATGCCTGCCAGGGAGGCAGTTGTTGTACCTGCAGGGCACTTCTCACCGAAGGAAAAGTAGAGATGAAGGTGAACTATGCACTGCTTGAATCTGAAGTGGCAGAAGGCTATATTCTTACCTGTCAGGCTTTGCCTGTTACGCCGAGCATCAGAGTGGACTACGACCGTGGCAGGTAATCCCTCATAAAAACCCAAACCTCATTTATGGACATCACTTTTTACGGAGCTGCACAACTGGTAACAGGCAGTAAGCATTTGCTTACCACTCCGAATGGTCACCGCATTTTGCTTGATTGCGGGCTGTATCAGGGATTGGGTAAGGAAACCGATCCGATGAACCGGCATTTTGGATTTGATCCGCGTGAAATAGATGCCGTGTTGCTGTCTCATGCACATATTGATCATTCCGGTAATCTTCCCCGACTGGTGCGTGAAGGTTTTCGAGGGAAAATTTATTGTTCGGATGCCACAGCCGACCTTTGTCGTGTGATGCTCATGGATAGCGCCCACATTCAGGAATCAGAGATCAGGTTCTTAAACAAGCGTCGCATCAAGCTCGGAAAGCCGGTGTTGGAACCCATCTATAAAACCGAAGATGTGGAGCGCTGCATCAACCAGATAGAAGTACTTGACATGCGCACCGATTATCCGATTTTTGAGGATACCTCTGTTTGTTTTACAGATGCAGGTCATATTCTTGGAAGTGTGGTGATGCGGATCGTATGTACAGAGAACAATAAAACTGTTTCGCTTGCCTATACAGGCGACATTGGAAGGTTTGACGATAAAATACTGAAATCTCCTGAAGCCTTTGCGCAATGTGATTACATCATCTGTGAATCCACTTACGGCAACCGATTGCATCCGCAAAGAATGGATGCAGAGGAAAAACTCAGACAAATCATTCTTGAAACCTGCGTTGAAAAAAAAGCAAGGGTAATTATTCCCGCATTCAGCTTGGGTCGCACGCAGGAAGTGGTTTATACTTTAGACAGGCTTAGCACTGAGAAAAAGCTTCCCCCGATAAAGGTGTATGTTGATAGTCCGCTATCTGCAAGCGCCACCCGCATCATGCGTAAGCATCCTGAATTTTTTAACCATGAAATTGTGGAGTACATGCAGCATGATCCTGATCCTTTTAATTTTCCTACCCTGAGGTATGTGCAGAAAGCTGAGGAATCAAAAGCGCTCAATCAGTTGGATGAGCCGTGTATCATTATCTCCGCATCGGGTATGGCAGAAGCAGGTCGCATCAAGCATCATCTTGCCAATAACCTTCACAAGCCCGACAATACGGTTCTCATCATTGGCTACTGTACGCCGGAGAGTTTAGGTGGCCGGCTCATGAGGGGAGATAAGAGTGTGCGAATATTCGGAGAATCGTTTGCAGTAAAATGCAAGGTGGAAACACTTTCTGCTTATTCCGCACATGCCGATTATCATGAAATGCTTCAGCTTTTATCCTGTCAGGATCCGGGGAAAGTTAAACGGGTTTTTCTCGTACATGGCGAAACCGATGTGATGCTTGACTGGAGAAAGACGCTGCAAGAAAAAGGATTTCCGGAAGTTGATATTCCGCTTGCAGGAGAGTCTTTTAAGTTGAGATAGATACGCGAAGCCATTCTCCCGGCTTGCCTGCCTTTGGGCAGTGCAAAAGATTGCCTTCTCTCTTACTCGTTTGTAAAGAGAATGCCTCAGATGAGCTTTTGTAAGGCCCGGGCTCCGCTGGCGCGGATATGTTGTTGGTACCAATGATAAGTGGGATAAGCAAAAATGAATGCATCCTCAATCATCCCGCTTTAGCTCATGAAAAGGCGTATATATTATAATCAGTTACGGTAATAAAGAAATTATCCATGGCAGAAATTCCCTTCAACAAAGGAAGGTAAAGTCCTGAATAAGCGGGGAAGCCTTTTACCCGTTCTAGCTCTTGCCTTCCGCTCAGCACAGGGGATTGCACTATGGAAATTTATTGAGATAAAGTTTTTTTGTAGGTAGAAAAAGGTACATTAAATGACGATACCCTCATCCAGTAATTCATTTAAAAAACCACTTTTGTCGCTGGACTTTTCTATAAGAATGGGTTCGATGCGTAAATCTACTTTTCTTCGCAATTTCCAAAGAAGCGGTGCATATGTGAAGAAGTCAGAATGAAGAGAATTCACAACTACAGCTACATCAATATCACTATCAGGCCTCTGTTTTCCGGTAGCATAGGATCCAAATAAGATCAATTTGTCAAGGTCATAATGCTCTGAAAGCAGTAATTTGTACCGTTTTAAGATTGAAATAGCTTCTGCTTTATCCATTGTTGTAATTCTTGCGTGTTGTTCAAGATATTTTCACATCTTTCCTTGGTAAAACTTTTCATCAATTTTTCCTTGTAGGATGGATATCTTGCCTCAATGTTCAGAGGTTCAAGTATATCTATAAAATTCCGCTGCCCTTCACTAAATTCATGGTAAATATTTGCCTTTGTAGCAAGATAGGATAAGTTATGGGTGTAGGGAACAGACTCTTTGAATTGTTTACAAAAAAAAAGCCTTTAAAATTTTCTCAATGGCTTGATGACACATAAATCCTACATACAAATATCTCCCACTTGAATACATAGCCAGAGCGGTTTCGTAGTCGTAATCCGATAATTCAACCCAATATTTAATTTTATCGTTCACTTACTGCATTAATCAAATATACACATAATAAATCATCCATTCATGATATAAATATTTTCAAGAGAAGCCCCTAAGTAGGTCTACTCTTGTCCTCGTTTGTAAAGAGGATGCCTCGGATGAGCTTTTGTAAGGCCCGGGCTCCGCTACCTTGACTGAGATACAACAAGAAAAACAGCTGTTAAATTTTTGTTCTGACCAGCCAAGGTTATCATGAAAAAATATACATTTGATTAATATTTCACGGTAAGTTATACCCTGCATCAGTGATTAACCAAACCACAAAAGAGAAGATTGAGGCATTGCAAAAGCAATACCTGCGTTTGGCAAAAGGGAAAAAAAAATTGCTGAAAGAAATAGCACTTGCTGAAATTCCTGAGATGGTGTATCACTCAAACGCCATTGAAAATTCAACACTTAGTCTGGAAGATACTGAAACAATTCTGGCCGGTGGCCACTTGCGTCGTAAAGTTGATGTAAGAGAAATTTTTGAAGCCAAGAACCTGGCCAAGATTACAGAAATGTTAATAGATAAAGAAAAACAGAGTCTAACAGTAGAATTGATTTTGGAATTACACAAAACCCTGCTTATGCATATTAATGAACGCATTGC
This sequence comes from Flavobacteriales bacterium, assembly GCA_040383885.1. Classification (GTDB taxonomy): domain Bacteria; phylum Bacteroidota; class Bacteroidia; order UBA4408; family UBA4408; genus JBEICQ01. The sequence goes on along the minus strand of JBEICQ010000073.1, from coordinate 547 downwards.
AGGGCGTTTTCGAAATGGAAAAGAATGGGTAAGGGTAGGGAATCACCTGGGTGCTAATCCGAAGTTTGTTTATTCTCTGGTTACGGAATTGCATAACAAGTATGAGCAAAAAAAAACAGGTTTTTTTTTGGATGCGATTGCGCACTTTCATGCTGAATTTGAAACCATTCACCCATTTTTAGATGGCAATGGACGGATAGGTAGGGTGCTCATTAACCTGCAACTTTTACAGTGCGGATTTCCTCCGGTGATTGTTCAAAACAAAAGTAAAAAGAGAGAATACTATCCTTTGTTTCAGAGGTATCAACCCACTTTGAAGTTTGATGGATTTACCGGTCTTTTTGCTCTTTTGCTGCAGGAATCTTTGCACAAGCGTATCACCATACTCACAGCAAAAAAAATTGTACCACTTTCACATTGGGCCTCAGAAAATGGAATCAAGTTAAATGTGGCCGCCAACAAGGCAAAGAGACAAACCCTACCGGCTTTTCGCATGCGGGAAAAATGGATGATTTCTGAGTCATTTAAAGTAAGTGAATAGCAGACG
>JBEICQ010000072.1:0-10281 GCA_040383885.1 Flavobacteriales bacterium | reverse complement strand
TTTTGACAGCAGCTATCAGCTTTGTCTCATCCGTATCGAATTGCACATCGTGCACTTCAACCTCATGACCAAGGCTTTTGGCAAGTGTTGCAGCAAAAAGAGTAGCGAGGGGCGGATAGGGCTGCATGGACTTCTCCTGCTTGGGATCGAAGGACAGCACATATGAATGGGAGAAAAGGATTTTCATGAAAGGGTTACTTGCTTGTAAATTTCCTCCATTCGCTGTAAAACCTTGTACTGATAACCACGGGGATGATGCTTTGAAACCGACTTCAGGGTTCTGAGATTCAACCCGAACTGCTCTTTGTCCATCTCATTGAATTTGCTCTTACGGATGCGATGGCTTATCCTTAAAAAGAGATCATCAGCTTTAGCAAGCAAACCCTTGGGTTGCAATTGTTCTAACCATCGGAAAAGGATAAATTTTATCGGATCATTACTCTCGCTCATCATCGGTCCTTTGTGGTTAGGAAGATATTGCAGATACCAGCGGTTGGCTTTCTCAAAATCACTGAAAACTTCTTTTCCTGTGATGTTTGTGAGGGTCGACAGTTCAATCGCTGTAAAAAGGTTTTTATCCGGTATCTCGCGTGCATCAGATGCAATCAGATAATTGATACAGAAAAATCGGTGGCTATTGGCCCTGAATATTTTCTTGTAGAGAACCAACAAAGTTCTGCAGAGCCAAAGTTTTCCGGGCTGGGTAATGATAAAAAAATCCACATCAGCATCTTTGGGGAACACTCCCTTGGCGCAAGAACCAGAGATACTTACAGAGAGCACGAAGGGGAAACGGTGTATAAATCGGGCATTCTGTACTGCAGTTTTCCATATTTTTTTGTGAGCAATTTCATCCCTCAAACGATCATTGATAGAGGGAAGACAGGTATTCAAACTCATATAACCCAGGTATTCATGCACGATGCCTTTTGCTATGCAATGACTGAGTAAATGTTCCAACTCCTGATAAGTTATTTTTGTAGGATAAAAATGATGGAGTTGATCTGCCGTTAGGGGATAGGAAAATACTTTAAAATAAGAAAGTGTTTTGATGACGGAATCTACATCCCCAAACGAGGGTGATAGTGTATTTCTGATGGTATGCACTTCTTCTACCTGCATTTACTTTCTTACCGCATGAAACTCAACGGGCTTTCAACGGTAACAATGATACAAAACGAGTACCTAATCTGCAAACAGCAAAAAAGTTTGAAGTGCTAAAGATGAATCAGAGCCGGTTAACTCCCGTATAAATGTACATCATTTAACGGGTATTCAGGCGCACTTACAAGAAAAGCCGGCTAAAGGAATAAGGGAAAAAAAGTGCCTATTCAGGGATTTATTTCGTAACATTGTTGGGTAAATAATCGCAATGTATAAAGTACAGGTTAACCAAAACGAAGCTGTGGAAATCGACCCCACGGAAATTTCCTCCTTCAGGGTTAAAATTGATGACAAAATTCATCATGCTGATGTTCATCAAATCGATCATCGTCGAATCAGTATGCTACTGGAGACAAAATCTTATGTTGCGGAGATAACTGATTACAACGAGACGATGAAGGAGATGACCATCAAAATAAATAATCATCCCTATCACATTCGACTTCAGGATAAGCTCGATATGATGCTCAAAAGCCTGGGCATGGATGCAGGGCAGACCTCCAAGGTAAACGAATTAAAAGCGCCCATGCCGGGTCTGGTTCTTGAGATTAGGGTAAAAGCAGGCGACAATGTAAAAAAGGGGGATCCTCTCCTGGTGCTTGAAGCCATGAAAATGGAAAACATATTAAAGTCACCGGCAGATGGAACCATACAAAAAGTGCATGTGCAGAAATCTGCCGCTGTAGAAAAGAACCAGATTCTGATCAATTTCGCATAAGTTGTGGATTCCATCAGGCTAAAAAAAAGAGAAAATCTGCACATTCTATTCTGGTTATTGAAGGATGCATGCTGGGCAATGGAATTTCGGTGGATGGGGATGGTCATGATTGCGCCTACTTTCATTCTTGCTGCACTGCTTACCTGGTGGAGCCGTAACATATACAGCGAGCTCATGCATAATCTTGCAGTTATGCTTTGGATCAGTGCCAATTCATTATGGATGACGGGTGAATTTTTTGGCTGGCAGTTCAGGCCTTATTCTGCCGGTTTATTTGCCAGCGGATTCATGCTTCTTTTGGTATACTATGCAGGCAGGCTTTTTGGCAAAACTTAAAAATCGAAAACATATTTATACACATGAAATTCGGTATCATTCAATTTCCGGGCTCCAATTGCGATCAGGACATGATTTATTTCCTTTCCCGCATCATGGGATTCGAGGCAGAGGTTCTTTGGCATAAAGAAAAAGACTTAAAAGGTTGCGATGTGCTTATTTTGCCCGGTGGCTTCTCTTACGGAGATTATTTAAGAAGCGGTGCTATTGCAAGATTCTCGCCTATCATGGATGCGGTTACCAAACATGCCACTGATGGGGGTGTGGTCATTGGCATTTGCAACGGTTTTCAGATTCTTTGTGAGTCTCACCTCCTTCCGGGAGCCTTGCTTCATAATACCTCCAATAAGTTTATCTGCAAAAATGTTTGGCTAAAAACCCATACCGGAAACAATCCATTTACATCAGGAGTGCCCGAAGGTAAAATCCTTAAAATACCAATTGCGCATGGGGAGGGTCGGTTTTATGCAGATGAAAAAACAATCGGGGAAATGCAGAAAAACCAACAGATTATACTTACCTATTGCGATGCAAACGGAGAAGAGAGTACATCCTCAAATCCGAATGGATCACTGTTTAACATAGCAGGCATCTGTAACGCAACAAAAAATGTGTTCGGAATGATGCCACATCCTGAGAGAGCGGGTATGGCAGAGAGTGGAAATACTGATGGCAGATTACTTTTTAAAGGATTTGAAAAAATGGTCGCGCAATTGCATAAATAGAACTATTTTGAAACTCAATTATGAAATATTATATCATAGCAGGGGAAGCTTCAGGTGATTTACATGGCTCGAATCTGATCAAAGAAATCATCAAGCTGGATCCCAAGGCGGAGTTCAGGGCATGGGGAGGCGATTTGATGAAAGAAGCAGGAGCCTATGAGGTAATTCATATCAGAAACCTGGCTTTCATGGGGTTTTGGGAAGTCGTAAACAATCTTCAAACCATCCGAAAATTATTGGCATTTTGCAAAAAAGACATTGTCGCATACCGTCCGCATGGCGTAGTGTTGATTGACTATCCCGGCTTCAATCTGCGGATGGCAAAATTTATAAAGAGCAAAGGTTTTCCTGTAGTTTATTACATATCACCTCAGGTATGGGCATGGAAATCATCAAGGGTGAAAATTATCAGGGAGGTGGTAGACAAAATGTTGGTGATTCTTCCTTTCGAAAAAAAGTTTTACGCAGGATATGATTTTCCTGTGGAGTATGTTGGACATCCTTTGCTGGATGCCATTGCTCAATTTCGTGAAAAGAAAACTGAAAAAAGGCACACCGACAAACCTATACTTGCGCTCCTTCCGGGTAGCAGAAAACAGGAGATTCGGAAAATGCTCCCGCTGATGCTCAAAGCTTCTGAAAGTTTCACCGAATACAGCATCGTGATTGCAGGTGCACCCGCCATCAACCCGGAATTTTATGCACCCTTTTTAAAAAACCATCATGCAGAAATCCAATTCGGTAAAACCTATGAACTCTTAAGCATGGCTACATTGGCAGCGGTTACTTCCGGAACTGCTACCCTGGAAACTGCCTTGTTTAAAGTACCCCAGGTAGTTTGTTACAAAGGAAATCGCCTGTCCTACCTCCTGGCCAAAAATCTTGTGAAGATTCCTTATATCTCGCTGGTTAATCTGATCATGGAAACAACTGTTGTAAAGGAACTCATCCAGGATGCATTGACTGTAAACACACTAAAGGAATCACTCAGGGAAATAGAGTCATGGAAGGCACGCCAGATAATGCTTGAACAATATGATAAACTCATTGAAAAATTGGGAAGCAGCGGTGCTTCCTCCCGTGCGGCAAGAATAGTGATAGATAAATTCTCAAGAAAAAAGGGTGTGTACTAAGCGGGCATGTCAGTTTATAAAATTACCCTTCTTTTTACACTGTTTTCTCTTGCTGTTAAAGGGATATCCATAAGGGTAATGCCACTGGAAAAACTCCAGTCAGTAGAAGTTTTTCCTACCAATGGAGCATTTTTAATTCATGCGGATGACAAAAATCTGTCAGGTTTTCCGCCAAATGTATTTTTTCAGATTCAGGTCGTTGAAGATTCGCTGATTCTGGTCTGCGAGCTGGATACCATTGGTAAGTTTGGCAATATCTCATTTGAACAAGAATCGCGGGGCGCCAGCAAGATAAAAGCAACCGGATTTGATGCCCGTGCAGGGATTTATCCGGGTATTATCCAGCTGAAACCTCACTATTGTTACCTGCGCATTATTAACACCCTCTCACTCGAAGAATACCTGCCGGGAGTGGTAGAAGCAGAAGCCGGCATGATGATGCCCCAGGAGTTTTACAAGGTGCAGGCCATCTTGTGTAGAACCTATGCACTCGGCCATATGCGTAGACATGAAACAGAAGGATTTAATCTTTGCGACAAGGAGCATTGTCAGGTTTACAAAGGAGTACCCGCGGGAAACGGAGAAGTAAAAAAAGCAGTTGAATCTACGGAAGGGCTGGTTGTAACCTCCGAAAAGATGGAACTCATAACTGCTGCTTTTCATAGCAATTGCGGCGGTGAGACTTGTGATTCAAAAGATGTTTGGAACAATGAAGCCGATGGATTAAAATCCATCACAGATAGTTTTTGTCTGCAATCAAAAAATGCAAAATGGACCAAGGAAATTAGCAGTGAAAAATGGCTTGGCTACCTGAAGCTTAAAACCTCTGTGAGAGATACAGGAACGCTGCTTAACCTGTTTGACAACGATGAAAAAAAGCGCATCCCCTATGTTATTGTTGACAAGAAAAAAATTCCATTAAAAGAAATCAGAAGTGATTTGAATCTTAAGTCCGCTTTTTTCACAGTACAATTAAATGGAGATAAAATAGTGCTTCATGGAAGAGGATTTGGCCATGGCATAGGACTGTGTCAGGAAGGGGCAATCAATATGGCAAAAAAAGGTTACTCAGCATTTGAAATTATTCACTTCTATTATTCGCATGTAGCCATCCTACCAATGGATAAAATCTTATTTTTTATGCAGGAAAACGAATAATTCAGCAGGTATATCCTCATGCTGTATAGTGATGTATAAAAGAAAAGATCCATCCAACTAGACGAATATTTATCTTTGCGCGCGGCTTAAAAATGATCTGCAAAAAATTATTCAAGTGAAGAAAAAAACCGGCCTAGAAAATTTTACAGATCCCGCGAACCTGGTTCATTGTCTGGGGGGACATCTGATCGATGCCCATTTTCTTGTGGCCGTGAGTGGTGGTGCAGACAGCATGGTGCTGCTACATCTGATGAACAAATCCGGACTGCCTGTATCGGCGGCACATGTAAACTATAAACTGAGAGGCGAGGAATCAGACAGAGATCAACTGCTGGTAGAAAACTATTGTAAGCAAAACGAAATAAAATTACACCTGCTGAATGCCGGGAAAAAGATGGAGGAAAAACCCGGGAATGTCCAGCAAAAGGCAAGAGACATCAGGTATGATTTTTTTCAGTCATTGCTAAAGAAATACAGGTATACCCATTTGCTCACGGCTCATCATGCCGATGACCTTGCAGAGAGTTTTTTGCTTTTTGCTTTCAGAGGAGCAGGTTCAAAAGCTTTGAGTAGCATGCTTCACGAAAACAACCGGATGATCAGACCTCTTCTTCATTTCACCTCCTCAGAAATCAAAACATTTGCCAAAGCGCAGAAGATCCCCTTTTGCGAAGACAGCAGCAACAATGAAGAGAAATACATGCGGAATTTTTTTCGGAACAGTATTTTTCCACTTATTGCTGAGAAGCAACCTGACTACCTTAAAGGTCTTATGCATACACTGCATGCCCTGAGAACCACTTCAGTGGTGGAGGAAAAATGGTTTACTGAGTGCCTGGAGCGATTTTCATTCAGGGATGAAATCAATAGTGGCATCAGGCTGGAAGCATTTGCACGGCATTACAAGGGCAATGCATACCTGATTGCGGGTTTCCTGCATCATCTTGGATTCAATTCCACTCAATCAGAGGAGATTCAAACTGCACTGAAAAATAAAACCAGTGGAAAAAGCTGGAACTTAAAGGGCCGGAAAAACCTCTTGTACAGGGGATGCTTGATTCATGAACAAGAGGAACATACATTTGTTTCAGTGTTATGGCAATCAGCACAGGAACCACTTTTGCTCGGAAACTATCAGTTCAGAGTCGTCTCAAAAAACAAAATATTAAAGGAACAGGATCAAAGCTGGATGATTTCCTTAGACATCCAAAAAGTTTCTTTTCCTCTGGAAATAAGACCATGGAAAAAGGGAGACTACTTTTATCCGGAAAAAGGAAAAGGGAAAGTATTGTTGAGCGATTTTTTTATCAACCTGGGAATAGACCCGTTTACAAGAAACAGACTGCCCCTGCTTTGCAAAGAAAATCAAATCCTCTCGATACCCTTTTTAAGAAATGACCGAAGGGCACTGGCCCCGGAAGATGAAAGGAACCAATTACTAATTCAAATAAAAAAGACATGAAGAAATCAAACCTCGTTATTCTCCTTTTTTTTCTGTGTGTGACCATACAAAATAATTTTGCAGATAACCTTCCGGATGCCCTGCATGCAAAATTAAAGAAGAATATTTCTGCAGATTTTTCCTCTCTCATACAGGGAAACATGCAGGATGATTTTGTTCTTGCGATTACACCAAAGCATCCTGAAAAATCGAATGCAAGAGGGATGTATGCTCAGCAACTTTCGAGGTGGTATAAAATTCAACTCAATCCGGGTAAAAATCTGATTGATGCGCAAAAGCAACTCCTTAAAACCGGTTATTTTGATGTGGTTGAACCCGTCCCCATGGTAAAGTCCTGCTTTAATCCGGATGATCCCTCCATTGCTCAGCAATATCATCTTGGACTGATGAAAATGTTTGAGGGTTGGGACATCTCTCAGGGAGACACAAACATTGTGATAGGCATTACGGATACAGGGTTTGAGTTTTCGCATGAAGATTTGGCAGGCAGTGTAAAAATCAATTACAACGATATGCCTGATGGCATTGACAATGATAATGACGGTTACATCGACAACTTCAGAGGTTGGGATTGTTCGATGAATGATAACAATCCGGGTTCAGACCCTTGTGCCACTTGCTACCATGGTGTGCATGTAGCCGGCATTGCAGGTGCAGTTACAAACAATACCATTGGCATTGCAGGAACCGGATTTCGTTGCAAACTACTTCCCATCAAAATAGCAGATTCCTTTGGTGTGCTCACGAGCGCCTATGACGGGATTATCTACGCAGCCGATCATGGTTGCAAAATCATCAATTGCAGCTGGGGAAGCATGTCGGGTGGAGAGTATGGTCAGGATGTGGTATCCTATGCAACTTATGAAAAACAATCACTTGTGATTGCCTCAGCCGGAAACAATGGAGTTTTGCGGGACTTTTATCCTGCGAGTTACAGAGAAGTGCTGAGTGTGGCCGCCACCAACCAAACAGATACAAAGTGGACACTCTCTAATTTCGGAACCCGTGTGGATGTGTGTGCTCCCGGGGAGAACATCTATTCTACATGGAACGGAAATGTGTACACAGCTTCATCCGGAACTTCGATGTCTGCTCCTGCCGTTTCCGGATGTGCAGGCATCGTTGCCTCTTATTTTCCACAAGAGGGCCCCATGCAATGGGCTGCAAGGATAAAAAATGGCTGCGACAATATCGATACCATTCCGGGTAATGCACCGGCATCAGGATTTCTGGGAAGAGGAAGGGTGAATCTTCTTCGGTCGCTGCAAACAAACCCCGGACCCTCATTGAGGTTGCTTTCTGAACAATTTTCAGACAATGCAGACAATGTATTTGAAGAAGGAGATACGCTGCAACTGCAATGTGCTTTTGTAAATGATCTCGATTCAAGCTCAGGACTCAGTATCGTGCTTCGTTCCATGTCGGGTTTTGTAGAAATCATCGACAGTGTTTTCAATGCAGGAAGTCCCGGCAGCCAGGATACTTGCATCAATCTGAATCAATTGTTTCGATTGAGAATCCTTCCGGGTGCACCTATCAATCACGAGGCATTGCTTAAATATGTCATCACTGACGCCAATGGATACCTTGACAGAGAGTATGCAAAGGTTATTGTGAATGTAGATTACATCAACATACAAGTGAATAGTTTGGGAATATCTGTTGCCAGTAAAGGATTGTTTGGATACAATTCATTTTCACAACCTCTGGGCATCGGAGTTACTTTGAATGGTTCACCCAGTTTGCTCTATGAAGGCGGACTGATGTTAGGTAGTTCAGATGGTCGGGTAATGAACAGGATCCGCAGTTCTTCGGGCACAGCCGATGCTGATTGGAACTCCGTACAAACGGTTACTCGCACAGAACCTTCGGTGGTATCAGACTTTGATGTGAAAGGAACATTTGATGATTCAGGTGCCGGAACCGTTTCGCTCGGTATCAGCGTTCGTCAACAGGCCTTTGCCTGGAGTGATCCTGCCAATAACGGCTATGTTATCCTTGAGTATACCTTTAGAAACGATGGTACAAACAACTATGACTCTCTTTACGCAGGTCTTTTTGCAGATTGGGATATCATGAATTATGCATTGAACAGCATACAAACAGACAATAACAGAAAAATGGGTGTTGCCTTCAGTAATGAAACAGGAGGTTTGTATGCGGGTATCAAACTGCTCTCCTCACAAACTTTTCATCATTATGCCATTGATCTTGTTTCGGGCGGAAACGGAGGTGTGAATCTTGGTGATGGATTTTCGGAACAGGAAAAGTTGTTTGTTATGTCTAACAACAGACCCTCTGCGGGCCTGAGCGGTACAGGAAATGATGTTGGACATGCGGTGAGCGCCGGACCTTTTATGCTGGCTTCACAGGACAGTGTGAGCATTGCATTTGCCATACTCGCAGGTGTTAATGCCACAGGACTACAAAATGCTGCTGATGCAGCAGATATCCAATACAATGGCTTAATCACTTATACTACCTCTGCAAAAAGCTTCCCGGAAAGAATGTATCCCAATCCGGCCAGCGACAGGCTATTTTTACCCAAATCCTGCAAGAACTACAGCATCATCACGCTTGACGGCCTTACCCTAATGTCCGGAAATGGCGAGAATGAAGCCAACATTTCTTTGCTCAAGCCGGGTTCTTACCTGATTGGCTTACACGACGGAAATACATGGGAATACAGGAGATTTATCAAAATACAACAGGGCTTCTGATATTTCATAAAAAATTGTTTCTTTGCATATATGAATAGTAAAAACATGAAAAAACCATTGCTTCTTTTATGCCTCACCGCTTTAGGTGTCGGAAATGTGTCCGCACAAGGATTTACCTTCGGTGTTCGCGGATCCTATACCATGGCCAACATGAGTGGACTAGAGACGAATGTTGCCGGTGGTAAAAAAGAAGGCGGAACAAACGGAACAGGCGGTGGCATTTTTATTAAATACGCAGTCAACAACAAATTGTCTGTTTCTTTTGATGTTCTCAACAATGTACGCGGTGGTAAATACAGCACTTCTGATACACTCGCTTCCGGCTTAAGGGTTTCCAAAAATTACCGTCAGGATTTCAGGTATTTTGAAATGCCCCTGATGATTAACTACCATATTCTTGGTGATTCTTCCAACCTGAATCCCTATGTTGGTTTGGGTATTTCCGGAATGGCAGCACATTATACCAGTCTTCTCACCAATACTTCCAGCAACGGATTGCTTAATGGTCGTGATACCTCGTTTAGCAGTGAGCTAAGAACCAACAATACAATCTCCTACAACAAAGTTGACTTCAGTGTGGTGGCAGGAGCAGGCGTATCCTATTGTATTCAAAACAAATACTACATCGGTTTAGATGCTCGCTACAACTTTGGACTGGTGGATTTAAGAGAGAATCCTGCGGTTTATCTAAATAGCGGAACCATCGAACCCAAGCCAGTAAGAAACAGCGCCATCAGCATTTTTCTGACCCTTGGCATGAAGCTTTGGGACGGAAAATAGTTTCCTGATTACAACCTCTTTACTCTCCCACCCGACAAAAGGATGAAACCCATTTTGTCGGGTATTTTTTTTCTTTACTTGTGTC
>JBEICQ010000071.1:0-10309 GCA_040383885.1 Flavobacteriales bacterium | reverse complement strand
GGCAGTGGTTTGACCCCTTAATCATCGGACAAAAGTAGTTGATTCGAATTTCGTGTATTTTCTTTGTTGTGCAGGATGTGATCGACGGTGAGTGATATACCGGTGCTATTTCACTAAGGGAGGGGTTTGTTTTTACTCCACCCTTTTCTATTTTAAGATGGCTAAAACCCCTTCTGTTTGCCGATACAGTCCTGCCTTTAATCGTACATGAATATGCGGCGGCCTTATTTAAAGGCATATTGCCGCTCTATCCCTGTTCTGCAGGGATGACTTGGAACCGATCTTCTGCACTGTTTTTAAATCATAATACGCAATGAAAAAAAATGAGCCTACTGACCGCGTTAGTGATTGAAGCGGTTAATTTTTGCCTGCAAAAATTTTGAGCGGAAAGCACGACCCGCAGGGGAACGCCCTAAAAAAAATGTGCCTGCGTTTAATTCCTCGGCAAAGGATTGCCCTTTGTAAGGTACCAGTCAACCCAGGCGTCTACCTGGTTTACAGAGTTGGGGCGCAATACAATCTTGCGGCTGCTATCGAGCAAAAACAAGGTAGGTGTGCCAAACACATAGTAATCGTTGACGATATCTCCTTTCCATTTTTTTAAATCACAAACAGACAGAAAAGGAAAATCTTTGACGAAGCCATCGTATGTAGTTTTATCTTCATCGAGTGAAACAAAAACTACTTCCATCCCCTGCGCTTTCCAGTTGGAATATTTGGCCGCCATCTGCGGAAACTCTTCCTTGCACTTGGGACACCATCCTGCACCAAAGGCCACCAGCGTATAAGGACTTTTGATGTCGGATAATTTTTTGGGCAACTGCGCAGCCGCCATTCCCTTTGCATAAGGATTGTCTGAAAAAACAATGTCGGGAGCCGTGTTGCCTTTCTTCATGGCACGGTAGGTTTCCAGTTGTCGGGCCAGGTCGTTGTTGATCGTGCAACTTACATCATTGAGCACTTTCAGGGCAAGGTATTCCGATGCTTTGAACAGGCTGTGTCGTTCGAGCAAATCAAAGAGATAATCGGTAATCTCATTGAGCTTGCCCGGATCTTTGATGAGGTGCAGGAACATGGCATCGATGGACTTTTGCATTTCCACAAAAACAGAGTCGAGCGGACGGCCACTGTTCTCAAGCAGCCAGAAATGACTCTCGATGGCATCTTTTAAAATACCGCTTTTATAGAGGCGGGCATCGGTATAGTCGAGCTTGCGGAAAAAGCTGATGAGTGACGGAATCTCCCGGGTGCGTTGTTGTGCCACAGCAGAAACAGAACTGATCATTTTTCGGGTGGGAAGATACCAGCTTACATAGCTGCCTTTTTCGAGCCCGGCAATGAAAAGTGAATCTTCGTCGAGGATTCTTTTTTTCTCGTTGCGGATGAACTCCCCGGTTTTTTTCTGTACAGAAAACAGGGTATCTGTGTTGTATATTTTTTCGAGATAAATCCATGCACTCATGGTGTTTTCGCGTTTGGGATGTTCCCGCGCATAACGGGCAAAGCCTATGTTTTGCCTGCCCTTGAGGATGCGGATACTTTCAGGAATGGAAGGCAACTCTCCGCTTAGTTCTATTTGCTCATTGCAGAGAATAACAAAATAAGGCTTGTCATCGCCTGCCATTAAACAAGCTACCCCGTAATCGGCGGTGGCAAAAGAAAGCGTAAACCGGCCCTGCTCGTCGCTGGTGGTGGAAGAAATGGGATAGGTATTGAGCCCCTTGAATCCGAGCAATTTCATGCTGCCTTTTTTTACGCCCGAAAAACTACCGGTGATGGTTTGTGCACAGGTGCTTACCGCTATTATTGAGGAAAGAAAAATAAGGATGAGTGATTGAATGCTTTTGGTATGCATAAAGGCTATATTGTATATCCGCAAAGATAGGCTCCCGGTGTTTTTAAACAAATGCCAAATCTTGTCAAAAACGGGAAGACAAGAGCAGGTAAATAAAGTTTATTTTTGGGCACCGGAGCGCGGCGGTATTTCAAGCCTGTGAGGCGTGCGCATTGGGAGTCTAAAATGATACAGACCATGAAAAAGAATTTAAGAAGTGTTTTAGATACTTTGTTTCCTGCACAGACAGGCATTCTTTTTTTAGCAGGTGTTCTGCTGAGCATGCTTACCTTTCCGGAGAATGACTGGGGCCATGCTCCCGGCATTGATCCTCCTCTCTCCTGGGTATTCAATCACTTTTTCAGCACGGGCTTCCTTCCGGGAAAAGACATTCTTTTTCCGCATGGTCCCCTGGCTTTTTTTCTCTATCCCCTGCCGGAGAACATCTTGCTTTTTCAGGTAGTACTCGCCTTGCAGAAAATCCTTCTGCTCCTTTCGGTCTATCGTCTTCTGCAGACAGATGAACATAAAAAACAATTGCTTGGCGCTTTTGTCATTGCCTACCTGATCTGTGTAGTGGCTGACTTTAAAAACCTTTTGCTTGCCAACCTGATTGTCCTCTATGGGATTGGCTTTAAGGATGGAGCGGCAAAACACCGGTACACTGCTTTTGTACTCACTGCCTTTGCCTTTTTTATCAAGGCCAACCTCGCCATTCTTTCGGGCATGTTGTTCTGTTCCTATGAGTGCATAGAATGGTTCCGTAAAAAAAACCTGAAGAGATTGGCGGCAGATGTAGGTATCTTGTTGCTCTGCATCCTGCTTGTGTGGACATGGATGTATGACAGCCCATCGGGACTGCTGCGTTATGTTGCAGGCATGTTGCAACTGGCGCAGGACAATTCTTCGGCGGCTTCGGAGTACCCTTACAACGACTGGCTGCTGCTGACGCTTTTTTTACTTTCATTTCCCTTGCTGCTCCTGCTCAACCGCAACAGAGACTTTTATTTTTTTGCAGGATTGATTGCCCTGAGTTTGTTTGGGGCATGGAAGCATGGCATGGCCAGGGAAGACATTTACCATGCAGAAGCCTTGCTTGTTTACCTGATCATCTGCGCTGTGCTGTTGTTTGTATTCTACCGAGAAAAAGTGATGCAGAACCTGCTGATTGTGGGTGCAGGTATTTTTCTGTTTGCGGCCAATACCAAACATGCAGTAAACTATCAAGCCATTCGTTATCCGCTTGTAAACGCTGTGGCTTGCTTTGATTTTGTGACCCATTACAGGGAATTGTGTGATGCCTCAGAGAAACAATCACTCGCTGCCATTGCAGGAAGCAAATTGCCCAAACAATTTCTGGACAGCATTGGGCAGGGCCCTGTGGATGTGTATCCATGGGATTATTCCCTTATCCCCGCCAATGGCCTCAACTGGAAGCCGCGGGTGGTCATCAACAGCTATGCCTCTTATACCACTTTTCTGGACGAAGAAAATGCCCGTCATTTCGCTTCCGAAAAAGCACCGGAATTCCTGCTTTGGCAGTACCGGAAAAATACAACAGACATCAACGGAGGCATGCTCAGCAGTATTGACAACAGGTACTTGCCCAACGACGAACCCCATACCATGCTGCAATTGTTGTTGAGGTACGAGGCCTGTCTGGCAGATGCCGATTACCTTTTGCTAAAGAAAAGGAAGAAGCCCCACTCCTATGTTTCGCGGGCAGCCGGTGAAAAAAAATCTGTCTGGAACAAGTGGATAGAAGTGCCGGAAACGGGAATGAACGGATTGCTGCGTGCCAGGCTGGGCTTTGAGAAATCATTCCTGCAGCGGCTGAAAAGTTTTTTCTACAAGGATGAACAGTTTTGGATACACCTGGAGCTCAATAATGGAGAAACACATACATACCGCATCGTTCCTGCAAATGCCGGCGATGGTTTGTGGATTCATCCTTATGTGCCCGGCGGAGGATGCAGTGCAGGGGTAAAGCGCATTTTGTTTACAGCCTCCAACCAAAACATGCTGCGCAGTGAACTGCAGGTTTCCTTTGAGCAGATTGAGTTTGATGAGCCTGCGGTGGTGCAGCAATTTTTTAGAGGTGTTTATCCCTGTCGTGAGGCATGTGTCTTGCGCAGCAAACAAGACTTTGAGAAACAAGTATCACCGGGCTGGAGTGAGGTATCTGATTCGCTGTTGGTTGAGGAAGCTGCTGCGGGTAAGCATGCCTGTTTGCTTCCGGCAGGGGCTTATTCTTCCACCTTTGTGTATCCGCTCGATAGTTTGCCGGTGGCCGATTACACCTTTGTGATGGAGCTGCAGGCACATTGCATGGGGCATGAAAAAAACCTGAAAGCCTCGGCAGTATTAAGTATTGAGAACAAAGACGGAAGTGTGCTCTGGAATGGGATTCCGACGGACAGACAATGTATAGACCGTTTGAAGTGGAACCATGTGTATCATTACCAGGCTTTCCGCAACGAGCAAAAGGGATTGGTGCTCAAAGCTTATCTCTATAATGAGGGGAAAGAAAATATGCTGATAGACGATCTTGAGATTGCTGTATACAGAAATGATTCCGCTACAATGATTCGTCAATAAGATGATTCAAAAAAAAATCTCCGAACCATGTTTGCCGGAGATTTTTCTGTGAGAGATAGCAATTACTATTTGAGGCTTCCAACCATTTCCTCCGGTTTTACCCAGGCATCAAACTGTTCGCTGGTGAGCAGTTCAAGTTCGATGGCTGCTTCTCTGAGCGTTTTGTTTTCCTTGTGTGCTTTTTTGGCGATGCGTGCCGCATTTTCATAACCGATATGGGTATTGAGTGCAGTTACCAGCATGAGAGAATTTTCGAGGTGCTGTTTGATGACGGGCAGGTTAGGTTCGATACCCACTGCGCATTTGTCGGTAAAAGAGACACAGGCATCACCGATGAGGCGTGCACTCTGCAGCACATTGGCAGCGATGAGGGGCTTGAACACATTAAGCTCGAAATGTCCCATGGAGCCACCCACAGACACAGCCGTATCATTACCTATTACCTGTGCACATACCATGGTGAGGGCTTCGGGTTGTGTGGGGTTTACTTTTCCGGGCATGATAGAGGATCCCGGCTCATTGTCGGGGATGATGATTTCTCCGATGCCGCAGCGGGGACCGGAGGAAAGCATGCGGATGTCGTTGGCTATTTTCATGAGTGCCACTGCTGAGCGTTTGAGTGCACCGCTCAGTTCCACCATAGCGTCGTGAGCAGCAAGGGCTTCGAACTTGTTGGGAGCAGTGACAAACGGATATCCGGTCAGTTTGGCAATGTGTTTGGCAACGAGCACATCGTATCCGGCGGGGGTATTGAGTCCGGTGCCTACGGCGGTTCCACCGAGGGCCAGTTCACTCACTGCTTCGAGTGCATGGTGTATGGCTTTGAGACTGTTGTTGATTTGTTGCACATACCCGCTAAACTCCTGTCCGAGCGTGAGCGGCGTGGCATCCATAAAATGGGTACGGCCTGTTTTTACGATGGATTGAAAAAGTGCTGACTTGGCCTGCAGGGCATCGCGGAGTTTTTCCATGCCGGGAATGGTTACCTGCTTCACCACTGTGTAGGCAGCGATGTGCATGGCAGTAGGAAAAGTATCATTGGACGACTGGCTTTTGTTTACATCGTCGTTGGGATGGATGGCCGTTTTTCCTTCGCCAAGTTTGTTTCCTGCGAGCACATGAGCGCGGTTGGCCACCACCTCATTTACATTCATGTTGGATTGCGTACCCGAACCGGTTTGCCAAATCACCAGCGGAAACTCAGCATCCAGTTTGCCGGCAATTACCTCGTCGCAGGCAGCCACAATCATCTCTGTTTTTTCTTTGCTCAAGACCCCCAGTTCATGGTTGGTGATGGCCGCTGCTTTTTTAAGGTAGCCGAAGGCATGAATGATTTCGCGGGGCATACTGGCTTCCGGTCCAATCTTAAAATTATTGCGTGAGCGCTCGGTTTGTGCACCCCAGTATTTGTCGGCGGGTACCTGTACTTCGCCCATGGTATCTTTCTCTATTCTGTAATTCATAAGGATATTTTTTGCTTGCGCCAAATATACAGAATGCGGGATTGTAGGCGCTCATGCGATTGAATATCTTTGTGCGCTTTTATCAGTTTTTTACAATCACTTGTCATGATATGCACAGCATTTTCTCAGTCCTTATGAATTCACAGATACTATTTACAGGTTCACGCCGTGATGCAGCACATGCCTATTGCATGGTGTTTATTTGCATGACCATTTCGATCAGCAGTTTGTTTATCTCCGGGCCCTTGTTTGCCCAGCAGGTGGAGCGTACCGATCCGCCCAACTGGTTTTGCGGCATGAGCGACACCACACTCAACCTTTTGGTGAAGGGCAAAAATCTGAGCAGCACTTTTCCGGTGGTAAAAGAAAAAGGGATCTTCATCCGTAACATCGTGCTGGCTTCCAACCCCGATTATTTGTTGCTGCAGATCAATGTCTCTCCCACAGCCGTACCGGGCAACTACACAGTGGTAAACAAACGGGCCAAGGGAGAACCCACGCTCTTTACCTATCAGTTGCTTCCCAAACCGGTGAGAAAACCCGGGGGCCTGTCGCAGAGCGACCTCCTTTACCTGCTCATGCCCGACCGCTTTAGCAACGGAGATACCGGCAACGACAGCAAGCCGGGCATGCAGCAAACGGGCATCAACCGCGACAGCATGTTTCTGCGGCACGGAGGAGATTTAAAGGGTGTGATCAATCACCTCGACCACCTTTCCTCACTGGGGATTACTGCTTTGTGGATGAATCCCTTTCTGGAAAACAATGAGTACAAGGAATCCTATCATGGTTATGCCATTACCGATCATTACAAAGTGGATCCGCGCCTGGGCGACATGAATACCCTGATGGAACTGCGGAATGCGATGCAGGAACGCAAGATAAAAATGGTGATGGACATTGTGCCCAATCACTGCGGGGACTATCACTACCTCTACCGCGACATGCCTTTTCCGCACTGGTTTAACCGATGGAGTGAGTTTACGCGCACAAGTTACAGGGCGGGAATCCTCAATGATCCTTACAAATCCTATGATGACCTCAACAAGTTTTCGCGTGGCTGGTTCGACAAACACATGCCTGACTTGAACCAATCCGA
The DNA here is from genome assembly GCA_040383885.1 of Flavobacteriales bacterium. GTDB lineage: Bacteria > Bacteroidota > Bacteroidia > UBA4408 > UBA4408 > JBEICQ01. Next base: position 3,315 of record JBEICQ010000071.1, on the reverse strand, counting down.
TCCGATAGTGCAGAGTTATCTGATACAATCTTATTTGTGGTGGATTGCCACCGCCCACATTGATGCGCTGAGGATTGATACTTATGCCTATGCTGACCAGGAATTTATGCTCAGGTTGCTGTCTACACTAAAGAAAGATTTTCCGGATATCGGCGTGTTTGGCGAGGTATGGGACCATACCGTTTCCATCCAGGCAGGCTTTCAGCAGGAAGCGGTAAAAAAGGGCGATTGTCTGGTGCCGGGAATCACCGATTTTATGGCCAATTACAGTATCAGTGCCGCGCTCACCAAAGAGCAGGAGTGGACAGATGGTGTGGCCAAACTGTATTACACACTTGCGCAGGATCATTTGTATGCCGATGCAAGCAGACAAGTGGTGTTTCTGGATAATCATGATGTAAGCAGATTTTTTTCGGTGGCAAAAGAAGATGTGGATCTCATGGCCATGGGTATCACCTGGCTGCTCACCACGCGGGGGATTCCATGTTTGTATTACGGAACAGAAATACTGATGAAAAATTTTGCCAATCCGGATGGGAAGGTCAGAGCAGATTTTCCGGGCGGCTGGAAGAATGATGCGGTAAATAAATTTGATACCACTGCTCTGAATACAGATGAAAAACGCATGCATCACCTGATTGCCACCCTGAGCCGCCTGAGACAAAACTCAGCAGCCATCTCCAAAGGAAGCTACAAACATTTTATCCCTGAAAAAAATATCTATGTATATGCCAGGGAATACGAACAGGAAAAAGTGATGGTCATCATGAATACCGGATCAAGCGCCACGAAGCTTAATCTGAAGCGATTCATGGAAGTAACCGGAAGAAAATACCGTTTAAAAAACCTGCTGAGCGGACAGCTTATCCCTTTGACTTCGGGAGAAGAAAGTATCCTTGTTCAAGGCAAGCAGGCCATGGTCCTGGGTGTGATAGCAGAACAATAGGACATGCAAACTTTTCATAAGCAATTGTTTTATGCAGAAGATGCAGACAGCGGGGAGATTATTTTTTCCGGCGAAGAGTTTGTGCACCTGGTAAAAGTATTTCGCATCCGAGTAGGTGATGGCGTACATGTGAGCAATGGCAAAGGCATGCTGTTTGAAACACGGGTTACTTCTATTGAGAAATCCCGGGCGTTGCTTGAAGTTGTTCATGCTACTTTTACCGCGCCAAGGTCTTTACATGAATTGTGGATTTCTCCTCTTAAGCACCATGACCGCCTGGAATGGCTGGTTGAAAAATGCACAGAACTGGGAGTGTTTGCCATCCGTTTCATTGTATGTGCGCATACAGAAAAGCCGCAGGTAAATATGCAAAGACTGCGCAAGCTCTGCGTTGCTGCTGCCAAGCAATCAGGCAATCCCCGGCTTCCGGAATTGCATGCGCCCCTTCCTCTTTTTGATGAATCATTGCATACGGGTGAAACAAGTTTGTACCTGGCCCATTGCAGAAGAGAAGATGCTCAGGATTTCCTTTCTGTGAAGCTAAAAAACAAGTCGGCAATTTTGATTGGTCCCGAAGGTGACTTCAGCGAGGCAGAAGTAGCCGCATTGGTGTTAAGAGGTGCAGAGGAAGTATCATTAGGCGCCTTGAAGCTAAGAAGTGAAACTGCCGGACTAAAGGCTGCCGTTTGGCTGAGCAAATAAGCTCAGGAGTTAAAGTGTTTGCTGTTCCAGCTGCTGTCGCTGAAGCGGTGCTGTGTGGTGGAGCCAATAAAGATTCCAAAGCCAAAAAAAGCAATCATGCAATGAAGTGCAAACCAGCAGCGCACGGAGAATTCAAACTTGTCGTGAAAGCCCATGATGCTGAATGGGAAGCTGAATGAAAAGACAAGGGCTGCAATAAACACACTGAGTGTAAAGTGGTAGATGCTTCTGAGCGGATAGCAGAGAATAGAGCGCATGCGGTTCATGTCGCGGCCCCATGTGTGAAGAAGGTAGTAGTAGCCATTGCCAAGGTCTGCAAAAAGCATGGGATCGGCATTGATATCGCTCAGGCTGAATACTGCCTCGGGAGCCACCATGCTAAAAGCAGCAGGCTTGTAGCCATAACGGTTTTCGAAGGCTTTGATTTTGTGTAAGGCCTCCACCGGAAAATCTTTTTTATACACCGATGAAGGGAGAAAACGCAGTCTGTATTGGATGCACAAGTCGCGTATATGATCTACATGATACAGATTTTTTTTGTCCTCCTCATGTAATTCGAGGGGAAGGTCTTCCGCTTTCGCTTTTTGCGTGAGCCTTCGTAGAATCTCGGCTTCGCGCTTTTCTTCGTTCTCGAAGATCTGTCTTACCTGATCTAAAACATCTGCCGGAGCTTTGCGGCGACGATTGAGCTCATTGCGTAAACTAACCTGTGTGATGTTCATGATGTTTGCTGTTGATGCCAAATTAACGCATTATGGTATGAATTGTTTGCGTGTGGAGGTATTTTTTTTCCCGGAATAAAAGTGGATATCATTTTTTATGGCTTTGATTTTTTGAGAATTAGCCAATCATTAATCTTTTGTTTTAATCATTTGTTTAATTTTTGAAATAAGTTTTACCTTTGTGTCCCGGGTATGAAAAAAGGGGAACTCACTGAAGAGCGTATCAAGCAGACGGCGAAGCTGCTGTTTCAGCAAAAGGGTTATGCAGCAGTTAAGACGAGGGAAATTGCAGAGGCTTCGGGCATCAACCTTGCCCTGCTCAACTATTATTTCAGGAGCAAAGAGAACCTGTTTCAGCAAATCATGGCAGATACCATGCGGACATTTATGCAGCGTCTTTTGCTTATCATGATGCAGCCTGAGTCAGATTTCAGACAAAAAATTATTGACATCACCGAGGGATATTTGGATTTATTGGAGCAAGAACCCAATCTTCCGCTATTTATCATGAACAACCTGGGCACTCATGCAGATGAACTCTTTGGAGAGATGCAGCCCGACAAGGTTTTTACCCGGTCTTTTTTTGCACAACAATACAGAGAGGAAATTAATGCCAAACGCCTACCCGATCAACCATTGGTTCAATTTGTATGCAACCTGCTGTCATTGATTGTTTTTCCATACATCGCTTCACCCATGCTTTCGCGTATGGCAGGTGATGAGGAGCGCTTTCTAAAAATGCTCAAAGAGCGAAAAAAAATGATTCCTGTGTGGATTGAAAACATGTATCAAAAATAAGTACACATGCTTATGAAAAGTAAAAATATTTTATCTGTCCTCCTGCTCCTGATTTGTTTCTTTGAAAATGCAAGGGCAACTTATGCCATAGGCATCGATTCCTGCATTGCCATGGGCTTGAGGAATTATCCGCTTACCCGCCAGAGC